>JBGPDK010000192.1:0-5864 GCA_041482235.1 Thermoanaerobaculia bacterium | reverse complement strand
AGGGGATCGATTTCGGTGAAGTGGGCCGAGGGGCGAAAAAACGGAGAAGAAGAATATTCTTCGAAAGAGGAACGAGAGCGAGGCCCGAAGAACGCGGCCAGCTCGACCGATTCACGCGCCTTTCTTCCGAGCGTCCGGTGAGCTTCCCCCTCGAAGGCGCCGAGCTCCAGCATGTCGCCGAGCACAGCGACCGCCCGGCCCGAGCCGCCCTTCCTGAGCCCCGCGAGCGTCGCGAGCGCGGCCTCCATCGACGCGGGCGAGGCGTTGTAGCAGTCGTCGAGGATCGTGATCCCGCCCGCTCCGGCGACCACGCGGGAGCGATGCGAGAAAGGCCGGGCAGAAGAAAGACCCCGGGAGATTTCTTCGAATGAGTAAGAAAGAGAAAGAGCCAGGGCAGCAGCAGCGGCCGCATTCATCGCGTTATGCTCCCCCACGAACCCCAGCCTGACGGTGATTCTGCGGAGCTGTAGGTTCGAGCCCGGCCGCCGACCCGAAGCGCCGGCGAGCCCCTCCCCCTCTTCCTTTTCTAAGCAAATCTCCAATCCGTCGATTCCGAGCGGCGTAACCGACGAAAGACGAACGTCCGCCCACGCGCTCTTACCAAAAAAGATCTTCTTCACGCCGCCCGCCACCCGCTCCGCCTGCGCCACGCAGCGCGGGTCGTCCGCGTTGACGACCGCGGTCGCGCCCGCGCGGAGTCCCGAATAGAGCTCGCCCTCGGCGGCCGCGACGCCGTCCAGGTCCTTCAGGAACTCGAGGTGCTCCGCCGCGATGGCCGTGAGCACTGCGGCGTCGGGATTCGCCATCGCCGTGAGACGCGCGAGCTCGCCCGGCGCGGACATGCCGAGCTCGAGGACCGCCGCGCGGTGTTCCGGCCGGAGCCTCAGAAGCGTGAGCGGAACGCCCACCTCGTTGTTGAAGTTGCCCTCCGTCGCGAGCGCGGGGCCGCGCGTCCTCAGGATCGCCGCGACCATCTCCTTCGTCGTCGTCTTGCCGTTCGATCCCCCGACGGCCCCGAGGGGAATCGAGAATCGCCTCCGGTGAAATGCCGCGAGAGCGCCGAGCGCCGAGCGCGTGTCCTCGACCTCGAAGAGCAAGACGCCCGAAACGGCCTGCGTCCCCTTCCGGACGATCGCCGCCGCCGCGCCCTTCGCCGCGGCCTCCGCAAGAAACGCGTGCCCGTCGAACCGGTCGCCCTCGAGCGCCACGTACAGCGCGCCCGGCGCGAGGGTCCGTGTGTCCGTCGAAACCGACGCGAAGGCCGCCTCCGCCGTGAGGCGGGAAGCGCCCGTCGCGCGCGCGATCTCCTCCGCCGTGAAGAGCCGTTCAGTCGAGGCCGTGGCGCGTCTCCTCGAGGATGTAGTCCACGACCGCGGGCAGGCTCTTCGTTCTTTCGTAGACGTCGAGCTGCCGGTCCGCGCCCGTCCGGCGCGCGAGGATCGTGTGCACGTACTCGATCTCCTTGCGCGAACCGAGCTCGTCGACGACGTCGTCCACGAACTCGAGGAGCTCGCCGAGGAGCAACGCGAACGGCACCTCTTCCTTCTTCCCGAAGTCGATGAGCGGAGCGTCGATGCCGTACCGCGCGGCACGGGTCTTGTTCTCGCTGATGAGGGCGCGCGAGTAGAGCCGGAACGTGAGGTTCCGGTCATGGAGCTTCCAGAGCTTCGCCGTGATCGCCTGGAACAGCGCCGCGAGACAGATCGTCTCGTCCACGCGCATCGGGATGTCGCAGATCCGGTACTCGAGCGTCGGAAAGAACGGATGTGGGCGCACGTCCCACCAGATCTTCTTCGGGTCGTCGATGCATTTCGTCTTCACGAGCGTTTCGATGTAGCTCATGTAGTCGGCCCACGAGAAGTACTGGTCGGGGATTCCCGTGCGCGGGAAGCGCTCGAAGACCTTCGCGCGAAAACTCTTCCAGCCGGTATCGTGCCCGGACCAGAACGGCGAATTCGTCGAGAGCGCGAAGACGTGCGGCAGGAAGTACCGCACCGCGTTCTGCAGCGCGATCCGGGTCTCGTCGTGCTCGACGGCGACGTGGACGTGAAGCCCGAAGATGAGGTTGCCGCGCGCGATCGTCCCGAGGTCATGGAGGATCTTCTCGTATCGCGGGTTCGGGGTGATCGGCACTTCCGACCAGTGCGTGAACGGATGCGTTCCGGCGGCGCCGATCGCAAGGCCCTGGGAGCCCGCGAGAGCCACGAGCTCCCTCCGGAGATTCGTGACGTCGGCCCGCGCCTCGGCGATGTTCCTGCAGATCCCCGTTCCGACCTCGACGACCGACTGGTGGAACTCGCGCTTGATCTTGTCCTTGAGGCGCGACTCGCCCGCCGCGAAGAGCTCCTGGATGTGGGCCTTGAGCGCGCGCGTCGCGGGATCGATGATCTGGAACTCTTCCTCGATCCCCAGGGTGAACGACGGGCGCGGCGCTGCCACGTTTCAGCCCGTCGCGCGCGTCCGGTTCATTTCACGATTCCCAGCAGCCGCGGCCACGTGCCGGTGCTCTCGAAAGGGCGCGGGTGCTTCACTCGATCGATGAGGTACTCGGTCATCGCGCGGACGATCCAGTTGAAGTTCTCCTGCCCCACGGAGGCGACGTCGGCGTCCGGCGCGCAGTTCATGAAGTCGATCGCGTAGGGAACACCGTCGCGCACCGCGAATTCCACGGTGTTGAGGTCGTACCCCAGGGCCTCGCACAGCGCGAGGGCGCCCTGCGTGACGCGCTCGACCATCGCCGCGGGCACGGCCTTGCCGCGCGCCGCCGCGTAGCGGAGGAGGTGCGGCTCGTTCGGAGCGTACGGCATGATGCGCACGCGCTTGCGGCCGACCACGTAGCAGCGGTAGTAGTCCGTGAATGCGATGGCCTCCTGCGCCATCATCTCGAGATCCCGCGTCCGGTCGTACGCCGAGAAGAACGCCTCCTTCGTGTCGCACTTGTAGACGTCCTTCCAGCCCCCGCCGTTCGCCGGCTTCAGGAAGATCGGAAAGCCGAGATAGGAGAACACGCGATCCCAGTCGACCATCTCCAGGTTGCGGAAGGAGGTCGACGTCGTGTTCGGCGGATGCTCCTTGTGCGGCAGGAGGACCGTCTTCGGCACGGCGACACCCGCCGCCAGCGCGACGACGTTGTCGAAGAACTTGTCGTCGGCCGACCACCAGATCGGGTTGTTCACGACCTCGACGCCGCGCGCGACGGCGCACTTCAGGAACGTGCGGTAAAAGGGAACTTCGTGGCTGATGCGGTCGAGGATGACGGAGTCCTGGAAGGACTGTTCCTGCGTCAGGTGCGAGATCTTCACCGGACCGCATTCGATCGCATCGCCGTTTTTCTTCGCGAGCTCGTTGATCTCCTTCATCAGGGCCCAGGGGAACGTGTCCTCCATGCCGAAGAGAACGCCGATCCGTTTGGTCGCCTGCGTCATCGCCTTCCCCCTCGTTGCCGCGCTGCGGGCGCATCCTAACGGAGCGCAGAGAAGGGGCGCAATGCGTTACGGAGAGCCCCCTGAGGAAAGAACGTCCCGGATCTTTCGCACGAGCATGGCGGGCGTGAACGGCTTCTGGAGGAAGGCCCGCTCGGATTCGGGCGGCCCGTCGCGGACGACTGCGTCGTCGGTGTACCCGGACATGAGAACGACGCGGAGGCCGGGACGCTTCGCGCAAAGCCGCGTCGCCAGCTCCGTTCCCGTCATGTCGGGCATGACGAGGTCGGTCAGAAGCACGTCGATCTTCTCCGGATTTCCCGTGACGAGCTTCTCCGCCTCGCCTCCGTTCGGGGCATCGAGAACGCGATAGCCGTGTTTCTCGAGAATCCGGCGCGTGAGCGAGCGGATGGCCGCTTCGTCCTCGACGACGAGGATCGTCTCGTGACCGCCGGCGGTGACCGCGGGCCAGGTCTTCGAGGCCGATCGAGGAAGCGACTTGTCGACTCGCGGGAGATACACCTTGAAGGTCGTCCCCTTCCCCAGCTCGCTGTACACCCAGATGTTGCCCTCCGACTGCTTCACGATCCCGTACACCGTAGAGAGTCCCAGCCCCGTTCCCTTCCCCTTTTCCTTCGTCGTGAAGAAAGGCTCGAAGATGTGCGCCAGCGTTTCGGTGTCCATGCCGACGCCCGTGTCGTTGACGGCCACCAGGACGTAACGGCCCGGTCGAACGGAAGCATGGCGTTGAGCGTACGATTCGTCGAGATCGGCGTTGGCCGTCTCGATCGTCAGCCGGCCTCCCTGCGGCATCGCGTCGCGCGCGTTGACGACCAGATTCACGATGACCTGCTCGATCTGGCCGGCGTCCGCGAGGACGTTGCCCAGCGACGGGTCCAGCCGCGTGACGAGGCTCAGGTGCTCTCCGATGAGGCGTCCCAGCATCTTCTCCAGGTTCCGGATCAGCTCGTTGAGGCTAAGAACGACCGGCTCGAGGACCTGCCGGCGGCTGAATGCCAGGAGCTGCCGCGTCAACGCCACCGCGCGCTCGGCCGCCCGGAGGATCTCCTCCACCTCTTCCCGGCCCGAGGGGTCCGACGCGAGCCGCGCCGCGAGGAGACCTCCGTATCCGAGGATCGCCGTGAGCACGTTGTTGAAGTCGTGGGCGACGCCTCCAGCGAGCTGGCCGACCGCTTCCATCTTCTGCGCCTGCCGGAACTGCTCCTCTAGCAGTTTCTTCTCGGTAACGTCCTTGGCGAGGACGAGCCGCGCCCGCCGGCCGGAGAACTCCAACGGCTGCGACGCGATCTCGACGTCGATGAAGCTCCCGTCCTTCTTGCGGTGCCTCCAGTCGCGTGTGTCGGCATAGCCGGCCCTCGCGGCGGTCACCGTTTCCAACAATCGCGCTACGTCCTTCGCCGGGCGGATCTCCTTGATCGTCATCGAAAGGAATTCCTCCGCCGAGTAGCCGTAGTTGCGAATTGCCGTGTCGTTCACGGCCAGAAAAGCGAGGGTCTCCGCGTCGTAGACCCACATCGACCCGGGGTTCTTTTCGAAGAGGACGCGGTATCGCTCCACGGAAGCGCGCAGGGCTTCCTCCGCGTCCTTGCGCTTCTGGATGTCGTGGACGAATCCCTCGAACAGCTCGAGGGCTCCGGAGTCTCCCCGGATCACCCGGGAGTCGATACGGACCCAGACCCCAGAACCATCCCGACGCTTCCAGCGGACCTCGAATCCGGACATGCCGGTGGTCTCTCGCTCGCTCACCCGGCGGTCCCGTTCGGCACCGTCGAGGTAGACGTCCCTTCTGAGGTCGAGCTGGAGCATCTCGTCGGGCGATTCGTACCCGAGCAGGCTGGCCAAAGCCGGATTGACGGAGACGAAGCGGCCTCCAGGCGTGGAGCGGAAGATCCCGATCGGCGCCAGCTCGACGAGTTCCCGGTAGCGTCGCTCCGACGCCGCCAGCGCCTCCCCGGCGGCCTTCAGCTCCGTATTCTTCTCCTCGAGCCTGCGAAGAAGCTCGCTCTCGAGGAGGCGAACGCGACGACCTTCGCTAGACTCGTCGTCCATGAAACGAGAGTATGGCTCCTGGAGGAGCGCCGCGCTCGGGCGGGCGATGGAGTTCCTCTGGTTCGGCGACCGCGGCCGTCCCGTCCTGTTCTTTCCGACGTCGATGGGCACCTTCTACCAGAACGAGGACTTCGGCCTCACGGGGGCGCTCGCGGACAAGGTCGATGCGGGCTGGCTCCAGCTGGTCTGCGTCGACTCCGTGGATGCCGAGAGCTGGTACAACAGGAAGATCGCGCCCGCCGAGCGCGTCCGGCGCCACGACGCGTACGACCGCTACCTGCGCGACGAGATGCTCCCCTACATCACGTCGCGGGCCGGCGGGAACATCGCGGCCGTCGGCGCGTCCTTCGGCGCGTACCACGCCGCCAACGT
>JBGPDK010000191.1:0-5911 GCA_041482235.1 Thermoanaerobaculia bacterium | reverse complement strand
CTCCTGTCGTATCTCGGCATCGAATACGACCCGGACGAGATGGACGGCGAGGACCTCGAAATCGCACCGCACGGCGTCCCGAGGGCACCGCCGATCCCGGCGACACCCACGGGCGACGGCGACGACTGACGACGTCTCAGTCACGCCGCCCGTTATTCCGCCTGCTCCACCGCCGCTCCTAGCAGTAGAAACAAAATTGCACCCAGATAAAGCCGCTTGCAGGAAAATCCACTCGGAAAGCCCACGATGTATCACCCCATCCTGCAGCCGAATACTGCTTAGGCCCGAAGGTTAACCACCTGAGAGGAACATGCCATGAAGATACGTTCACTTGCCGCAACCGTAGCTATCGGGGCCACGATCCTGCTCGCCCAAGGCCCGGCGGAAGCCGATGAACTCAAAGTGCTGAGCGCCCTTGCACTGCAACCGGTCATGGAAGACCTCGGGCCGAAGTTTGAGCGCGTGACCGGACACAAGCTCGTGATCACGTTCGGCCCCCTGGGCGGGATCGTAAAGCTCGTCCAGGACGGTGTAGCCGGCGATGTTGTGATGATTCCCCAGCCGGGGATCGAGCGCCTGGCGAAGGACGGCAAAGTTGTGGCGGGCACCGAGAATATCCTCGCTCGCTCGGGCAGCGGCGTGGCCGTTCGCAAAGGCGCGCCCAAGCCCGACATCTCCTCGCCTGAGGCATTGAAACGCACTCTGCTCGCCGCAAAGTCCATTTCGTATAGCGATCCGGCGGGCGGTGGCGCGAGCGGCGTCCATTTCGCCAAGGTGCTCGATCGCCTTGGCATCGCTGAGGAGATGAAACCTAAGACGATCTTTCCCAAATCCGGATTCCCTGGCCAGATGGTTGCCAATGGCGAGGCCGAGCTCGGCGTGGGCACACTCCAAGGCCTTATGGCGGTTACCGGCATCGAGCTTGTCGGCCCGTTACCGGGTGATCTACAGGACACCCTTGTCTTTGTGGCGGCCATCATGGCCAACGCCCCGCAGGCCGAGGCAGGAAAGGCACTCATCGAGTTCCTGCGCACGCCGGAGTCAGCGAAGGTAATCATGGCGAAGGGCATGGAGCCTGCCACTCCGTTACTCAGGACTGTTGCACCGGGATTGTCTCAGCAATCTCCACCGGCGTCCGAGAAAGCAAAACAGATCGTGGCGCTCGTCCACAAGGCCGCGGCACTGGTCGAAAGTCAAGGGAAGGCAGCCTTCGCCGAGTTTAGAAAATCTGGGAGCGAGTGGTTTAGCGGTGACACCTATTTATTCGCGTACGATATGAAATTGAATGTACTGCTCAATCCCGCTTTTCCAAAGCGCGAGGGGACAAATCCCTCCGGCCAGAAGGATTCCAACGGCAAGCTATTCCATGACGAGTTTGTAAAGGTGGTTCAATCCAAGGGATCGGGGTGGGTCGACTACATGTTCCCGAAACCCGGCCAGACCCAACCGTCCCAGAAATGGAGCTACGTGAAGGCGGTGAAGGTGGACGAAGTTCCGGCGTTGATCGGCTCCGGCTTTTACCCGGAGTAGCCCCGTTTCCGCCGCCGGTTTCGGAAAGCGGCTACGCCGCGCACTCGATTTTGGACTGGATATCAAGCTCAGCGGCGAGCGTAGTGAGTCCGCTGCAGCGCGTTGTTAGGCTGTCCTCTCACTTCCCAGTACCTCGTAGTGTCCGTAAGGTCAGTCGAATAGCGGGTTGTGTCGGGTTGGCTTGGGGTGCGTGGGCATTGGCGAGCGCCACTGCTGCCAACGTGGGCTCCGGGCCAGGATGAAATCCGCACACGGGGAGCCAATCGCTGAACAACGGCCTCTGTGGGCCAGCGGAGTTATCGACTTGCCCCCGTGTCGGTCGGACCGAGCTCATCTGTCGCATCTTTCGCGTTCGTCGGCGGGAAGACTCCGACGGCCTTCTGTTATTCGTTCGTTTCAGGCAGGAACGGCGTTGGGTCCGGGTCGCGCTGCTCAGCGCGGCAGGCGCCGCACGCGTATCGTGTTCGTCGCGCCCGCCGCCGGCGCGGCGCCCGAGATCTCGATGACCACGGCTCCGGCGAGATGCGGCAGGCGCGACAGCACGGCGTCTCCCGCGCGGATCATCGCCTCGACGCTGCGCGCCTCAGGGACGCGGAAGGACGTGACGTCGCGCAGGAGCGCGAGCTTCTGCCGCACCGTTTCCCGCGACGTGAACGCGAGCACCGGTATGCAAAGCGGGTTCTTCGACACGAGGCGCGCCGTGCGGCCCGATTGGGTGTAGACGACCATCGCCGCGGCGCCCGCGTCGCGGGCCATGCCCGCGGCCGTACGCGCCACGACGGCGGCGAAATCTCCGGCCGGCAGGAGCGGTTCCTCCTCGGGCGCGAAGCCGGCTTCCGGCACTTCGGCGGCGCGCGCGATCTCGGCCATGGCCTCGACGGCCTCGACGGGCCACGCGCCCACGGCCGTCTCACCGGAGAGCATCACCGCGTCCGCTCCATCGTGAACGGCCCCCGCGACGTCCGAGACCTCCGCGCGCGTGGGCGTCGGGTTCTCGATCATCGACTCGAGCATCTGCGTGGCGACGATGACGGGCACGGCGTGGCGCCGGCCCGCCGCGAGGATCTCCCGCTGCGCCCGCGGCACGCTCGCGAGGCCGATCTCCACGCCGAGATCGCCCCGCGCCACCATGAGCGCGTCCGAGGCCGCCGCGAGCTCGTCGAGGGCCGCGAGGGCCTCCTTGCGCTCGATCTTGGACACGACCCAGGGGCGGCGCCCGGGCGCGACGCGACCGAGGAGCCGCCGGAGCTGCGCGACGTGCGCCGGGCTGCGCACGAACGAGAGTCCCACGAAGTCCACGCCCGCTTCGAGCCCCTCGGCGAGATCCCGAAGGTCCTTCGCCGTCAGGGCGGACGCCGAGAGGGCCGAATCGGGGAAGTTCACCCCCGCCTCGCTCTTCACGAGGCCGCCGATTTCGACGGTCGAAACGAGCGCGCGTCTCCCGCGCTTCCCGACGCGGAGCCTGATACGTCCGTCGTCGAGCCGCACCTCGGCGCCCGGCCCGATGTCCGCGAGGAGGGCCGGGTACGTCACCGCGAGGCGCACGGCGCCTCCCGACTCTCCGGCGGAAGCACGGCCCGGAAAAAGCTCGACGGCCTGCCCTTTCACGAGCGACACGGAGCCGCCGGGAAGGGCGCCGACGCGGATCTTCGGTCCACCGAGGTCGAGGAGGACGCCCGTGGGGGCTCGTCTCGCCCGGGACAGGCGGCGCACGAGGGCCACGCGGCGTGCGATCTCCCCGGGCCTGCAGTGCGCCCCGTTCAGGCGCACGACGTCGACGCCCGCGTCGAGGAGCGCCGCGAGCGCCCCGGGCCTTTCCGCGTTCGGGCCTATCGTCGCGACGATGCGCGTCGCGCGCGTCCGCGGTCGCTCTTCGTGTGCCATCCCTTCCCGCCGTCTTTCCGTATGATGCCCTCATGAGCACCTCCCTGGAATCGCTCGCCGCCACCCTCGAGAACGCGGACCTCGCCGACCCCCGCCTCGACCAGATCGCCGGCCACGTGAAGGAGATCATCCGGATCCTCGGGCTCTGTCCCGACCAGGACCCGAACCTGATCAACACGGACCGGCGCGTCGCGAGGATGTATCTCGACATCTTTTCCGGGCTCGACGAGGGGACCCGGCCGAAGCTGACGACGTTTCCGAACGAAGAGCACTACACGTCGATGGTCATGGAGAAGGAGATCCCTTTCTACTCGATGTGCGCCCATCACTTCGTGCCCTTTTACGGGCACGGGCACATCGCCTACATTCCGAACGAGAAGATCGTCGGCCTCTCGAAGCTGCCGCGCCTGCTCGACTTCTTCGCGCGCCGGCCCCAGATCCAGGAGCGCCTCACCGAGCAGGTCGCGGGCGTCCTCGAGGAGGAGCTGAGGCCTCAGGGCGTCATGGTCGTCATCGAGGCCCGGCACCTCTGCGTGGAGATGCGCGGCATCAAGAAGCCGGGCGCCGTGACAGTCACCTCCGCCATTCGGGGAATCTTTCTCCAGAAGGCCGTCCGGGAGGAATTCCTCGATCTGATGCGGCGCCGTTAGGCCATCGAGCGCGCCAGAGCCGCCGCGGCCTCGAGGCCGCGCAGGGTGCGCACCCCGTGCCAGCAGAAGTCGTCGCCCGGCACGAGGACGACGCGGGTCGGGGCGGGCAGCCGCGCGCGCCAGAACGCGGCGTCGCGGTCGCGGAAGCGGTAGGGCTCGTCGGGGAGGATCAGGACGTCTGGACGCGCGGCCGCTATCGCGTCTTCGTCGGTGACCGGGTAGTCCGTCGTCTCGGCGTTATTTTCGTCGAGTGAAAGAGAGCCTCCCGCGCGGCGAAGCAAATCGGCGATGTATGTGCGCGGGCCGACCGTCATCCAGGGGTCCTTCCAGATGAGATAGACGAAGCGGAAGGGGACGGAACCGTGCGCTCCCCTCCGATCGCCCGCATCGCGCCGCGCAGGCCTCTCGAAGAGCTCCAAAGCCTCTTCCACTTTCAAAGAAATCTCCCGGGCCTTTTCTTCTGTACCGGTGAGCTCGCCGAAATGCCTCAGGAGCCCGGGGACCTCCGCGACCGTGCGCGGATGCGACACGTCCACCCGGAAATTCGCGGCGAGCGCGACGATGTCTTCCGCCCTGTTCTCCTCGGAGTTGCAGAAGACGAGGTCGGGCATCGCGGCCCGAATCGCCGCGAGATCAGGGTTCTTCGTGCCGCCCATCCGCGGGATACCGGCGAGCGCCTCGCGCGGGTGGATGCAGTACCGCGTCACGCCGACGAGGGCGTCGGCGGCGCCCAGCGCGACGAGGCTCTCCGTGATCGAGGGACAGAGGGAGACGACGCGCACGTTCCGATTGTTCCACGCCGCCCGCCGAGTTAAGATCGAGTCTCGTCTTGCCGCGGTCCGCGAGGGCCACAGGGAAGGCGCGGCCCCGGAGGACCAACAAAGCATGTCGAGCGTTCTCACCGAGACCACGTCGGGCGCCCGCGCGTCCTCGGACCTCGTCGTCAACGACTTTTCGCTGCAGGTCGCCACGGCCAACGGCTCGGGCTCGCAGACGGCGAACAGCGTCCTCATGCGATCCATCTTCCGCATGGGCGTTCCCGTCTCGGGCAAGAACCTGTTTCCGTCGAATATCCAGGGCCTGCCCACCTGGTTCACGATCCGCGCGAACAAGGACGGCTACCTCGCGCGCAAGCGCGACCTCGACGTCCTCGTCTGCATGAATCCCGAGACCGCGGACGAGGACGTGCGCGACGTGCGCGCGGGGGCTTTCGTCGTCTACGAGAAGAAGCTCGGGCTCGAGAGAGAGGGCAAGAAGCGCGACGACCTCGCGTATTACGCGGTCCCGTTCGCGGAGCTCGTCGTCAAGATCACCTCGGCGCCCGAGCACGCGAAGCTCCGCAAGCTCATCGTGAACATGATCTACGTGGGCGTCGTGGCCGACCTCATGGGGATCGACCCCGCGGAGATCGAGAAGGCCATCGCGAAGCAGCTCAAGGGCAAACCGAAAGCGATCGACCTCAACGTCAGCGCGGTGCACGTCGGCCTCGATTACGCGAAGGCGAACCTTCCCGCGAAAATCCCCTTCCGCGTCGAGCGCATGAACGCGACGCAGGGCAAGATCATCGTCGAGGGCAACATGGCGGCCGCCCTCGGCTGCGTGTTCGGCGGCGCGACGGTCTGCGCGTGGTACCCCATCACGCCCTCGTCGTCCCTCTGCGAGGCTTTCATCGATCTCTGCGACGACCTGCGGGTGGACGCCGTGACGAAAAGAAAAAACGTCGCCGTCATCCAGGCCGAGGACGAGATCGCTTCGATCGGCATGGTGCTCGGCGCCGGGTGGGCGGGCGCCCGGTCTTTCACGTCCACGTCCGGCCCGGGCATCTCGCTCATGTCGGAATACATCGG
>JBGPDK010000190.1:0-5923 GCA_041482235.1 Thermoanaerobaculia bacterium | reverse complement strand
CGGCGGGAAGGCGCGGAACGAGCTCGTCCACACGTTGAACGGCTCGGGTCTCGCCGTGGGCCGGACGCTCGTCGCGATCCTCGAGAATTTCCAGAGGGCGGACGGCTCGGTCGCGATCCCGAAGGTCCTCCAGCCCTATTGCGGGGGCCTGGCCGAGATCCAGAAACCCTGAACGGCGGGGTGTTGGCGGAGGAGGAGGGATTCGAACCCCCGGAACCTTGCGGTTCAACGGTTTTCAAGACCGCCGCCTTAAACCACTCGGCCACTCCTCCGCTGTGTCGATCAATGACGAGTTTATCCTCTCTCCCTGCTAGACTTCGCGGCCCGGTGCTTCCCGCGGACAGGTGGGTGAGTGGCTTAAACCAGCGGTTTGCTAAACCGCCGTAGGCCTTAAAAGCTTACCGGGGGTTCGAATCCCCCCCTGTCCGCCACGTCGCCGTCCCGGAACCCGAAACTTTCGTCCCCGGGATCGCGTAAAAGGCGGTGGAGTCAAGCCGTTGCGCCCGAAGGGAGTTGTTCGATGACCACGCGGATCAAGGTGGCGATCGGGGTGGCCGTCGCCCTCGTCCTCGCTCTCGTCGTCTATGCCTCGATCAGGAGCCGGGACAAGAACGTCGTAAAGGTCTCGACCGCGAAGGTCACGAAAGCCCCGCTCGTCGCCACGGTGAGCTGCAACGGCCGCGTCCGCGCGCGCATCAAGGTCGACATCTCGTCCCAGGTCATGGGCCAGATCGTGACGCTCGCGGTCGTCGAGGGAGACCACGTCAAGAAGGGCGACCTCCTCCTGCAGATCGACAAGGTCCAGTACGACGCCGGCGCCCAGGCGACGCAGGCGGCCCTCGATGCGCTGTTTGCGCAGCGGGAAGCGGACAAGTTCGCGCGGGACCAGGCCCAGCGCGACCTCGATCGCACGAAGAAGAACTTCGCGGCGCACATCGAGTCCGAGCAGAACCTCCAGAAGGCCCAGCTCGCCCTCGACTCGGCGATGGCGAACGAGCGCGCCGACGAGCGCCGCATCGATCAGGCGCGCGCGAATCTCCTCGCGAACAAGGACAGCCTGAAGAAGACGACCATCACGTCCCCCATCGACGGAATCGTCACGGCCAAGCCCGTCGAGGCCGGCGAGAACGCGATCATCGGCACGATGAACAACGCCGGAACGGTGCTCCTCACGGTTTCGGACATGTCCATCGTCGAAGGCGAAATGGAGATCGACGAGACCGACATCCCGCAGGTGAAGGTCGGCCAGAAGGCAAAGCTCACGTTCGACGCGTACCCGGACAAGAAGTTCGACGGCGTCGTCACGGAGATCGGCGGCAGCCCGATCACGAAGTCCGCGCTCGGCACTGACTCGTCGGCCGTGAACTTCAAGGTGAAGGTGCAGGTCGAGAACCCGCCTCCGAACATCCGCCCCGGCTTCTCGGTCTCCGGGAAGATCGAGACGGACCGGCGCGCCTCCGCTCTCGCGATCCCGATCCCGGCCCTCGTCGTCGCCGACCCGGCGTCGCTCGAACGCCCGAAGGGCAAGAAACCCACGCCCGCCCCGACGCCTGCGGCCGCGGCCGCCGGCACGGCGACGGCCGAAAAGAAAAAGGACGTGGAGGGCGTCTTCGTCGTGAAGAAGGACGGCGCCGTCGACTTCCGGAAGATCAAGACGGGCATCAGCGCCGACTTGCAGACCGAGGTCCTCGAGGGTCTCGCGGACGGCGAGGAGATCGTCACGGGGCCGTTCAAGGCGCTCCGTTCGCTCAAGATCGGAGACCGTGTGAAGGTGGACAACTCGACGGCGGGCCCCGACGCCGCGAAGAAGTCCTGAGGACGAGAGGTCCGCCATGCTGATCGGGGAGCTTCTGCACGTAGCCTGGAAGGCCATTACCGCGCACAAGCTCCGCTCGTTCCTCACTCTCCTCGGCGTCATCATCGGCGTCATGACGGTCATCGCCGTCGTCGCCGTCATCTCGGGCCTCAACAACTACGTCGCGACGAAGATCTTCTCGCTGTCGCCCGACGTCTACGTGGTCACGCGCTGGGGGATCATCACGTCGCACGAGGGCTTCCTCGAGGCGCTCAAAAGGAAGCCGGTCAAGAAGCCGGACTACGAGCAGGTCGTGCGCCTCGCGCGCCTTGCCGAGAGGATCGGCGCCCAGTCGGGGACGCTGCAGCTCGTCAAGTACGCGAATCACCGCCTCTCGGACGTTTCGATCCAGGGGACGACGTCGAACATGAGCGAGATCCGGAACCTCGATCTCGAATCCGGGCGCTTCTTCACGGAGATGGAGAACGAGCACCGGTCCTTCGTGGCCGTGATCGGCTCGGACGTGCGCGAAGAGCTGTTCCCGCGCGTCGACCCGATCGGCCGCACGATCATGATCGGCGGGATGTCGTTCGAGGTCATCGGTCTTCTCATGAAACAGGGCTCCGTCCTCGGCCAGAGCCAGGACAACGTCGCGTACATACCGCGCGAGACGCTCTGCAAGGTCTGGGGGGCCAACCGGCAGCTCGGCATCTACGTCCAGGCGAAGGGCGGCGTGCCCGGCGTGCCGGCGTCGATGGACGAGATCCGGACGATCTTCCGGGCGATCCGCCACACGGACCCGAAAGCGCCGGACCCGGTCGTCTTCGTGAACGCGGAGGCGGTGCAGGTCGTGTGGAAGGCGATCACGGCGGCCGCCTTCGCCCTTCTCGTTTTCATCAGCGGGATCTCCCTCGTCGTGGGCGCGATCGTGATCGCGAACATCATGCTCGTGTCCGTCATCGAGCGGACGAAGGAGATCGGCCTGCGCCTCGCGGTCGGGGCCCGCAAGCGGGACGTCCTCTGGCAGTTCCTTCTCGAGGCCGCTCTCCTCGCGCTCGGCGGCGGCGGCCTCGGCGTCTTTTTCGGCTGGCTCATCGCGCTCTGCGTCGACGCCTTCACGCCGCTCCCGACGCTCGTGACGCCCGGCCTCGTCGTGTCGGGCCTCGTTCTCGCGACGCTCACCGGCATCATCGCCGGCGTCTTCCCCGCGATCAAAGCGAGCCGCCTCACGCCGATCGAGGCCCTGAGATATGAGTAGCCCATGACGTACGTTCTCGAGACGTTTCGCCGCGTCATCGCCGAGAACCTGCGGTTCGCGCTGACGGCTCTGCGCGCGCACAAGCTGCGCGCGTTTCTGACGATGGTCGGCATCGTCATCGGCGTCTGGACCGTGATCGGGATGGTCGCTCTCGTGACCGGGTTCGACCGCTCGCAGACGGAGGCGTTCTCCTCCTTCGGCACGACTCTCGTGCAGTTCCAGAAGTTCGAGCCGCGGTTCGGCCCCGGCCGGCGCTCGGAGGAGGAGAGGAAGCGGAAGGACCTCACGATCGAGGACGCCGACGCGCTCCAGGAGCTCTGCCCCTCCATCCTCGCCGTTTCGCCCGAGCGTTACCTGTGGAACGCCTCGCAGGTGAAGGGCAACGGCAACGAGGCGAACTCCCCGACGATCTCGGGCGGCAACCAGAACTACGCGATCTGCAACAACTGGTCGATGCAGGACGGGCGGAACATCATGGACTTCGACGTTCTGCACGCGACGGATGTCTGCGTCGTCGGGCAGGACGTCTCGGAGGCCCTTTTCAAGGGCAAGGACCCCCTGGGACAGATGCTCTCGGTCAACGGCAAGCGCCTCCAGATCGTCGGCACGTTCGAGAAGAAGGGCTCCTCCGGCTTCGGCGGCCAGCCCGACAACTTCGTTCTGATGCCGATCTCGACGTACGACCGGCACTTCCCGCAGACGAAGAACTCGCACGACGACACGATCCACATCGCCACGATCCCGAGGTCGCCCGAGCTCGTGGACCGCGTGGTCGAGGAGGGCACGGCCGTTCTTCGCGCGCGGCGCAAAGTTCCGTTCAACGCGCCGAACGATTTCGCGATCTTCACGGCCGAGAAGATGCTGGCCCAGATGCAGGCCGTCACGAACGCGATCTCCGGCGTCATGGTCCTCATCGCGGCGATCGCGCTCGTCGTGGGCGGGGTGGGCGTCATGAACATCATGCTCGTCTCGGTGACGGAGCGGACGAGGGAGATCGGCCTGCGCAAGGCGGTCGGCGCGCTGAGGCGCGACATCTCGCTCCAGTTCCTGACCGAAGCGATGACGCTGACGGCTCTCGGCGGCGTCGTGGGCGTGGCCCTCGGGCTTCTGACGGCTCTCGTCGTGCGCCTCGTCTCGAGCCTCCGCACGGAGACGCCGCTCTGGAGCATCTTCCTCGGGCTCGGCGTCTCGGTCTCGATCGGCCTCTTCTTCGGGATCTACCCGGCGATGAAGGCCGCTCGCCTCGACCCCATCGACGCCCTGCGGTACGAGTAGAAACTCCGGTACCATCCTTCCATGGCGCCGATCCCGAAGAACGTGCAAGTGCTCGGCGGAGAGCTCGCGATCGCGTGGAACGACGGCACCGAGTCGTACCTCAAGCTCCCGGATCTTCGCCGGCTGTGCCCGTGCGCGGAGTGCCAGGGCGAGCGCGACATCCTCGGGCGGCTGATGAAGCCCCCCGCGCGGCCGCTCACCGCCGAGTCGTATCAGGTGCGCGGCACGAGCCCCGTGGGCGGCTACGCGCTCCAGATCTTCTGGGGCGACGGCCACGCCGACGGCCTCTACACGTACGTGAAGCTGCACGAATGGGGCGTGAAACCGCCCGAGCTTCCGCCTCTTTCGACCGCCTTCCCGCTCCTGCCGGTGCGTTAGGGTTTTTTCGCCTCGAGCGCCTTCCGCGCGCTCTTCGAAAACGCGGGCAGCCGCTTGCCCTTCGTGACCTCGAGGTAAAGCGCGAAGATGGCGCGGGGCCCGGCCGCGAGCGCGGCGAGGTATTTCTCGCGCCCGGCGAAGAACAGGAGAGCGTCCGTGATCTGCGCTCCGACGATCGCGGGGTAGCGGTTCCAGAAGTCGCCTCTGCCCGCGTTCGCGAAGAGCTCCTGACGTTCGGGATCCTTCTTCTTGCCTTCCACGAGGACGTCCGCCGCGCGGTTCCAGCGCGCGTAGGCGCGCGCGATCGGCTCCTCGAGGAGCGGAACGATCGGAAAGAAGTCGTCGGGAATGAGGAAGAGAGTCGGCGGCCCCTCGGCGGCCGTCCGCGCGAGGAGCGTGTCGAAATCAGCGGTTTTCTCGTCTGGCCAGGCAGGGGTCTTTCGGACGTGCGCATCGAAGAGGGTGCGCCATCCCTCTGCGGACGCGGCTCGCAGGACCTTCAGGAGCACCTCACGGGGCATCGGCGCCGACGCGAGGTCGCCCGTGAGGCGCGGCAGGTCGGCGGCGAGGACGAGCGTGTCCCCGTCGCGGACGGCGGCGACCTCGGCGAAACCCGAGACTTCGAAAAAAGGCACGAGGACGATCGCCGCCGTGATGGGCGCCTTCGCGGGCAGGAGCGACGCAATCCGGCGGCCTTCGAGGGCGGCGTCGGACGTCCCTTCGGTCTCCATGGCATCGAGGACGCGCGCGAAGTACGGAATCTTCGCGACGAAGGTCGAAAGAAGCCGGTCGGGGGTGCCGGCGACCGTCGAGACGAGGCGCCCGTAGAAATCCTCGGGCGTCAGGCCTTCCGCGCGGATGGCCGCCGTGGCATTCGCCGAGGCCCTGAGGCGCCGGAGCGTGCCCGGCGCGTCCGGAGCGCCGCCGAGAAGAGCGAGGACGTCGCGCGCGGGCGCCGTGTCGATCGTGAACGACAGCCGGTGGGGCGTCGGGGCCGCGAGATCGAAGGGGGGACCTGTCTGGTGAGCGGCCGGCGGAGCCTGGGCTGCGAGAAGCCCCGCCGGGAGAGCGGCCACGGCCACGACGATCCGGAGAAGACGTCTCGTCTCAGCCAAGAATCGCCTCCAGCGCCTGCCGCGTGTCCGAGAGATCCGCGAGGACCGCATGCGCGCCCGCGGCCCGGAGCGCGGGGAGAGCGGTGCGCCCGGTGGCCACGG
>JBGPDK010000189.1:0-5950 GCA_041482235.1 Thermoanaerobaculia bacterium | reverse complement strand
TTTCGTGTCGTCTGCGCGGGCGGAGACGGCGAGGAGGAGAAAGAGGGCGAGGGCGGCGGACCGTTTCGGCATGCGCCGAGTCTATCGGCCCGCGCCCCCGGCTCCCGCGGGATCAGCTCGTGAGGCGGCCGCCCGTTGCAACCCGCTTGAAATCCTTGCCGCACCGGGATGGCCGCGACGAGAAAAAGCGGCGCTCGACGCTCAATTTCGTCCGTTCGATGTGGTTGCGAGACCGGCACGACTCGTGCTCTCTGCAGCTCGATGAGCCCGTTCCACGATCTCTGCGGCGGCCCCCTTCCGGCCGCGGGAGTGCCGAGTCTGCCGTTCTCCGGCCCTGCACCAGCGGCCGGTAGGTTCCTCGGCGCAGATACCGAGATTCGAGCCATTTCGCTTTCCCGCTTCGCGAGCCTGCTCGCCATTGGCGTTCTCGGATTGGTCGGACTCCTCTCGCTCGGCGTGGGCGGAGTGGCTCTCGTCCAGAATTACGCCTTCCACGCCGCGAAGGGGACCCCGGAACTGACGGGCGCCGCTCGGAACCCGGGGAGTTCGTCCTCGCATGCGTATCCTGGGCGTGGATCCGGCGCGTCTCCGGCCGGAGAATCCTCCGCTTCGATTCCGGGAGAAGGTGCGCGGCGGCAGCGATGGGCTGCCCGGCTCGGCGCGGCTCCTCGCCGTCCCGTGTCCATTTCGAGGAATCAGCCTGCGATGCTCGCGATTGCGCGCTTGGAAATGGCCACACGGCCTTCCGCCGAGTAGGGGAGCCTGGACCGTGAAGGTCACCACCCGCCCGGTCGCCTGATCAACGACAGACGGGGTTTGATGCCCGGGCTGAGATGAAAAGCCCGGGCATTCCTTCTCTTCGTCGTGATAGATCCGCCTCAGCTCGTGAGGCCGTCCCTCTTCTGCAGGACCTCGTTCAGGAACCAGCGGCTCTTCTGGTGCACCTGGACGAGGCGCGTGTAGAGGTCGGCCGTCCCGATGTCGCCCGCTTCCGTCGCGACTTCGGCATCCTCGTGCATCTCCCTCGTCACGACGTCGAGGGTGGCGCGGGCCTCGGTGATCATCTCTTCGAGCGAGAGCTTGCCCTTCGAGGGCGTCACGCTCGCGTTCGGGAGATAATCCGCCGGGTCCCCCAGTGGCGAGCCGCCGACCATGATCGCGCGTTCCGCGAACTCGTCGATCGTGTCGTACACGAGCGTCGCCTGCTCGTCGAGCATGAGGTGGATGTCGCGGAAAAGGGGCCCGTACGAGAGCCAGTGGTACTTCTTGTAGTTGAGATACGCGACGAGCGCATTCGCCTGCTGCCGCTGAAGGGTGGCGACGACAGCCGCGGCGCCCTTCTTGTTCTTGTCCTTCTTGGCCATGTGAAAGAACCTCCAGACAGTAGATTAGACAAAGTCTAGACTGTGGTCAAGCTCAGGATTTCTTGATGAGACGCACGATCGCGACGAGCACGATGGCCCCGACGAGGCGGATGAGAAAATCGCCCAGGAGGCCGCCTCCCATGGCAAAGCGGCCGAGGAGAAAACCTCCGATGAAGCCTCCGACGATTCCCAGCAGGATGTCCGCGAGAAGGCCATAGCCTCCGCCCTTCATGATCTGTCCGGTCGCCCAGCCCGCGAGCGCGCAGAGCGCGAGTTCCACGATCAGCCACATGGTCCTGTTCTCCTTGTGCGTCTGATCCTATCCCCGGTTCCTGTTACATTCCCGCCCCCATGGCCGAGCAGTACATCTTCACGATGCAGAACCTCAGGAAGGTCGTCCCGCCCCAGCGGGAGATCCTCCGGGGCATCTACCTCTCGTTTTTTCCGGGCGCCAAGATCGGCATTCTCGGGCTTAACGGCGCTGGAAAATCAACCGTGCTCCGCATCATGGCGGGCCTCGACAAGGAGTTCACCGGCGAGGCGTATCCGGCCGAGGGGACGCGCATCGGGCATCTCTCGCAGGACCCGCAGCTCGACCCCAGGAAGACCGTTCTCGAGAACGTCGAGGACGGCGTCGCTCCGGTCAAGAAGCTCCTCGCCCGCTTCGACGAGTTGGGCGAGAAAATGGGCGAAAGCCTGCCCAACGCCGAGATGGACAAGGTCATGGCCGAGTACGGCAAGGTGCAGGACGCCATCGAGGCCGCGAACGGCTGGGAGCTGGACCGCACCCTCGAGAACGCGATGGACGCGCTCCGCTGCCCGCCGCCGGACGCGGACGTCACGAAGATCTCCGGCGGCGAGAGGCGGCGCGTGGCGCTGTGCCGCCTCCTCCTCGAGCGGCCGGACATGCTTCTCCTCGACGAGCCCACGAACCATCTCGATGCCGAGTCCGTCGCATGGCTCGAGCAGTTCCTCAAGGAGTTTCCGGGCACCGTCGTCGCCGTCACGCACGACCGGTACTTTCTCGACAACGTGGCGGGCTGGATCCTCGAGCTCGACCGCGGCGCGGGCATCCCGTGGAAGGGCAACTACTCCTCGTGGCTCGAGCAGAAGGAGGCCCGCCTCGAAATCGAGGAAAAGACCGAGAGCGCGCGCCAGCGGTCGCTCAAGCGCGAGCTGGAGTGGGTGCGCATGGCTCCGCGCGCGCGACAGGCGAAGAGCAAGGCCCGCCTTCAGGCTTACGAGCAGCTCGTGTCCGAGAGCGGCATCGAGGCCCGCGGCGAGACGAACGAGATCTACATTCCGCCCGGGCCCCGGCTCGGCGACGTCGTCGTCAGAGCCGAAGGCGTCCGGAAATCCTTCGGCGACAAGCTCCTTTTCGAGGACCTGAGCTTCGACCTGCCGAAGGGCGGCATCGTGGGGATCATCGGCCCGAACGGCGCCGGCAAGACGACGCTCTTCAAGATGATCATGGGGCTCGAGAAGCCCGACGGCGGCAAGCTGCAGGTCGGCGACACCGTCGTCCCGAGCTACGTGGACCAGAACCGCGAACGGCCCGATGCGAAAAAGACGGTCCACGACGAGCTGTCCGGAGGGCAGGATCTCGTCCTCCTCGGCAAGCGCGAGATGCCGAGCCGCGCGTTCTGCGCGATGTACAACTTCAAGGGCGCCGACCAGCAGAAGCTCGTCGCGAACCTCTCCGGCGGCGAGATGAATCGCCTCCACCTCGCGCGCACGCTCAAGCGGGGCGGCAACCTGCTGCTCCTCGACGAGCCCACGAACGACCTCGACGTCGACACGCTGCGCGCTCTCGAAGAGGCGCTCCTCTCGTTCGGCGGCTGCGCCGTCGTCATCAGCCACGACCGCTGGTTCCTCGACCGCGTCGCGACGCACATGCTCGCGTTCGAGAGCGACCGCAAGGTCGTTTGGTACGAGGGCAACTACCAGGACTACGAAGCCGACCGGCACAAGAGGCTCGGCGCCGAGGCCGACCGCCCGCACCGGATCAGGTACCGGAAACTGTCGGGATAAGATCCGTCAGGGCGCGAGCGCGATCACGGCGAACGTCGCGCCCTCGCGATCGGCGAGAAACGCGTAGCGCCCGACGTTCGCGATGTCGTCGGGGCCCGCCAGGACGCGCGCTCCGAGCGCCTTCGCCTTCGCGGCGGCCGCGTCGCAGTCGGCGACGCGGAAATACACGCCCCAGGCCGGCGGCATGGGCCCCCACTCCTTCTCGATCGCCATCATCCCGCCCACGGGCCGCGGCCCCTTCCACAGTTCGGTGTAGGAGCGCGCGCCCGTCTCCTGCTTTTTCACCGCCCAGCCGAAGAGGCTCGCGTAAAAATGGCCCGCCAGGTCGGTGTCCGTCGTCGCGAGCTCGGTCCAGCAGAGCGAGCCGATCTCCCCGACGATCTGCGCGCCCGGGTGGGCGCGCGCCTCCCACAGGCAGAGTGTCGCGCCTTGCGGGTCCCGCATGATGGCCATGCGCCCGTTCTCGCCGACGTCGAAGGGCGCCGCGACGACCGTTCCGCCGAGAACCTTCACGCGGAGGGCGCTCTCGTCGGCGTTCGCCACGGCGGCATAGGAGTTCCAGTGAGGCGGCACGCCGAGCGCTCGCTGCGCGGCGTCGAGAACGTAAAGGGCGGCCACGTCCTTGCCGCCGAGCCGCGCGATCGTGTACGTCATGCCCGGCGCCGCGGGCTGATCCTCCAGGGTCCAGCCGAAGAGAGCGCCGTACAGGCTCTTCGCGGAATCGGAGTCGGTCGTGGCGAGCTCCGGCCAGCAGAACGTGCCGGGTTCGTGCTGGACGATCTCGCGCATCGATCACCTCCGCGGGATGCCGGATCATAAGGGCGCGTGGGGCGCCCCGGAGAACCAGGGGCGCGGTCAGGGAGCGGCCGACGTCCGGAGCTCCTGAAAGAAGTTTTTCACGAGCGCGGACGCGACGTGCGCCCGGTAGGCCGCGGTCGAGCGGAGGTCGTCGATCGGGGCGATGTCGCGGCGCGTCGCGGCGTCGAGCTCGTCGTCCGAGACCGACGAAAGGCTCGCCGCGAGGCCGAGCGCCCGCACCGTCGGAAGGGAGACCGTCACGGGCGCCACGGACGCCATGCCGAACCCGGCGCGGACGCCCCGGCCGCCATCCAGCTCGATGACCGCGGCGAGGGCGACCTTCGAGATCGCCTGCGCCGCGCGCGTGCCCACCTTCCTCCACGCCTGGTGGGCGCCGGCGCGCGGGAGGGCGAATTCCACCCGGACGATCGCCTCGTCCTCGGCGCGCCGCGTCGCGCGGTAACCCGTGAAGAACCGGGTCATCGGAACCCGCCTTTCGCCGTGCGCGCTCGCGAGGACGACGTCGGCGTCGAGGGCCATGAGCGCCGCGGCCCCGTCGGCCGCGGGAGAAGCGGTCGCGAGGTTACCGCCCAGCGTTCCGCGTGCCTGGATCTGGATGGCGCCCACCTCGCGCGCCATGGCGGTGAGAACCGGCGCGCGCCGCGAGAGCACGGGGTCCCTCCTGATCTCGAGGAACGTCGCGGCGGCACCGATCTCGGCGCGCTCCTTCACGACGTGAATGCCGCGCATCTCGGGCAGGCGCGAGACGTCGAGGACGAGCGGCAGGTCGCCCGATTCCTCCGGCGGCACGAGGCTGCGCTCCACGATCCAGTCCGTTCCCCCCGCGAGGAGCACGGTCTTCTCCTTGCGCCCCGCGCGGGCCGAAAGCGTCCGGCAGAGGGCGGCGAGGGTGGACGGCCTCTCGAACGGGTAGAGCGCCACCTCAGCCGGGTTCACGCGAGGCCTGGCCTTTCGCGGCGTTGCGGATCGACTCGACGATGCGCTGGTAGCCCGTGCAGCGGCAGACGTTGCCCGCGATGCTCTCGCGGATCTCGCTCTCGTCGGGCCGCGGGTTCGCCGCGAGGAGCGCGTGCGCCGCCATGAGGATCCCGGGAGTGCAGATGCCGCACTGCGCGCCGCCCTCGTTCACGAAGGCGTCCTGCAGGCCGGAGAGCCCGTTCTCCGTGCCGAGGCCCTCGACCGTCAGCACCGTCCGCCCGTCGCACTGGCCGGCCACGACGAGGCATGCGTTCACGGGCACGCCGTCGAGCAGCACCGTGCACGAGCCGCACTCGCCTTCACCGCAGCCCTCTTTCGTCCCGGTGAGCCCGAGGGGCCCGCGCAGGACGTCGAGGAGGCGCGCGAGCGGGGGCACGTCGAGGGTGCGCGAACGGCGGTTCACGACGAAGGTGATCGTCATGTCGCCGTCCGTCGCGCCGCGAAGAGGTCTTCAGGCAGGAGCGGCAGGTCGTCGCGGACGATGCCCGTCGCGTGCTCGATCGCGGCGGCGACCGCGGGCGCGCCGCCGTCCATGGGCAGCTCGCCGATGCCCTTGGCCCCGCCGCCCGGGCCCTTCGAATAGGGATCCTCCACGAGGATCGTCGTGAAACGCGGGGCGTCGAGGCTGGTGGGGACGATGTAGTTCGCCATGCGGGAGTTCACGATCTTCCCGTCCCTGAGGACGAGCCTCTCGTTCAACGCCCAGCCGATCGCCTGAAGCGTTCCTCCCTCGATCTGCCCCTTGCACATGAGGGGAT
>JBGPDK010000188.1:0-5997 GCA_041482235.1 Thermoanaerobaculia bacterium | reverse complement strand
CCTCGGTTTCTTCGGCACGCTCGTGCTCGCGGCGCGCGCCCTCGAGCGCCGGTCGCTCGGCCTCTGGGCGGCGGCGGGCGCGGCGCTGGGCGCGAGCCTCGCCGCGAAGTTCTCGTGCGTTCTCCTCGTCCCCATGGTCGCGCTCCTCGCGCTCGCCGGGCTCTTTCTGGAGCGGCGCGCGGCCGCGCGCGAGGGCCGCCGTCCCGACCTGATCCCGCTGCGCGGCCTTCTCGTCGCGGGCGCGGTGTCTCTCGCGGTGCTCCTCGGAAGCTACGCGATCGCGATGCGAAACATGAGCGGTGCCGAAGCCGCGAGGGCGGTGCGCCTTTTTCTCGTCTCGCGGCAGGCTTCCGAGGCGGCCGTCGACCGGATCGTCGCGATCTCGCGGCTGTCGAAGCAGGCCGGCCACTACGCCGCGGGCCTCGCCGGGATCGCCGTCCAGAACCGCACCGGCGGCGGAGTCAACTACCTGCGCGGGGAGCTTTCCGCGGACGGATTCTGGGAGTACTTCTTCGTCGCCTTCGCGGTGAAGAGCGCGCTCGGCACTCTCGCGGTTCTCGTCATAGCGGCCGTCTCCGGCCTCGCGCGCAGGCTCCGGCCCGATCTCGTGCTTCTCACGCTCGTGCTCCCGCCGGCCTATCTCTTCCTGACCGGCATGGCCACGTCGTACAACATCGGCATCCGCCACATGCTGCCCGTGTACCCGCTGCTTCTTTCGGCCTCCGTCCTCGTTCTCTTCCGGTCGCTTTCCACGCGCGCGGCCGCCGCGATCCTCGTCGCCGCGGCTTCGGTGCAGCTCGTCGAGACCCTGCGCGTCCATCCCCACGAGCTCTCGTTCTTCAATGCGGCCGCGGGAGGGCCCGCGAATGGCGCTGCGTGGCTCAACGACTCGAACCTCGACTGGGGCCAGGACCTTCGGCGCCTCGCACGGCGGCTCGAGGCCCGGGGAGAGGAAGAGAGCGCGACGATTGCCTATTTCGGCGGCGGCGACGTGCCCTACTACGCGCCGAAGGCGGCGGTGTTCGTGCCTTCCGAAACGCCGCTCCGCCCCGGCCTCTGGGCGGTCTCCTCGTTCCTGATGTGCTGCGGCCCCGAGGCCATGGCCTTCCACGGCGATCTCGCCGCCGCGGCCGGCTTCCAGCGGCTTCGCGAGGGGGTGTCGGCGCGGGGAACGCCGGTGGGGCGCGTGGGATACTCCATCGTCCTGTACGACTTGAGAGACAAGGGCCCATGAAGCTGTCGGTCGTGATCCCGGCGTACAACGAGCGCCGGACGATCCGCGAGATCCTCGCGCAGGTGCAGGCGGTGGATCTCGGGAACCTCGAGCGCGAGATCGTGATCGTCGACGACGGCTCCTCGGACGGCACGCGGGACATCCTCCGTGAGCTCGACGGCAGGAACGGCGTCCGCGTTCTCCTGCAACCGCGCAACATGGGGAAAGGAGCGGCCGTCTGGGCGGGAATGCGCGCCTCGACCGGCGAGCTCGTCGTCATCCAGGATGCCGACCTCGAGTACGATCCCGAGGAATACCCGGTCCTCCTCGGCCCCATCCTCGCGGACAAGGCCGACATCGTGTACGGATCCCGCTTTCTCGGCAGCCCCCACGGGCACCGCGTCCTCTACTTCTGGCACACCGTGGGCAACCGCCTGCTCACGCTCATGTCGAACGTCTTCACGGATCTGAACCTGTCCGACATGGAGACCTGCTACAAGGCCATGACGCGAGGCGTCGTGAACCGGCTGGACCTCCAGTCGCAGCGCTTCGGCATCGAGCCGGAGATCACGTGCAAGGTGGCGCGCATGCGCGCCCGGATCTACGAGGTCCCCATCTCCTACAACGGGCGCACGTACGAGGAAGGCAAGAAGATCGGCTGGACGGACGCGCTCCAGGCCGTCTGGACGATTCTCAAGTACTTCCGCTGGGAAGCGCCGGAGAGCGATGTTGGCGCCATCACGCTGCGCCGGATGGGGGAGCTGTCGGTCTACAACCGCTGGCTTCACGACCGGGTCGAGGCCTGGCTCGGGTCGCGTGTCCTCGAGGTCGGGTCGGGCGTGGGCAACCAGACGCGCTTTTTCGCCGACAAGGAGCGCGTCGTCGCATCGGACATCGAGCCGCACTACGTGCGGGAGCTCCTCACGCGGTTCGAGAAACAGGGGAACATCCGCGTCGCCTCGTTCCGGTTTCCGCTCACGCCGGAGGACCGCGCCGACCTCGAACAGGAGCGGATCGACTCGATCGTGTGCATGAACGTGCTCGAGCACATCGAGGATGACGCGGGCACGCTCGTGGACTTCTGCCGCGTCCTCCAGCCGGGAGGGCACCTCGCCCTCCTCGTGCCCGCGCTGCCCGCCCTCTACGGCTCGCTCGACGAGAATCTGCGCCACTACCGTCGGTACGAAAAGGGCGCTCTCGCGACGCTCGTCGCGCGCGCGGGCTTCACGGTGGACTCGGTCCGCTACCTGAACAGGCCCGGCGTCCTGGGCTGGTGGCTGAACTCGCGCGTTCTCAAGCGACGCGTCCTCCCGAAACGGCAACTGGGCGCCTTCAAATGGGTCATGCCGCTGCTGAAAGCCGAGGCGAAGACGGAGCCGTCGTTCGGGATGTCGCTCCTGGTGCTGGCGCGGAAGCCCTGAGCGGCGTGAAGAGCGAGGATTCAGACCGCCCTCGCCCGCGCGCGACGCTCCTCGCACCGGCTCTCGCCGTCGTCCTCGGGGCCGCCGCGCTCCGCTTCGCGCCGTTCCTGGCCGGCGGCACTTTGTACCGGCGCGACGCCGGCTTCTTCTTCGTGCCGTGGAGACTCGTCCTCGCGAGGCTCCTCGGATCGGGTGAGGCGCCGCTCTGGAACGAGTGGGTGTCGGCGGGGCGGCCCTTCGCGGCGAACCCGAACGCCGCGGTGTTCTGGCCGCTTTCCCCTCTCCTGCTCATCCTCTCGCCGACCGCTCTCGCGATCACGAACGCCGTTTTCGTCCTCGTCGTCTTCTTCCTTGCCCTGAGGCTCCTCGGGCTCTCGCCGGTCGCGTCCTCTGCCGGGGCGCTCGTCCTTCTTTTCTCGGGCGTCTTCCAGTCGCTTCCCGTTTACGCGACGACGTGCGCCTCGGCCCTTCCGCTCGCCTTCGCGGTCGCCCAGGCGCCGCGTCTCGCCTCCGGCGGCGCGGCCGCGAGCCGCCGCGCCTGCGGCTTCGCGGCGCTCGCCTTCGGCCTTTCGGCGCTCGGCGGCGAGCCCGCGGTGACGCTGATGGGAGCAGCGGCCTTCGTCGCCGTCGCGATCGGTGCCGGAAAAGGATCGCGACCGCGCGCGGCCGCCGCGGCGTTTGGCGCGCTCGCCCTCGGCGCCGGTCTCGCCGCCGTCCAGGTCCTTCCGGCGGCGCTCGAGATAGCGCGATCGGCGCGTGGCATCGACATGCGGCCGGAGCACGGGGCGCTCTTCTGGTCCGTGCGTCCGTCGCGCGTCCTCGCGCTTCTCGAGCCCCGGCTGACGGGAGACCCCGCCGGCAACGCGACCTCTTTCTGGGGCGCGGGCACGTTCGACGCGGGAAGCCCGTACTTCGAGGATCTCGCCGTCGGCCTCGTTCCCCTCGTTTTCGCGGCGGCCGCGTGGCGCGACCGCCGCGGGCGCGCGGCGCTGCTCCTTGCCGCCGGGGGCGCGGTGCTGTCGTTCGGGCGGTTCCTGCCGGGGTACGCAGTGCTTGCCAGCGCTCTTCCCGTCGTGCGCTACCCGGAGAAGTGGTGGCTCCTCGTGACGTTCGCGCTCGCGGCGGCGGCGGCGATCGGGGTGGAGGCCGTCTTCTTCGGCGAGGCCGAGGTTCGGGCGCGGGCGCGAAGTACTTTGCTGAAGACGGCGGTGGGAATGGCTCTCGTCTGCGGCGCGCTTCTCGCTTTGGCGCTCGGCGCGGAGGATTTTCTTAGAAGGGTGTTGTGGGCCGTGGGGCTGGGCGCGGGCGCCGCTTCTGGCGCGGCCGTGGCGGCCGGCCTGAGAGCGCCGCTTCTCATGGCAACCGCGACTCTGCTCGTCTGCGCCGCCGCTTTCTCCCCCTCCGTATTCACCTTCGAAGAAAAGCGACGATACCCGTTGCTCGTGGGCGGCATTCTCGCCGTGCTGTTCTTCGCCGACGCGGCGCGACGCGTGGCGGGGACGTGTCCCGCGGGGCCGCCCGATCTCTACAGCCGGGAAACGCCCGCGGTGGCTCTCGTCAAGAAGGAGGCCGGGCACGGGCGCTTCTACGACGACGGTGCCGACGATGCCCGGACCGTCGCGCGGCGGACGCGTGAGGCCGGTGGACTCGACCCGCTGCGCCCCGCGACGGGCGTGGCTTTCGGGATCCGGTACGCGGGGGAGAACGACGTGGACCGTCTGACGGCCGCTGCGTCGGTGCGCTTCGCGCGCGAGACCGCCGGCCTTCTCTGGGGAGAGGAGAAGGTCGCGCGCCTGCGCCGGCTCGGTGTGTCCGTCGTGAGGACGGCGGCGACCCTCCCCGACCCGGCCGGCGTCGTCGAGGTCGGGCACATCGGCGGCGACCGGATTCTGCGCATCGAGAACGCGCGCGAGGAGTTCGAGCTCCTGCCCGCGGGGGCCGGGCGGATCACCGTGGAGGAGCGCCGCGCGGGCCGGGCGCGCCTCAGGGTCCGGGTCGCGCTCCCCGCGGCGGTGCTTTCCGTCTCGCGGACGTTCGACCCGAACTGGCGCGCCCGCCTCGACGGGGCGGAGCTCGAGCTCCGCCCCGCGGACGGGTTTCTCACGGCCGCCCAGGTGCCGAAGGGAGACCACGAGATCGCGCTCTGGTATGAGAATCCCACCTTGGGCGCCGGTGGGGCGCTGTCCCTCGCGTCGCTTCTCGCCGTCGGCCTTCTCGCGTGGCCGCGGGTGCGACCGTGAAGGACCGGATCCGCGCGCTCCTGCCGCTTGCGGGGGCGATCCTCCTTGCGATCCTGCCGCTCCGCGCCTTTCTCGGTTCCGGCGTGCCGGTGGGCCGCGACCTGCTCTTCTATTTCTTTCCGTTGAAGGCCCATCTCGTCGAAGCGGTGACGCGCGGAGAGCTGCCGTGGGTGGACCGTTTCCGGTGGGGCGGGTCGCCGCTCCTCGGCGCGCCTTCGGCGGCGCCCTTCGACCCCGCGAACGTTCTCTTCCTGGTCCTGCCGCTCGGCGCCGCGATGAAGGCGTGGATCCTCCTCCATCTCGCCGTGGCGCTCGCGGGATTCGCCGCCTTCTCGCGGCGCCTCGGCCTTTCGCGCGCGAATGCCCCCGTCGCCGGCCTCGTCTTCGCGCTCTCGGGGACGACGGTGTCGCTCGCGGCGTTTCCGGCGGCGCTCTCCGCGCTCTCGATGCTGACGTGGTTCGCGGCGTTCGTCTTCGACGCCGTACGGATGCCGGGGAGACGCGTCACGGCGAAGGTCGCCGTCGCGGCGGCACTCATCCTGCTCGCCATGTCGCCCGAGTTCGTGCTCTACGCAGTGTTGGTGGCGCTCGCGGTGTTCTTTGCGGCCCGCGGCGAGGGCGGGACGTGGCGGGGGAAGGCGCGTCCTCTGGCGTACCTCGCGGCCGGCGCGCTCCTTGCCGCCGGCCTCGGCGCGGTCGCGCTGTTTCCTTCGGGGGCGACGGCCCAGCGCAGCATCCGATCGCCCGGGGGCGGCATGGGTCCGGCGGCCGCAGCCACGAAGCCGGTCGTGTGGCCGCGCCTGCCCGAGATCTTCGTCGACGGAGCGGTCGCGGACTGGACGATCGTGGCGGCCGCCCCCGGGGTCCCGGACTATCCGTACCTTCCGTCCCTGACGCCGGGCCGCGTCGCATGGGTCCTCGTCCTCGCAGGGCTTCTCCGAAAGGGTCCCGGACGGGCCGCGTCTGCGGCGCTGGCGGTCCTTGGGGTTCTTCTCGCGCTGGGGAACGCGACGCCGGTCTTCGGCCTCGCGGCGCGCGCGCTTCCACCCCTCGGGTGGATTCGGTATCCGGAGAAGCACATGCTCCTGACGGGCTTCGCCTTCGCCTGGCTCGCGGCGCTCGG
>JBGPDK010000187.1:0-6077 GCA_041482235.1 Thermoanaerobaculia bacterium | reverse complement strand
CCTGCAGCCCGCCGCGCACGTTCCATTCGCGCCGGACTACACAGTCGGGCACGCGGACATCCTGCCGCGGGTCCTCGGCGTCGCGCCGGTTCCGGTGCGGCTCGTCTCCCGCCTCGTGTTCGTGGAGTGGCTCCGCGGCCGCCTGAGGCCGGGAACCCCGGCCGAGACCGCCGAAGGATATGTGCCCTCGTATGAATGGAAGGGCGGCGCGAAGCGCGACGACATCCCTGCCGAGGCGGTAGCCGTGTTCGAGCGGAACCTGAGGTCCACCATCGCCATCGCGGCGGCGCGCGGGGCCCGGACGCTGCTCGTGGCCCAGTCGGCGCGCGTCCGCGCCGGGCACGAGAAGGCGGACCGCGATTGGCTGGAGGGTTGGATACCGGGCCTCACGGCCAACGGCAGTCTCGCCGGCCTCGCGAGGTACAACGCGGTCGCGAAAAAGCTCGGGGACGAGGGCCTGGCCCTGTTCCTTGACCCGTTCGCGGCGGGCGTTTTCGGCGATGCCCATTTCCTGGATCCCGTGCATTTCTCGCCAACGGGCTCCGAGCTGTTCGCGAAGACGCTGGCGAAATACGTCGACGCGCCCGGTGGCCCGCGCGGCACACGGTGAGCGCGTCCCACGTGCCCGCTAGAATCCAGTGCCTGGAGAACCCCGCATGAGCCCCTCGCCCCGTCCCACGCCCCTCCTCGACAAGGTCAACTGGCCGCGCGATCTGCGCCTGCTGGCCCCGGAGCAGCTACCGCAGCTGGCGGCCGAGCTCCGCACGTTCGTCATCGACACCGTTGCCAAGACGGGAGGGCACTTCGCCTCGGGCCTCGGCGCGGTGGAGCTGACGGTGGCGCTGCACTATGTGTTCGACACTCCGCACGACCTCCTCGTGTGGGACGTCGGCCACCAGACGTACCCGCACAAAGTCCTCACGGGCCGGCGCGACCGCCTGAAGACGATCCGCCAGGCCGCCGGCCTGTCGGGCTTCACGAACCGCGCCGAGTCCGAGTACGACGTTTTCGGCGCCGCGCACGCGTCCACGGCGATCTCGGCGGCGCTGGGCATGGCAATCGCCCGGGACCTTCGCTTGGGGAAAAACGAAGTCGTCGCGATCGTGGGCGACGGGGGTCTCACGGGCGGCGTCGCGATGGAGGGCCTGAACCAGGCCGGCTACCTCAAGAGCCGGCTCCTCGTGATCCTGAACGACAATGACATGTCGATCTCGCCGAACGTCGGGGCCATGTCGGGTTACCTCCTGCGCATCGCACGCGGACAGATCTACCAGCGGGTTCGCGAGGACGTCGCGCACATCCTGAAGAAGCTCCCGGCGGGCCAGAAGCTCGCGGGCCTCGCCGAGGCGCTCGAGGACGGCTTCAAGAAGGCGCTCGTCCCGGGCACGCTCTTCGAGGAGCTGGGCTTCCGATACGTGGGCCCGATCGACGGCCACAATCTCCCGGTCCTCCTGCGCGCGCTCAGGGAGACGAAGCAGATGGCGGGGCCCGTCCTCCTGCACGTCCGCACCGTGAAGGGCAAGGGCTACCAGCTTGCCGAGGACGACCCCGTTTACTGGCACGGCCCGGCACCGTTCCAGGTGGAGACGGGCGAGGTCGCGAAGAAGACCTCGCCCAAGAGCTACACGTCCGTCTTCGCCGACGCCCTTTCGGAGATCGCCGCGGTGGACCCGCGCGTCGTCGGGGTGACGGCGGCGATGGCGGAAGGCACGGGAATCGATCGATTCGCGAAGGCGTTCCCCGGCCGCGCGTTCGACGTGGGCATCTGCGAGCAGCACGCGGTGCTCTTCGCAGCCGGCCTCGCGACACAGGGGTTCCGGCCGGTGTGCGCGATCTACTCGACGTTCCTGCAGCGCGCGTACGACCAGATCATGCACGACGTCTGCCTGATGGACCTGCCGGTCGTCTTCGCGCTCGACCGGGCGGGAGTGGTGGGCGCGGACGGCCCGACGCACCACGGCGTCTTCGACCTGACGTACCTGCGCGTGTTCCCGAACATGCAGGTCTGCGCGCCGAAGGACGAGAACGAGCTGAGGCATCTCGTCGCGACGGCACTGGCCTCGGACCATCCCACGGCGATCCGCTATCCCCGCGGCGCGGGACACGGTGTCGCGATGGACCCCGAGCCGAAGCTGCTGCCGGTGGGGAAGGGCGAGGTGCTGCGCGTCGGCAAGGACGGTGTCGTGTTCGCCATCGGCGATCCCGTCGTGCCGGCCTGGAGGGCCGCCGAGCGCCTCGCGCAGGAAGGCGGGCCGTCTCTCACCGTCGTGAACGCCCGGTGGGTGAAGCCGATCGACCGCGAGCTCCTCGCGCAATTCGTGAAGCCGGGGACGAAGGTCCTGACGGCCGAGGAGAACCAGCTCGCGGGCGGGTTCGGATCGGCGGTGGTCGAGGCGCTGGAGGAGATCGGCGTCAGCGCCGACGTGAAGCGCCTCGGCATCCCGGACCGTTTCGTCCCGCACGCCACGCAGGCCGAGCAACGCAGGGAGCTTGGCCTCGACGAAGACGGCCTCCTCTCGTCCTTCCGCAAGCATCTCGTTCAGGGGGGCCAGGTCGTCCCCCTCGCGACGCGGTCGGCTTAGCTGTCCTGCTACGCTCTTCCCGATGCGGGCTCTCGTCTCGGAGGGACCGGAGCGGCTCCAACTCCGCGAGGTGCCGACCCCGGAGCCGGGGCCGGGCGACGTCCTCGTGCGCATGAGCGTCGCGCTCACGTGCGCGACCGACTTCAAGATCGTGAGACACGGCCACCCGAAGATCGCGCACCCGCTGACGCTCGGGCACGAGTTCGCGGGAGTGGTCGAGCGGGCGGGCGTAAGAGCGGCGTTCACGCCGGGGGAGCGCGTCACATCAGCCGTGTCCGGCCCCTGCGGGCTCTGCGCCGACTGCCGCGCGGGCCGGGAGAACCTCTGCGAGACCGCGTTCGAGAGGCCGCTTTTCGGCGCCTTCGCGGATTTCCTCCTCGTCCCGGAGCGCATCGTGAAGAACGGATTGAGAAGGATTCCGCCGGGCCTCTCCGACGAGGCGGCCGCTCTCCTCGACCCGCTCGCGAGCGCCGTGCACGCGCTGACCCGGGTCAAGATCGCGGACGGTGACGACGTTCTGATCGTCGGGACCGGCCCGATGGCGGCGATGTTGTTTTTTCTCCTGAGGGGGAACGAGGGAGGCGGCGCGGCGCGCCGGATTGTCGTCGCTGGAAGGCGACCGGAGAAACTCGCTTTCTTTGAAAGGAATAGAGCAGAAGTTGCGCGCATCGCGGACTCGTCGCGCTCTTCCCCTTTCTCAGCAAGTCTTTCTTCTTCTTTCTTTCTCATCATCGATACGACCGGCGATCCGGGGGTCATCGAGGCGCTGCCGGCGCTCGCGGCCAACGGGGGCACGGTGCTGCTCTTCGCGGGGATGGCGGAGGGCGCTCGCGTGGGCGCCGACGCCTTCGCCGTGCACTATCGCGAGGTGTCGATCACGGGCTCGTTCCACTACACGCCGCGCGACGCGGACGCCGCGCTCGCGCTGCTCGCCGAAGGCGCGATCCCGGTCTCGTCCCTCGTCGGAGCGCGGCGAGCGCTTTCCGAGTGGCGGGAAGCGTTCGACCTTGCCGGAAGCGGCGCCGCGATGAAGGTGGCGCTCGTTCCGTGAAGGCCGCCCTCGTCCGCTCTCCGGGCGACGTGGCCGTGGTCGACATGGATTCTCCGGTCCCGGGGCCCGGCGAGATCGTCGTTGCGATGCGGGCCGTCGGGATCTGCGGCAGCGACACGACGCCGTGGTACGTCGCGGCGAAGGCGCCCGTCGTCCTCGGCCACGAGCCGGCGGGCGTCGTCGCCGAGGCCGGGGCTCTCGTCACGGCGTTCCGGCCCGGCGACCGCGTCGTCGTTCATCACCATGCCGCGTGCGGCGCCTGCCGACACTGCCGCGCGGGCGAAGACGTCATGTGCGCCGAGTGGAAAAAGACGCGCCTCCATCCCGGCGGACTCGCCGAGCGCGTGCGTGTCGAGGCGGCGGCGGTCGCCACCGACACCTTGCGGCTGCCGGACGGCCTTTCGTTCGAGGACGGCGCGCTCGTCGAGCCGCTCGCGTGCGCGGTGAAGGCCGTCCGCCGGGCGCGCGTCGCGGCGGGGGACGCTGTCGCCGTGATCGGTCTCGGAGCGAATGGCATCCTGCTGGGCCTCGTCGCGAAGTCGGCGGGCGCGGCGACGCTCGTCGGGTGCGATCCTGATCCCGCGCGGAGAGCCCACGCGCGTCGACTGGGCTTCGATGCGTCGGGAGAGCCCGGAAGAGATTTTTCCGAGAAGGTGAAGAGGGCCTCGGCGGCCGGGGCCGACGTGGTCTTCGTGCTGCCGACGGCCGAAGCGGCCGTGCTTTCTTCTCTCGAGGCGGCGGGCCCCGCCGGCCGCGTCGTCTTCTATTCGCCGGTCGAGCCCTCGAAGACGTGGCGACTCTCCCCTCATTCGTTGTATCTCCGGGATCTGTCGTTGATCTTCAGCTACTCCTGCGGCGCGCCGGACTTCCGCGAGGCGCTCCAACTGCTCGAGCGAGGCGCGGTCCGCGCCGCGGACATCGTGACGCACCGGGTGCCGCTCGCGCGGGCAGCCGAGGCCTTCGCGCTCGCGCAAAGGGGGGGCGACGTCCTGAAGGTCGTCGTGACGTTTTGAAGAAGCGGCTCGACGTCGTCCTCTTCGAACGCGGACTCGCGGACTCGCGGACGCGGGCCGAGGCGCTCATCCTCGCGGGCCGGGTTTCAGTGGGCGGCCACGGACGTGTCAAGCCGGGCACGCCCGTCGCGGATGACGCCGAGATCGCCGTGGGAGAGCCGGAGCATCCATGGGTCTCGCGGGGCGGCGTGAAGCTGGATTTCGGCCTGACCCACTTCGCGATCGAGCCGAAGGGACGGGTCTGCCTCGATCTCGGCGCCTCGACGGGAGGTTTCACGGACGTGCTTCTCTCGCGCGGCGCCTCTCGGGTCTACGCCCTGGACGTGGGTTACGGGCAGCTCCACGCCCGGCTGAGGAGCGACCCGCGCGTCGTCGTGCGCGAGAAGTTGAACGCGCGGTTCCTGTCCCGGGCGGACGTTCCCGAGGAGCCCTCGCTTCTCGTGGCCGACCTGTCGTTCATCTCGCTCACCCTCGTCTTGCCGGCGGCGGTGCCGCTCCTCGCTGAACGCGCCGACGTCCTGGTCCTCGTCAAGCCTCAGTTCGAAGCGGCTCGCGGAGAAGTCGGCCGGGGCGGCATCGTGCGCGACGAGGACGTGCGCGCCCGAGCCTTGGCGCGTGTGACGACGGCCGCCGGGGCCCTCTCTCTCACGAGCCGCGGGTCGGTCCCGTCGCCGATCACGGGGGCGGAGGGCAACATCGAGCTCCTCGCGGCGTTCCGCAGGAATCCCGTTACACTTCCCCTGTGAGCTCCACGAAGCGGCCGGGCCGTCGCGTGCGCCGAGTGGGTCTCGTGACGCGCTACCGCAGCGTGGCCGCGATCGCCCTGTCTCGCAAGCTCGAGCGGCAGCTGACGCGGCGGGGAATCGCGGTCGTCCACGACGTCGAGTCGTCGCGTGCCCGCGGCATTTCCGGCGGGGCGCCCCGCTCGCAGATCGCGCGCCTCGTGGATCTCATCGTGACGCTCGGGGGGGACGGGACGCTGCTTTCGGTGGCGCGACATCCGGCGCCCGGCGTCCCCGTCCTCGGGATCGACATCGGCACGCTCGGCTTTCTCACGGCCTGCCGGCCCGACGCGTCGGGCCCTTTGCTCGAGGCGGCGCTCGCGGGAACGGCGCACCTCGAGAAGCGGCGCCTGCTTTCGGTTCTCGTGTCGGACGGCAGCCGCGCGCCGCGCCGCTACCGCGTCGTGAACGACGCCGTTCTCGCGAAGTCGGCGCTCGCGCGCATTGCGACGATCCGCGTCGATGTGGACGGCCGCATGGTCTCGCGATACCGGGGAGACGGGCTCATCGTGTCGACTCCGACGGGCTCCACGGCGTACAACCTCTCGGCGGGCGGGCCCATTCTCGAGCCGACTCTGGCGGCGCTGGTCCTCACGCCGGTGTGTCCGCACACCCTGACGCTGCGCCCGCTCGTCCTTCCCGACTCGGT
>JBGPDK010000186.1:0-6102 GCA_041482235.1 Thermoanaerobaculia bacterium | reverse complement strand
GGAGCGAGGAAGAGATTGCTCTCGAGGCCGTGCTGCTTCGTGTACATCTCGTAGTAGCGCCCGCGCGCCGCGTAGAGCGTCTGGTGCGTGCCGCGCTCGGCGATCAGCCCGCCCTCGACGACGAGGATCTGGTCCGACCGCCGGATCGTGGAAAGGCGGTGCGCGATGACGAACGTGGTGCGCCCCTTCATGAGGAACGACAGTCCCTCCTGGATGAGCGCCTCGGACTCGGAGTCAAGGCTGGACGTGGCCTCGTCGAGGATGAGGATCCGCGGGTCCGCGAGGATCGCCCGCGCGATCGACACGCGCTGGCGCTGCCCGCCCGAGAGCTTTACCCCACGTTCTCCCACGATCGTGTCGTACTTCTTCTCGAACCCCTCGGCGAATTCGTCCACCCGCGCGATCCGGCATGCCCGGAGAATCTCCTCGTCGGTGGCCCCCGGACGCGAGAACGCGACGTTCTCCCGGATCGTGCCGTCGAAGAGGAATGTCTCCTGCAGGACCACGCCGAGCGCCGTCCGGTACGAATCGAGGCGCACCGTCGAGAGGTCCACGCCGTCCACGCGCACGGTGCCGGCCGTCGGAACGTGGAAGGCCGCCACGAGGCCGATGATCGTCGACTTGCCCGAGCCCGACGGCCCGACGAGCGCCGTCACCGTGCCCGTCGGCGCGTGGAAGGAGACTCCGTGGAGGACTTCCTTCCCCTCCTCGTACGCGAACTTCACCTCCTCGAACCGGATGTCGCCGTTCAGGGAGGGAAGGATGACGATGCGGCGCGGATCGGCGTCCTCGGGCTTCTCGGCGAGGATCTCACGCGTCCTTTCGAGCCCCGCGAGCGCCTCCGTGAGCTGCGTTCCGATCGCGACGATCTGGAAGATGGGTGCCACGAGGAAGCCCATGAAAATCGTGTACGTGAAGAACCCGCCGAGCGTGAGCGTGCCCGCGACGATCTGGCGCGTCCCCACGTACATGACGACCGCGCCCACGATGCCCAGAAGTACGGTCGACGAGAGGCTCATGATGCTCGTGGACGTGAGCGTCTTGAGGACGTTGTCGAGAAGGCGCTGCACGCCCGAGGCGAAAACCTTCTCCTCCCGCTCTTCGGCGTGGTAGCCCTTGACGACGCGCACGCCGCCGAGAGATTCCATGAGGCGGCCTGTGACCTCCGCGTTGATTTTTCCGCGCTCCCGGAAGATCGGACGAATCGTGCCGAAGGCCCGGTTCAGGACGACGCCGAAGCCCACGAGGAACGTGAACGCCATCAGCGTCATCGTCGTCGAGATCCGGAAAAGCACGACGAGCGCAATCACCGCGGTCAGGAGGCCGCCCGCGAATTCGACGAGGCCCGTCCCGATGAGGTTTCGCACGCCCTCGACGTCCGACATGATGCGCGATACGAGAGCGCCCGTCTTGTTGGCGTCGTAAAACGTCACGGGCAGCCTCCCGATGTGCGCCTGCACTTTCCGCCGGAGCTCGGCGATGAGGCGCTGCGCGGCCTTCGACAGGAGCTGCGTGAGCGAGAACGACGTCACGCCCTGGACGCACGTCGCCGCGATCACGACGCCGAGGAGCGGCAGAAGCTTGTCCGTGCGCTTCATGCCGATCACGTCGTCGATCAGGAACTTCGTCGAGGCCGGAAGGACGAGTCCCGACACGCGGTTGATCGCCATGAGGACGAAGCCGAAGGCGAGGATTCCCCTGCGCGGCGCGACGAGCGCCTTGATGTCCGGCAGGAGAGCCCTCAGGCGCTCGGAATTGGGGAGCTTCGGCCTCTCTTCGCGGATCCTTCCGCCCGCTCTCTCCGAGCCCGGGAGACGTCCCATCGGGTTCTTCACCCCGGCCACGGGTCCTCCTCGGTTTCCGAGAAGGCGACGCCCCGCACGGCGAGCCCATCGACGAAGGCCGCGAAGAGGTCGGGCCGCCCGCCGAGCAGCTCCAGCGGAAAAACGCCCGGTTCGCGGAACGCGCCCGACGCGAGGAGCAGCGCCGCGATGACGCACGGGAAGCCGGTCGTGCGCGCCATCGACGTCGCGCCCGTTCCCACGTCCGTCCGGTCGAAAAGGTCGTGGACGAGCCGCACCCGCCGGCCGGCGCGCGAGCCTCGCGACTCGACGCGGAGCACGGTGAACTCCTCCTCGCCCTCGGGCCTCTTCCACATCTGGAAGAGGAGCGCCTCGGCAACCGCCCGCGGCGGCACCCGCGTGCCGCCGGCCTCGATGGGCTCGTTCCCGAAGAAGCCCGTGTCGCGCAGGAGACGCATCTTCTCGGCGTGACCCGGCCAGCGAAGCGTCTGCTCACGCAGGTTCCGCGCCTTGACCGTCGAAAGCACCGTGCGGAGGCCGTCCGTGAGAAACGCCTCCAGCGTTCCGACGCCCGGCAGATCGAAGCGCGTCACCTCCGACAGTGCGGGCTTCGTGACGACCCGCCCTTCCTCGACGAGGCGCGCCGGGCGCGTGTACTCCTCGATGACGTCGGTCGCGGAGAACACGATGCGGTACTCCCATGGCGGCACGCGCCGGAACGGGAGGCCTCCGACGGAGATGACGATGGAATCGACCGTGTCGAGCCGCCCCGCCGCCCGCCCGCACGCGAGGTTCGAGAGACCGGGCGAGACGCCGCAATCCACAATCGCAGGAACGCCCTCCGTCTTCGCGAGCGCGTCGAGGACGAGCGGGTCCTCGGGGGCGAAGGAAATGTCGGCCACCGGCTTTCCGGCTTCGATCACCGTCCGGAGCATCGCGTGTCCGAGAAACCCGGGCACCGCGCCGACGACGACGTCGGCGGTCGCGACGGCCGCGGCGATCGAGGCTCCGCGCGCGAAGTCCAGGCGCACCGTGGCGACCCGCGGCAGCCCCGCGAAGGAGCCGAGCGCGTCCTCCGAGCGATCGCAGGCGAGGACCTCGAACCGCCCGTCGTCGGCGAGGGACCTGGCGATGAGGGAGCCGACGAGGCCCGCTCCCAGGACGGTCACGCGAGTCATGGAGCGGATTATGAGCCGGGGCCGGAGGCGAGTGATCGGCGAAGCATCGTCAACGCGCGGCGGAAGAGCCGGGCGCGCGAACCCGGACTTCATAATCGCCGAACTTTGCGTCGGTTATCGGGTAGAGCCTGTCGAAGAAATCATCGAACGATGAACGGGCCTTGAGGCTTGGACCGACCCAGTCGGCCAGATACTCGTCTGCTCTCCAGACAACGGCGGTCCGGCTGCCGGAGGCTTCCAACTCCCGCTCCATCTCCCCCTGAATCGCGGCGGAGGTCTGGAGACCGGGGTCATATTGAAACCACCGTGTGTAGGGAAGGCGGGAAGAAATCAGAAAGAGCAGGATCGGATCGGCGGAGCTCCAGGCCTGGCTCGAGCCCACCGCCACGAACCGGCTGTTCGGTTCCGCCCGGCTATCGGCGTAGGCGACAGCCATTTTCGCGTCCGCCCGAACGAGGGTGCAGCGCCAGGGGAGGAGGTTTGCGGCGACGCCGCGGTTCAGCAGCACGGCCGCCGGGAAGAACAAGGAAGGCACGGCCGAGACAAACGTGAACAGGAAGAGACCGATCACGGCAGCGCGGCCCGCGGGGCGAAGCGATGCCAAGAGCAGCGCCGCTCCCACGAGGGCCAGGGTCAGCATGGGGAGCAGGTGGAAACTGTCCGCGCGCGCCCAGAAGTAATGCCCGAACGCCGCCGCCACGAGGCCGAATGTCGCGGACGCCCGCAGGAGAGCGGATTCCTGCAGCACGCGCCGGGCGGAGAAGACGAGGGAGCAGGCCAGAACGAAGAACGTCAGCGAAAGCAGTCCGGCGTCTCGCGCAGGATGCGCCGAGACCGCGGGCAGGAGAGGCAGGAGGCCCCCTGCTACGACGCAGGCCGCCGCAAGACGACGCGTCCTCCTTTGGGAAACGGCGATCGACCACGCGATGGTCGTCGCGACGAGGGCCGCCCCGGTCGCGATCGCCCTCGCGAGGCCGAGGAGATTGGTTCCCGCGGCCACCAGGAACTCCGGATCGAGATAGCGTGTCCCCCCGGCTCCCACCAGGCGGGCCGGCATGAGGATCGTGGCGTTGAACGCCAGGGACGGCGAGATCCCCGGATAGAGAAACGACCAGAGGACGAGGGCCGAGCAGGCGGCGGACCCGAAGAACACGGCAAGCGCCGCGAAGGAACTGCGCGAGACGCCGAAGCGAGGCCGGCCGGCGGTCTCCAGAAGGAGAAGCGTGCCGGCACAGTAGGCGCCGAAGGCTGGACGGATCATGACCCCTATGGCGAGCGCCGCGCCGGCCGCGGCGTTGAGAAGGGTTGCGCGCCGTCCCTGAGGCGCGCTCCGAGCCAGGAGAAAGAGGATGAGAGCTCCTGCTGCGAAGGCGAACCCGAAGAGGGCGGCCTGAATCGCGACAGCGGAAAACGCCACGACCAGGAAAGGAACCGGATACTCTCGAAGAGGGCTCTCCGGCTGCAGCGAACGGAAAAGCACATGCCAGAGGATGGCCATCCCCGCGAGCAGAAGGTTCGCTCCCATTCGCAGCGCCAATCCCGGATTCCCGAAGAGATGGACCAGGGAACCCAGGATCGTGTAGCCGAGCGGGCCATAGTGCGTGTAGAAGTCTATGTACGGGAGCTTCCCGCCGGTGACGAGTCGGGCGCCCAGAAGCAGGAGGCTGTCGTCGTAGTCGTTGACCGGAACCGACAGGAGTCCGAGGGCCGACGCGGCGAGGACGAACACAGTCAGGAGCCGGGGAATGAGGCTGCCGGAGAGGAAACCCGGTACGCGGCTCATTTCCGCGAGGCGGGCCAGCGATGTTTGGACGAGCGGGCCGCGGGTTGACCCGCCCGGCGATTCCGCGACCCGGTCCTCGGTCACGGGTGGCCTGGCCGGTCCCGCGAGACACGCCTTTCCTGTTCTGACCCGATCCATCGTCGCCGGAGCGCCCAGAAGTACCACCGGAGGTATAGAGGCAGCCAGGAAAGGAGGCGGAAACGGCTCGTCCCCTTCGTGCGCCCTCTCCAGGTCGCCGGCACTTCTTCCACGCGCCCTCCGCCGAAATGGGCCTTGACGGTGAGCTCCATGGCGAGCGCGAAGCCCGCCGGACTCTCGATACGGGTGCGCCGCAGAAACTCCCGGCTGTAGGCCTTGAAGCTGTTGGTCGGGTCGCGCGTCGGCAGCCCCGAGAGCCGATGCAGGGTCAGGCCCGCCAGGCGGCTCAGCATCGCCTTGATCCTCGGCCCCCCGATTTGCCGTCCGCCCGGCATGTAACGGCTGGCGCACACGACGTCGGCGCCGGCTTCGACGCCGGCGACCATTGCCTCGACCCGGGAGAAGTCGTCGGAGATGTCGGCCATCGTCACGACGACGACGGGAGCCGCGGCCTCCCGCATCCCCGCCTCGATCGCGTACCGCACGCCCGGGCCGAGCGTATTCAGGACGAAACGCAGCGATGCGGGCTTTTCCTCGCGCGGCAGCCGGTCGAGTTCCGCCAGCGTGTCGTCGCCCTCGAAGTCGTGGCAGATCAGGACCTCATGACCCGCGGGAAGGTCTGCGAGCGCCTTGCAGAAGGAGGCGATGTTCTCCGCTTCGTTGTAGACCGGCACGACCAGTGAGTACCGGGGATGCTTCGGCGGCGAGAGGGCGCCGGGTTTCGCCGTCGCGTCGGCGGTCATGCTCGCCGCGCCTCGCCCGCCTTGCGACCGGCCGTCAGGATAAAAGTCCCGAACCAGCGGCCGAGGCCGATCCGTTCGAAGATCGAGTCCGCAGCGTTGTAGAGCGACAGACAGGCGTTGATCAGGCGCGGAGCAACTTGCCGGTAAGGGATATCCGACTGGCAGCGCTGACGGATCTCGACGAACCCGGCCGCGTCGAAGGCTCGCCGGAGGACCGCGGGCAGGAGCGGCGCCTCGTTCGGACTGACGCCTTCCGACAGGTAGAACGGGCTCTTCGGCCAGCGCAGGAGCGCCATCGCCGGATGGAGCAGGTTGGGATCGAATGCGAAGACTCGTCCACCCGGCGTCAGGACGCGCCGCGCCTCCGAGAGGGCCGGCTGAAAATCCGGTATGTGGTGCAGCACGCTGCTGAACGCCACCGCCTCGAAGGAGCAGTCCGCGAAAGGAAGCCGGCAGGC
>JBGPDK010000185.1:0-6137 GCA_041482235.1 Thermoanaerobaculia bacterium | reverse complement strand
GGCCTCGTGGCGCCTCCGTGGACGCCCGTCGCGACCGCCAAGCAGGTCGTGCGCGTGGGTGTCGACTCGGTGCCGGTCGTGCTCCTGACGGCATTCTTCACGGGCGGCGTCCTCGCCCTTCAGACGTTCAAGGGCTTCCAGCGGTTCCATGCCGAGGGCTACATCGGCTCGGTCGTGGCGCTTTCGATGCTGCGCGAGCTCGCACCCGTCCTGACGGGCCTCATGGTGACGGGGCGCGCCGGCAGCGCGATGGCCGCCGAGCTGGGCTCGATGCGCGTGACCGAGCAGATCGACGCGCTCGTCTCGCTGGCGACCGATCCCGTGCAGTACCTCTTCGTGCCGCGCGTCCTCGCCGCGATCATCGTCCTCCCGATGCTCGTCGTCCTCGCGGACGCGGTCGGCATCCTCGGCGGATACCTCGTGGCCGTGTCGTACCTCGGCGCGAACCCGGTCGTCTACCTCAACAACACGTTCCAGTACCTGGCCATGGACGACCTCACGTCCGGCCTGATCAAATCGGCCGTCTTCGGTTTCCTCCTGTCGCTCGTGGGCTGCCAGTGCGGGTACGACACGACGGGCGGCGCCGAGGGCGTGGGCCGGTCGACGACGACGGCGGTCGTCATGGGCTCGCTCGCGATTCTCATCGCCGACTTCTTCCTGACGAAGGTGCTCTTCTGAGCGCCGCCGCGGCGGTCCCCGCGATCCGGTTGAAGGGCGTGTCGAAGAGCTTCGGCACGAAGAAGGTCCTCGTCGGCCTGGATCTCGAGGTCAAGAAGGGCGAATCGCTCGCCCTCGTCGGACAGTCGGGGATCGGCAAGAGCGTTCTCCTGAAGCACGTCATCGGCCTCCTGAAGCCGGATTCGGGCACGATCGAGGTAGACGGCGAGAACCTCTGGGGGGTGTCGTCGCGCGAGCGCGACGTCCTGCGCCGCAAGTTCGGCATGTCGTTTCAGGAAGGCGCGCTCTTCGACTCCATGAGCGTGGGCGAGAACATCGCGTTTCCCCTCACGCGGCACACGAAGAAGACGAAAAAGGAGATCGCCGAGCGGGTGGCGGAGTGCCTCGAGCTCGTGCGCCTGCCCGGCATCGAGGAGAAGCGTCCGTCCGAGCTTTCGGGAGGCATGCGGCGCCGTGTGGGGTTCGCGCGCGCGATCGCGCTGCAGCCCGAGATCCTCCTTTTCGACGAGCCCACGACCGGCCTCGACCCGATCACGACGGACGTCGTCGTGAAGGTCATCGAGGAGATGCGCTCGCGGCTCAAACCGTCGGCGATCACGATCACGCACGATCTCAAGGTCGCGTTCTCGATCGCGGACCGTGTGGGGCTCCTCTCGGGAGGCAGGATCTACGTCGACATGACGCCGGGGGAATTCGAGCATTCGAAGGACCCGCGGATCGCGGCGTTCGTGACCGGTGACAGCGAGCTCGCGCCCCCCGAGGCCGAGCCCGGGCTGAGGGAGGCCGGTAAACCCACGGAGGCGCACATATGATGGAGATCTCATGACGACCACCGCGAAAATCGGCGCGTTCTTCGTCGTTGTCCTCGTCGCCCTCGGCGTCCTCATCCTGAAGATCGAGGACATCCACTTCGGGAAGAAGGCGCGCACGAGCACGGTGGACGCGCACTTCAAGGACGTGGCGGGCCTCGACGACAAGTCCGCCGTGCGCGTCGCCGGCGTCCGGGTCGGGAAGGTGGACGGAATCGCGCTGCGCGGCGACGGCACGGCCGTCGCGCACCTCGCCCTCGATCCGACCGTGGAGCTGCATCAGGGCGCGAGCGCCCAGATCCGCAGCCTCGGAATGCTCGGCGACAAGTACGTGGAGCTCGCGCCGGGCGACGTCACCGCCCCGCGCCTCCCGAACGGCGCTCTCCTCGAGGGCGTCACGGGCACGGGCTTCGACGACATCACGAAGCTCGCCGGGGAAATCGGGCGTGACCTGAAGGAGGTCTCCGGTGCCCTCGCGAACTCCCTGGGGGGCGAAAAGGGCGAGCAGAGGCTGGACCGGATCGTCGACAACCTCGGCCAGCTCGCCGAGTCGCTGCGCGACCTCGCGGACGCGAACCGCGGGAACGTCGACGCGATCCTCGCGAACCTCCGGGCGCTCTCCGGCCAGCTTCAGGAGACCGTCGCCCGGGTGGACCGGATGCTCGACGAGAACCGGCCGGGCGTGAAGTCGACGGTCTCGAACATCGACGACGTCACGGCGAAGCTCAAGACGACGGCCGACAGCCTGAACTCCATCACCGCCAAGATCGACACGGGGCAGGGCACGCTCGGAAAGCTCCTGAACGACGACGAGACGCACAAGAACATCAACGACGCGCTCAAGTCGGTGAAGGACGGCGTCGAGCAGCTCTCCGGAACTCTCGGACGCATCAACCGGCTCCAGCTCGACATCGGGTTCCGCGCCGAATATGCGACGCGCCCGAAGGACAGCAAGTACTACTTCACGCTGGACGCGATTCCGAAGGAAGGGAAGTTCTACCGCCTCGAGGTCGGCGCGCTCCCGCACGGCAAGAGGGAGGACATCCTCGAGACGTCCACGGTCACGTTCCCGGATGGAAGCCAGCAGACGATCGCGACGAGCGGCCAGCGGTTCGTGGATCAGCTCGTTCTGTCGCTTCAGCTCGGATACCAGTTCAAGAACACGATCCTCCGGGCCGGGATCATCGAGTCGCGCGGGGGCGCGGCGATCGAACAGACGTTCAAGGGCGACCGGTTCCGCGTCGCCGGCGAGATATGGGACTTCACGAGGCCGGACCTGAGCGGGCACCTGAAGCTCTACACCCGCTGGAACGCGAGCCCGAACCTCTACGTGACGGGCGGCGTGGACGACCTCCTGAATCCGGCTCTGAGGTCGCCGTTCATCGGCGCGGGCATCCGCTGGAAAGACGAGGACTTCAAGGCTCTTCTCGGCAGCGTTCCGATCCCGAAGTAGCCGTGGCCCGCAAAGCCGCGACGGTCTTCTCGTGCACGGCCTGCGGAGCCCAGAGCCCCCAGTGGCTCGGCCGCTGCCCCGAGTGCGGGGCATGGAGCACGCTCGTGGAGGAGCGCGCGGCCGAAGCGCCGCCGCGCGGCGGCGCTGCCGCACCCATCTCTTCCGCGGCGCCGGTCCGGCTTTCGGGCGTGGCCGCCGCGGCGGTCCCGCGCATTCCCACCGGCATTGCCGACATCGACCGCGTCCTCGGCGGCGGCCTCGTGCCCGGCTCGGTCGTCCTCGTGGGCGGCGAGCCCGGCATCGGAAAGTCGACCCTTCTCCTGCAGGTCGCGGCGCGCCTGGCGGAACGGCTCGGAAGCGTCCTCTATGTCAGCGCTGAAGAGTCCGCGCAACAGGTCAAGATGAGAGCCGACCGCCTCTCGGCCTCGGCGCCGGGCCTGTTCCTCCTGCCCGAGACCTCGCTCGAGACGATCCTCGAGGCGGCGAAGGCCGGGGCGTTCGGCGCGATCGTCGTGGACTCGATCCAGACGATCGCCTCTCAGGACACGCCCGCGGCCGCCGGCTCGGTCACGCAGGTCCGGGCATGCGCGGGCCGCCTCCAGGCGCTCGCGAAGACGACGGGCGTGCCGGTCTTCCTCATCGGCCACGTCACGAAGGACGGGACGCTCGCCGGGCCGAAGGCGCTCGAGCATCTCGTGGACGCCGTCCTCTCCTTCGAGGGCGAGCGTTTCCACGCGCATCGCGTCGTGCGCGCGCTGAAGAACCGGTTCGGCCCCGTGCACGAGCTCGGGCTCTTCGAGATGACGGGCGCCGGCCTCGTCGAGGTCGCGAACCCGTCCGCGCTCTACCTCGGGAGCGGCGCGGGCGCGCGGCCCGGCTCCGTAGTGCTCGGCGGCGTGGAGGGCACCCGGCCGCTGCTTCTGGAAGTCCAGGCGCTCACCGTCGAAGCTAAGTACGGAAGCCCCCGCCGCACGGCGATCGGCTTCGACGCGACGCGTCTCGCGCTCCTCCTCGCGGTTCTCGAGCGCCATGGCGGCATGTCGCTTTCCTCGCACGACGTTTTCCTGAACGTGGCGGGCGGCGCCGAGAGCGCCGAGCCCGCCGCGGACCTCGCGGTCTGCGCCGCCGTTGCGGGCAGCTTCCGTGCCCGGGCGCTGCCGCCCGGGACCGTCGTCTTCGGCGAAGTGGGCCTTCTCGGTGAAGTGCGTGCCGTTTCCGACGCCGCCCTCAGGCTGAAAGAAGCCGTCTCGCTCGGCTTTCGTTCCGCCCTCGTCCCGGCAGGCAACGCGGGAGAGGCGGCGGCGTTCCCCGACCTTTCGGCTATGCCGCTCAGAAGCATCGAGGAGCTGCTCGGGAAGACGTAGGTTCTTTCTGGCGCTAATCCGGTAGCATCAGGGCCACAGGCGGCGGCACACCCGAACGTGCCGTCCCGGGAGACGACGATGAAGAAGCTGGACCTCGCTCATCTCGACCTCATGGACGCGCTCGATCTCGCCATCCTCGTCGAACAGGAGGCCATGGAGCGGTACGAGGAGCTGGTGGCGCAGATGCGCGAGCATCGCACCGAGGAGGCCGCGACCTTTTTCCACTTCATGGCGAAGGCCGAGGCGATCCACGGTGCCGATCTGCTCGCCCAGCGCTCATCGCTCTTCGGCAAGGTTCCGCGCCGTGTCGACCGCTCGTTTCTGTGGGACGTCGAGGCCCCCGGCTATGAGAACGTCCACGCCTTCATGACGCTGCGCGAGGCCCTGAACGTGGCGCTGGATGCCGAGGTGAAGGCGTACGACTTCTTCGATCAGGCCCTGAAGCTGCCGCTGACGCCTCCAGTGAAGAAACTCTTCGAGGAGCTTCGCCAGGAGGAGATCGTCCATCAGGACATGGTCAAGAAGGAGCTCGCGAAGGCTCCGCCCGAGGCGGGCACGACGCCCGAGGACTTCGCCGACGAGCCGGTGGCCCAGTAGGCTTCAGCGCCCTGCTAGGCCGCGAACGGCGCGCCGGTCAGCTTCTCGAAGGCTTCGACATAGCGCGCGCGCGTGCCGGCCACGACATCGGGGGGTAGCACGGGCGCGGGCGGCGTCTTGTTCCAGCCGGTCCGCTCGAGGAAGTCGCGCACGAACTGCTTGTCGTAGGACGGCGGCGAGCCACCGGGTTTCCAGGTGTCCTTCGGCCAGAAGCGCGAGGAGTCCGGCGTGAGCGCCTCGTCGATCCAGACGACTTCGGCCGCCTCGTTCAGCCCGAACTCGAACTTCGTGTCGGCGAGCAGGATCCCGCGCTCTTCCGCGTACGCCGCGGCCCCGCGGTAGAGCGCGAGCGTGAGGTCGCGGAGGCGGCCCGCGAGCGCATTCCCCGCGCCCCGCGCCATTGCTTCGAAAGAGACATTCTCGTCGTGGCCGCTCTCGGCCTTCGTGGCGGGCGTGAAGATCGGTTCGGGCAGGCGGTCGGCCTCGAGAAGCCCCGCCGGCAGGCGGTGGCCGCAGATCGCGCCGGTCTTGCGGTAGTCCTTCCAGCCCGAGCCGGCGAGATACCCGCGGGCGACGCACTCGAACGGCACGACGCGGCACTTCCTCGCGAGAACTGCCCGTCCCGAGAGAAGGTCCCGATGCCGGGCGAGGTGCTCCGGAAAGCGCGCGGCGTCCGTCTCGAGCAGATGGTTCGGGACGACGCCGCCGAATTTCCGGAACCAGAAATTCGAGAGGCCGGTCAGGATCTTCCCCTTGTCGGGAATGCCGGGGCTGAGCACCGCATCGAACGCGGAGATCCGGTCCGTCGCCACGAGGAGGACGCGGTCTCCGAGGTCGTAGACGTCGCGCACCTTGCCGCGGCGCGGCAACGTGAGGCCGGGCAGTGCGGTCTCGAGGACGGCTTGAGCCATGGCGCGATTGTAAGGGCAGGCGCCGCGCTAGACTTCGTGGGCTTCCCGGCTTCGGCCCCATGGAGGTTGACTTGCTCAAGATCTCGATTCAAAGCGGCGGAGCCCGCGCGCCTCGCGCGGACGCCCACGTCGTGTTCGCGGCCGGCGACGGCCGCAAAGAGGCTCTCTCCTCGCTCCCTTCGGAGCTGCGGGCCCTCGTGGCCGCGGCCGCGCCCGCCGAGCCCTCGGCGGACGGCGCCGTTTTCACGCTTCCGCTGCGCGGGGGCAAGGGGGCCGCGCGCCTCTACGTCCTGGGCGCCGGAAAGGCGACCGAAATCTCGCCGCG
>JBGPDK010000184.1:0-6205 GCA_041482235.1 Thermoanaerobaculia bacterium | reverse complement strand
TCCTTCTCGCCCTGATGCTCGTCGGCTTCGGCACGTCGGGGGAGGCCGGCCGCTCCGCCGCCCACGGTTTCCTCGGCGGACCGTACACGGCTGTCTTCTGGTCGCTCGTCGTCGTCATGGGCCTTCTCGTGCCGCTCGCGATGGAGTTTCTCGAGTCGCGGCGGCACCTCCCGTTCGTCGCGCTCGTTCCCGTCCTCATCCTCGCGGGCGGCCTCGCGCTGCGGTGGATTCTTCTCGTCGCGGGCCAGCACTCCGCGTTCCGCTTTCTGCCGTGAGCGAGGTGACGCAAATGTCCGAAGGCTCCTCTTCTCCAGCCGAACGTCCCTTCTGGAACCCGTACGTCGCGGGCGTCGTGCTCGGTCTTGTCCTCCTCGGTTCGTTCCTCGTCATGGGCTTCGGGCTCGGGTCGTCGGGAGCGGTCACGCGCTTCGCGGTCGCGGGAGCGCACCTCGTCGCCCCGAGGGTCGTCGAGACGAACGCGTACTTCTCGCAATATTTCGGCCCCGGCAAGCACGTCCTCGAGGACTGGCTCGTGTTCGAGGTCCTCGGCGTCTTCCTCGGCGGCGCCCTCGGCGCGTACTCGGCCGGGCGGCTGAAGCTCGGCATCGAGAAGGGGCCGCGGGCGACGACGGCACAGCGCCTCGCGCTCGCTGTCGCCGGCGGAGTCCTCATGGGCTTCGCGGCGCGCCTCGCGCGCGGCTGCACGTCGGGCCAGGCGCTCACCGGCGGCGCGGCGCTCTCGCTCGGCTCGTGGGTCTTCATGATGGCGGTTTTCACGGGCGGCTACCTCGTCGCCCCGTTCGTGAGGAGGGAATGGCGATGACGTTCCCGCTCTACACCCACGGGCTCTTCGGAACCTACGCCGGGCTCCTCGTCGGAACCCTCGTCGGGATCGCGTTCGGGTTCGTTCTTGAGCGCGCGGGCTTCGGCCGCGCCCGCAACCTCGCCGCGCAGTTCTACCTGACCGACACGCGCGTCCTGAAGGTCATGTTCAGCGCGATCGTGACCGCCCTCGTCGGGATGACGCTTCTCTCCGGGATCGGCGTCCTCGACCTCGCGCAGATTACCGTGCCCGAGACGTTCCTCTGGCCGCAGCTCGTCGGCGGCCTCCTCCTCGGCGCCGGCTTCATCGTGTCGGGCTACTGCCCGGGCACGGGTGTCGTCGCGGTCGCCTCCGGAAACCTCGACGGCCTCGCCGCGATCGGCGGCGTCATGCTCGGCTCCCTCGCGTTCGGCTTCGGCTACGGGCCGCTCGAGGGCTTCTACAAGAGCGGCGCGATGGGCGTCGCGAGGATCGACCAGCTCCTCGGCGTCCCCATTTCCGTCGTGGCGGCCGCCGTCGTCGCGATGGCGGTCGGCGCGTTCCTCGGCGGCGAGAAGCTCGAAGGGATCTTCGCCCCGCGCGCGGGAGCGCTCGTCCCGGCCTCGCCGGCGCGCGTGAAGGCGCGCGTCTTCTCGGGCTTCGCGGCCGTCGCCGCGCTCGCCCTCGCCGCCCTCGCCCTCCCGGCGCGCCACACGGTTGCCGCCGAGAAGGCCGTCAAGAAGATCGGCGCCTTCGAGCTCGGCAGGCACCTTCTCGCTTTACCGCACGCGTGGTGGGTCGTCGACCTGCGCACCGAGGCCGCCGCCGAGAAGGGCCGCCTGCCCCGCGCGATCGTCGTCGGCCCCGGGAAGAAGGGCGCCGCGGCCGCGGCGGGCCTCCCGACGACGCGCAAGCTCCTCGTTTACGCACAGGGCGACCTTTTGGCGCCGCCAGAAGGCGTCAAGAGCTACGCAGGCGATGTCTACGTCCTCAGGGGTGGCTACGACGCGTGGAAATCCGAGATCCTGACGGCCCCGAAGGCCCCGGAGAACCCGACCGCCGCGCAGAGCGCCGACTACGAGGCGCGCGCGGTCCTGTATGCCCACTTCACGGGCACCGCCACGACGGCGGAGCCCGCCCGTTCCGAACCGCGGCCCGCCGCCGCGCCGGCCTCGGGCCCGAGGAAGGGAGGCGGCTGCTAGAGTCGACCGCGATCCGCTCCCGGCCATTTCGATCTCGTCGGACGTGAACCGTCCGCATACAAAAGGAGTCTTCGATGAAAAAACTCTCAGGCGGAGCGCTGCTCCTGGGCCTCGCTCTCACGGCCTCGTCCGCCCTCGCGACGGACGGCTACTTCCAGCTCGGCTACGGAACCGCGCAGAACGGAATGGGCGGCGCGGGCGCCGCGCTGTCCCTGAACACGATGTCCCCGGCCACGAACCCCGCGGGGAACGCGTGGGTGACGGGCTACGACGTGAGCGTCTCGCTCTTCAACCCGAACCGCGAGTTCACGGTTACGGGGAATCCCTCTGGCTTCCCGGGGACGTTCGGGCTGCAGCCGGGTACCGTCAAGAGCGGGACCTCGGTCTTTCTCATGCCGGCGATCGGCGCGAACTGGAAGCTGAACGACAAGACGACGCTTGGCGTCGCGCTCTATGGTAACGGCGGGATGAACACCGCCTACGAGGAATCCGTGTTCTTCGCGGGCCGGACGGGCGTGAACCTCATCCAGGGGTACATCGCTCCGACGGTCACGTACAAGGTCGCCGAGGGCCACGCGTTCGGCGTGAGCCCGGTCTTCGGGTACCAGCGCTTCCAGGCCGAGGGCGTCGGGAGCTTCGCGCCGTTCTCGTCCTCGCCCGGCAACCTCTCGAACCGGGGCTTCGACACGTCGCTCGGCTGGGGCGTGCGGGTCGGCTACCTCGGCAAGCTCACCCCCTGGCTCTCCGTCGGCGCGACCTACCAGACCGAGATGGAGATGTCGAAGTTCGAAAAGTACGAAGGCCTCTTCGCCGAGCACGGCGACTTCGACATCCCGGCCAACTGGACGGTCGGCGTCGCGGTCAAGCCCGCCGAGAGCATTACCGTCGCCTTCGACGTGCAACAGATCTATTACAGCAACACCGAGTCGATCGGCAACCCGCTCCTCCCGAACCTCCAGACGGCGCGCCTCGGCGACGACGGCGGGGCGGGCTTCGGCTGGAGGGACGTGACGGCCTACAAGCTCGGCCTCCAGTGGGCCGCGAACCCGAGCCTCACACTCCGCGCCGGCTACGCGTACGCGAAGCAGCCGATCCCGGAGTCCGAGGTCCTCTTCAACATCCTCGCCCCCGGCGTCATCGAGCAGCACATCACGGCGGGCTTCAGCGCGAGCGTCGGGGTGAAGTCGAAGGTCAATTTCTCGATTGTCCGGGCGCTCTCGAAGTCCGTCACCGGCCCGAACCCCCTCGAGGTCCCCGGCAGACAGACGATCGAGCTGAAGATGGACCAGTGGCTATTCGACCTCGGCCTGTCGTACGGGTTCTGAGGACGCACGTGAAGAGCGCGCTCGCGTCCGCGGCCTTCGTTCATGAAGAACATGCAGATGCCCGGTGACATCCAGGACGAGATCGAGGCCGCCGTGCGGAAGGCTGTGCGCTGAAGAGGCCCGTTTCCCTTCGCGTTTCGGTGACGGAGCGCTGCGACCTCCGATGCCGCTACTGCCGGATCGGGCCCGAGCTCGAGCCAGTGGGTGAAGCGCTCCCGGCACTGAGCCGGCTGGCGGCAGCGGTGGGCTGGGCCGTCGAGGTCTCCATGACGACGAACGGGACGAGGCTCCCCGTCCTCGCCGCCGACCTCGCGAAGGCGAGCCTCTCGTGGCGATCTGCGCCGCTGCCTGATGGACCCCGAGCCGCTCCCGCTGCTCGGACGGCTGGAGGCGGGCGAAGCCGCCGGGCTCGAGGAAGACATCGACCGTTTCCTCGAAGGCAGGCGTCCGCCACTCTCGTTCGAGACGCCGCGATCGATGGCCGCGATCGGCGGATGAGGGGGAGCGCTCTGTCGCCGCTCCTTCCCGCGGCCTTGACATTAAGATTTCTTGATATATTGAGGTTGTGGCGGTTCTCCTTCCGGCCCGCATGCTCGAGCGCCCAGCCGACGTGACGCGGCTCGCGCGCCTGTTTCACGCCCTGTCGGACGAGACGCGCCTGAGAATCGTCGGCAAGCTCCTCGGCGGCGAGCAATGCGTCTGCAACCTGACGGACGCTCTCGACGCGGGCCAGTCGCGACTCTCGTTCCACTTGAAGGCGCTGAAGGATGCCGGTCTCGTCTCCGACCGGCGGGAGGGGCGCTGGGTGCACTACGCGCTGAACCCGGATGTCCTTCAGGAGATCAAGAGTTTCGTCGGATCCGTGCGGGAAGGCGCCGCGCGCTGCTGCTGAGGATTTCGTGTGACGAATACATCAAGAACATTTGATGGGAAGGAGAAGCGCCTGAACGTCTTCGAGCGCTACCTCACCCTCTGGGTCGCTCTCTGCATGGTCGCCGGAGTGACGATCGGAAAGCTCCTTCCGGGCCTGACCAGTGCCATCCGCGGGCTCGAGTTCGGAGAGGGGAGCCGGATCAACGTCGCGATCGCCATCCTGATCTGGCTCATGGTCTACCCGATGATGCTCAAGATCGACTTCACGAGCATCCTCGGCGTGCGCAGGAAGCCGAAGGGCCTCCTCGTGACGCTCTTCGTGAACTGGCTCGTCAAGCCGTTCTCGATGGCCTTCCTGGCGTGGCTCTTCTTCAAGCACGTCTTCTCGGGGCTGATCCCGCCCGCCCTCGCCGACCAGTACATCGCGGGCGCGATCATCCTGGCCGCTGCTCCCTGCACGGCCATGGTGTTCGTCTGGTCTTACCTCACGGACGGGGATCCGGCCTATACGCTCGTCCAGGTTTCGGTGAACGACCTGATCATGCTCGTCCTGTTCGCGCCGATCGTCACGCTCCTCGTGAGCGGGGCGAGCAACCTGACGGTGCCGGTCAGGGTCCTGATTTACAGCGTGATCACGTTCATCGTCATCCCCCTGGTCCTCGGGAGCCTCAGCAGGACGTTCCTCCTGCGCGCGAAGGGTGTCGAGTGGTTCGAGGCCCGCTTCCTGGCTTTCTTCCACCCGATCACGGTGATGGCTCTCCTCGCGACGCTCGTTCTCATCTTCGCGTTCCAGGCCGACAACCTTCTCGGTAACTGGTTCCACGTCGTCCTGATCGCGATCCCGCTCCTGATCCAGGTCTACTTCAACTCCGGACTCACGTACGGCCTGATGAAGCTCATGAAAGTGCCGCACAACGTGGCGGCTCCGGGCGCGCTCATCGGCGCGAGCAACTTCTTCGAGCTCGCGGTCGCGACCGCGATCGCTCTCTACGGCCCCGGCTCCGGAGCGGCCCTCGCCACCGTGGTCGGCGTCCTCGTCGAGGTTCCCGTCATGCTCTCCGTCTGCTCGCTCTGCAACAGGACGCGCGGCTGGTTCCCCGCGGGGAGTCCCGCGGCAAGCGGTGTTGCGTGAGCGCCCGTCCGAGGCCTCGCGTCCTGATCCTCTGCACGGGCAACTCCTGCCGGTCCCAGATGGGCGAGGGCTGGGTCCGCCACGAACTCGGCGACCGCGTCGAAGTCCATTCCGCCGGGACGCGGCCTTCCTTCGTGAATCCGCTCGCGATCCGCGCCATGGCCGAGGCGGGAGTCGACATCGCGTCGCACCGCAGCAAGTCCGTCGAGGAGCTGAAGGGCCTTGCGTTCGACGTCGTCGTCACCGTCTGCGACTCCGCGCGCGAAGCCTGTCCGATCCTGCAGGGCGCGCGGAAGACCTTGCATCAGGCCTTCGAAGATCCGGCCCTTGCCGGTGACGGCGAGGACGCCCTCCCGGTATTTCGGCGCGTGCGCGACGAGATCCGCGCCCGGCTCGTACCTCTCGTCGCGGCGGAGCTGAAATGAGGGAGACACTCTCCCTTCCCTCCTGCAAGCCCGCTGAGGAGTGTTGAAAGACCAACAGACGGCGAGCCGTCGGATACTCTCGGGTCGGGACAGCATCCTGATGACGCGCGCCCATGGGCACCTCCACGCGGCTCCATTGCTCTCTCTGGACCTGAGGCTCTGGCTGGGAGTCGGGCTCAACATCCTCATCACGGCCGTGGAAGTCGTGGGCGGGCTCGCGAGCGGGAGCCTCGCGCTCCTGTCCGATGCCCTACACAACGCGAGCGACGTCGCCGCGCTCCTCCTCGCGATCGGGGCCCGGGCCCTCGGCCGCAAGGCGCCGACGAGGCGCTTCTCGTACGGGTTCCGGCGTCTCGAGGTCGTCGCGGCGCTCGTCAATGCGGCGGTCCTCGTTGGCCTGGCCGTGCTCGTCGGGCGGGAGGCCATCAATCGGCTTCGACATCCCT
>JBGPDK010000183.1:0-6245 GCA_041482235.1 Thermoanaerobaculia bacterium | reverse complement strand
TCGCCCCCCAAGGGGACTCATCCGCCAGAGCCGGACTGGACGAGAGGAGGGTCGCCGTTGTCAGGAGCAGGGCGACAACCGGCGCGAGGATCGACCAGCCCTTCTTGGAGTTGATGGTCGCGCGGCAGGTGAGCTTCACTGCGTTTCTCCATCTCTCTCCGCCGTACGGAGGGTGCGTCGTATGCGAAATCTGTCCTGTGGAAGGGCGAAAGCGATTCGTCTCGTCACCTATATAGAGACGGCCCGCGACAGGAAAGTCAGTTCTCGGCCAAGAAACCAGGGCGGCCTGGCTCGCCCGCGCCTGGCGCGGCTACTTAGTGATCCATAGCGGGCGCAACCGTTCCTTCTGATTCCCTTTGGCCCCCGGGAGGCGGAGAATCACCTCGATACGAGGTGCCCCGTGTCGATCGTCGACATGGCCTGTCTTCTTTGCGGCGGTAGCGCTCTCGGAACCCGAAGCGCGACCGCCGAGATCGAGCTGCGCTGCAGCGTCTGCGGCAATTACACCCTCACCGTTGGCGCCGTCAACGTGCTCCGCCAGAGCCCGGCGGCGTGTGCCCTCATGCGCGCCGAGGTCGAGCGCCGGCACGCCACGGGCGAGGCCTTACCCCGCGTGGACATGGAACTCCTGGACGCGGTGACGAAGCCGGGGGCGTAACGCAGGAGGAGTCGGCGAATGGGGCTTTTCGGCGGGAAGGGCGGCGCGAGCGGTGGGATGAAGCCCGGTTTCCGGGATTTCAAGTGGGGCGATGTCCCGGCTCCAGGCATGGAAGTCCTCGACGAGCGCGCCGAGGCGAAGTTCTGCTGGATTCCCGCCGACGACCTCACGTGGGGAGGCGAACCCGTCTCAAAGATCGTCTACGAGTTCTGGGAGAACCGCCTCGCGGAGGTCTTGATCGAGATACCCGCCCTTTCCGCCGAGAAGATCCTGAAGGATCTGAATGCCGGCTGGGGCAAGCCCGAGCAGCCGAACAAGTTCATCGAGGATTTCGTCTGGCATAACAAGGCCGCGGGCCCCGAGGCCACGACGGCCTTCTTCAGCCGCAATCCGAGCACGCGGGGCGCGACGCTTCGAATTCTGAGCAGCTACATTCAGACGAAAAAGCTGCTCGCCAGAGGGCATCCGCCCGCGCACTGACCCGTCATTTCGGGCAGGCGGTCGCGTCCACGATCTTCGCCTCGGCGCCGCCCAGGAGCTTCCAGTCGCCCGCCATCGTCGTGCTTCCATCCGACACGTCCCGGCGGTCGAGGCTCGTGCGCGCGCCGCGCACGCCCGGCGGCGCCTGCACGCTCGCGTGGAAGCTCGTCGTCTCCTTCGCCGGCAGGATGTTCACGTCCGCCGGAGTCTGGGCGGAGGCGAGGTAGTTGCCCTTGTTGTCGAGGATCCTGACGAGGATCACGACGCCGCATGCGGTCGTTTCCCCGGCGTTGCGGATCGTGCCCGAGACGCGAACGGCTCCGACCGCGTCCACGATCCCGTCGTTCGAGACGGTGACGACGCGTAGGTCGGACGCGCCCGGCGCATCGCCGGCCGGCGCCTCCACGCTCGCCGCGGGCGACGCGGCGGGAGGAGCGGCGGGCGTCGCGCCGGACACGGAGCCGAGCGTGATCGCCGTGCCCGTGCCCTTCGCGTCCGGGGCCGTCTTCAGGCGCCTCTCGCGCGCGACGTCCTGGAGCGTGCGCGGGCGCGCGGGGAAGCGAGCCGAGGGCGTCGGCGTCGGAATCGGCGTCGCCGTCGGAGTCGCCGACGGCGCGGGCGACGGCCTGGCCGCAGCGACCTGCAGAAGAAGGGTCAGAACCAGCGCGGCGCTCACCGGCAGACGTCGCTCACGTCGGTGATCTCCGCGTCCACGCGCCCCACGCGCTGCCAGTTCGTCGAGGTCGGGCCGTCGACGAGGGGGTCGGCCTTCCGCTCACGCGAGCCGCGCAAGCCCGCGGGCGCCCTGACGATCCCTCCGAACGTGACCGCTTCCCCTGGCGCCACGCTCCTCAGGTCGGTCGTCGTCTCCCCGGTCGAGAGAAGGACGCCGTGGTCGTCGTAGAGCCTCAGGAAGATCTTCACGCGACAAGCGGGAACGCGGCCCGTGTTGCGGACCGTGCCGTAGACCGAGACGAAGCCGTCCGTGACGGCGCCGTTGTCCTGCACATCTTCCACGCGCACCGGTCCCGCGCGGCGCGCGGAGGGCGCCCCGGACGGCGCCGGATCGGGCTCCGGCTCGGGCGTCGTGACGACGACCGCGCCGGCTCCCGTGAGACGCCCGAGCCTCCTTTCGCGTGCAATGTCGGAGAGCGACCGCGGACGCCGCGGGTCCGCGGTCGGCACGGGGCTCGGCGTGCGGACGGGAGTCGCTGCTACGGGAGTTGGCGTGGGCGAGGGCGCAGGCGTCGCGGAAGACGCCTGGGCTGCGAAAAGCACGATGGCGGCGATCAGCACGCCGCGATTATCCGACAACCGCGCGCGCAACGAGTTTCACGCCGAAGGTTCGCTCGAAAAGACGAGCCTTTCTCCTCAGGGCCCACAGCTCGAGGTCGAGCGGCGCTCGCGCGGAGAGGACCATGTGGACTTTCTTGCCGCGAAGCGTCATGCGGATCCGCCTGACGAGGCCGCGGTTCGCGCGGTCGAGTGCGACCGCGACGCGCAGGAGAGCCGCGAGCTTCTCGACGACCGGTTTCTTCCAGGGATCGAGCTTCTGGAACGGCTCGTGCTCGTCGCCGGGAGGCGCCTTGCGGTGGTACCGGGCCACGAGGGCGATCAGCTCCACTTCGGCCTGCGCAAACCCCTTCAGATCGCCGTGCAGGATCAGGTAGTGCGAGTGGTGGTGGTGGCGGGCGTACGCCACGGAGAGCCCGATGTCGTGCAGCACGGCGGCATGCTCGAGCCACTCGCGCTCGAGCGCGGTGAGCTGATGGAGGCTGTGCGTCTGGTCGAAGAGCGCGAGAGCGAGATCGCGCACGCGCCCGGCGTGCACGCGCGACAAGCCCGTGCGCTTGCCGAGGCGCGAAACGGACTCACGCCGGATGTTCTGCTCGGACGTGTGTCCCCGTACCGCCGGCACCGGCGCCTCGAGGACGAGCGCGTCGCGCAGGGAACGCTCCGACACGAGGAGGGTCTCCACGTCGAACGCACGAAGCAGCTCCTCGAGGAGGATCGCTCCCGCGGTGACGATGTCCCGCCGGTCGGGCTCGAGCCCCGGGATCCGGAGCTTCTGGCGCGCCGTCGACTTCTTGAGCAGGGCCGCGATCCGCGACACGTCCCGCCGGCCGAGCGCGCGGTGACCCGTCCCGGCCGGGGAGCGCCCGCTGAGCCCGGCCGCGATCGCGGCGACGGCGAGGATCGTCCCCGACGTTCCCGCGGCCGTCCTGACCTTTGCGCGGCGCACCGGCTTGCGCAGGCGCTCGAGGCGGCTCCTCACCGCCCGGCGCAGGCGGCGTTCGTCCTTCGCCGCGAGGGGATCCGACGACACGAAGAGATCCGTCAGGCGCACGGCTCCGAGGTCGAGGCTCTCGGCCAGGAGAATCCGGTCTCCCTTCGCCACGACGACCTCGGTCGATCCGCCGCCGATGTCGAGGACCAGGAGGGGGTCGCAGGAAGGCGGCAGGTCCGAGCGCACGGCGCGCGTGATGAGGCGCGCCTCTTCCTCGCCGGAGATCACCGCGAGGCGGAGCCCCGTTTCCTTGCGCACGCGCTTGACGAACTCGTCTCCGTTCGCGGCCTCGCGCACCGCGCAGGTTGCGACGGCCGTGATGGCCGAGGCGCCCGCCGCGCGCGCGAGCGCCGCATAGCGCACCAGGCAGTCGATCCCGTCGGCCATCGCCTCCTCGGAAAGGGACCCCGTGGCGAGCGTCTCCTGCCCGAGCCGCACCATCTCCTTCTCGCGGAGGATCTCGGACCAGTGGCCTGGCTCGGACGCATCGCGTCGCGCGACGAGAAGCTTGATCGAATTCGATCCCACGTCGATCGCCGCGATGTTCTTCGCCGCCATTCTTGATCGTCTCGACGGTATCGTAGCCCCCTCTCACGACCTCAGGAGCATGTCCATGCTCTCTCCGGGCTCGCCGAAGGGATCCATATTGTCCGTGTGAGCACGAGAATGACGAGGCGATCGTTCCTGCTGCCGGCGCTCTTCGCCGCGGTCGCCCTGTCCGGCTGTCGCACTTTCGTCCTCGAAAGCCATCGCCGGCCGATCGAGCCGAAGCTCACCTTTGAGAGGACTGTCGTGATCGTGAATGTCCCGGAGGAGGGCGGCTCGGAGAGGGCCCGGCGCGTCGCGGAAAACGAGCTCGCCGGCCAGCTCGCCGCCCTGAACGCGAGCCCGTCCTTCCGGCTCATCGCCCCCGAAGATCTCGGCGACGCGGGGCAGATCAGGGACTGGGCCACCGCTGAAGGCTTCGACGGCCTCGTCCTCGTCTGGTTCGAACGTGAGATCGTGAGGCACATGCCCACCGTGTTGTTGCTGGACGAAATCGACATGCCCGCGCGCGACGTGGTGCGCATTCGCTTGAACGCCTCGGTCGTCTCGCTGAAGGAAGACCGCGAAGTCTGGACCGGCGTCGTCGAGCAGTTCGATCCCTACCCGCTCACGAAGAAGCTTCCCGCGGTCGCCCGGATCGTGGCTCGGACGCTCAGGGACGAGGGGCTCACGGACTGAGACTCGCGGCGCAGGGCCCCTTCCCCGCCCTCACGCAGGTTTTACACGGTTCACGCGCGCCGTTGATCGCGTTCCCGGAGAGTCCGCGCCGTAAAGGAGGACTCTTCATGTCGAAACGGACGATCAGCGCCCGTCGCGCCATCCTCGCGGTCGCGATCGGGGCGGTCATGGCCGCCCTGTCGCCCGCCGCACGAGCCCAGGTAACGCCCGCCGCCGGTTACGTCCCGCCGGACGACACGCCCGCGCTCAAGGTCGGGTTCACGCTCTTCGCGGACTACACGTACACGGACTCGCCCGCGAGCAAGAACGCCGACGGGAGCGACTTCAACCCGAACGCGTTCAACGTGTCGCGCGTGTACATCAATGTCACGGGCCAGCTCCACCACCTCTTCTCGTTCCGCATCACGCCGGACATCACGCGCGAGACCGGCACGGGCAGCTCGCTGAACGGGAGCCTCACGTTTCGCCTCAAGTACGGCTTCGGCCAGTTCAACCTGGACGACTGGCTCCCGAAGGGCTCGTGGGCCCGCTTCGGCCTCCAGCAGACGCCGTACATCGACTACGCCGAGGGCATCTATCGCTACCGGTTCCAGAGCACGATCATGGTCGACCGCGACGGCTTCCTGACGTCTTCCGACTTCGGGCTCTCCAGCCACGTCAACTTCCCGGACAACTACGGTGACGTCCACGTCGGTTTCTACAACGGCGACGGGTACAACAAGGCCGAGGCGAACGACCAGAAGGGCTTCCAGGTCCGTGCCTCGCTGCGTCCGCTCGCGAGCATCGCCGTCGCGAAGGGCTGGAGGATCGCCGGCTTCTGGAATTCGGACCACGTCGCGAAGGACCAGAAAAGAAACCGCTGGCTCGTCGACACGACGTTCGAGCACCCTTACGTGAACTTCGGCTTCACGTACCTCGAGGCGACGAACCAGGCCTCACCCGGAGCGGCCGAGGTCAGGCCGCGGGACGTCTCGCTCTGGGTCACGCCCAGGACGCCGTTCGGCCTCGAGGCCCTGATCCGCTACGACGAGCTCAAGCCCAACAAGGATCTCGACCAGAAGCAGAAGCGCACGATCGTGGGCGTTGCCTACTGGATCAATTTCGGCCACGGCATCGTCACGGCCCTCATGGCGGACTACACCCAGGAGAAGTTCGACAGCTTCACGCCCACGCGGGCGGACAACAAGCTCTACGCGCTTCATACGCTCTTCAACTTCTGAAGACGCAACGACTTGGACGCATTACTTCACACGACCTTAACTTGAGTCGCACATCGTGTCCGCGGTGCCTTCAACGCGAGGCAAGGAGATCACGTGAACATGAACATCCGCTTCAAGGCCGCCCTCCTCGGGCTCGCGGCGCTCCTCCTCGGGGTGCCGGCCCAAGGCCAGACGGTCCAGATCAACGGTGCGGGGGCGACGTTCCCCTTCCCCATCTACTCGAAGTGGTTCGACGAGTACCACAAGCAGCATCCGAACATTGAGATCAACTACCAGTCGATCGGCTCGGGTGGCGGCATCAAGCAGCTCTCGAACCAGACGGTCTTCTTCGGCGCCTCGGACGGGCCGATGACGAACGACCAGCTCGCAGGTGCAC
>JBGPDK010000182.1:0-6319 GCA_041482235.1 Thermoanaerobaculia bacterium | reverse complement strand
TTCGAGCTCGAGGCGTTCTGCGTGATCGGAAAGCGGATCACGAACCCCACGCTCGCCGAGGCCGACGACGCTATCGCCGGGTACGGCGTTCTGAACGACTTCTCGGCCCGCGCGCTCCAGGCGGAGGAGATGAAGCTCAATCTGGGCCCGGCCAAGGGCAAGGACTTCGCGACGGGGATGGGCCCGTGGCTCGTCACCAAGGACGAGCTGAAGGAACGCCTCTCTCCCTCGCCCAGGGGCAACGTCCTCAACGCGCGCATGACGGCGACCGTCAACTACGTCCCGGTCTCGGATGGAAACGTCTCGCAGATGAACTGGACGTTCGCCGAGATCATCCAGCGCGCCGCCGACGGCGTCACGCTCGAGCCCGGCGAGGTGATCGGCTCGGGCACGGTGGGAACCGGCTGCTTCCTCGAGCTGAACGGCTCGAAGATCACGCACGACCAGTGGTTGAAGCCGGGCGACGTCGTGAGCCTCACGATCGAGGGGCTCGGAACGCTCACGCACACGATCGTGGAGGACCCCGCGAAGTGAACCGCCCGAAGGACGACCTCGAGTCTCTGTACGCCTTCAACTCCTGGGCGAACGCGCGCGTCCTCGAGACGCTGCGCGCGCTGCCCGAGGCCGACTACGTGAAGGAGCAGGGCGGCGGCTGGCCGTCCCTCAGGGCCACCTTCGTCCACCTCGCGGGCGCCACCGACGCCTGGGCCGAGCGTTTCTCCGGCCGCGAGGCGACGCGCCTCGCGACTCCCGACGAGCTGCCGGCCCTTGAGGACGCGGCGCGCGTCCTCCTCTCCGCCGAGGAGAAGCACCGCCGGCACCTCGCGACGTACACCCCGGAACGCCTCGCGGTCCCGTTCACGTGGAAGAACCTGAAAGGCGAGGAGAAAACCGCCCCGTTCTGGGTCGTCGTACGGCACGTCGTGAACCACCAGACGTACCACCGCGGCCAGATCGCATCGATGGTGCGCCGCCTCGGCCACGCGCCGAAGTCCACGGACATGGTCGTCTGGGGAATCGAGCAGGCCGCCCGCCTCTGACCGCGGCCTCATCTAGAATCCCCCCAGATTGGCCACGCTCGGGCAGACGTTCGCGGACCGCTGGCTTCGCCGCGGGATCATCACGAGCCTCGGGCTCGGCTTCACGATCCCCTACTTCCGGCTCCTGAACCGCGTCCGGGTCACGGGCGACGCGATCATCGACAGGCTCCCGCGGAAGAACGTCGTCTTCCTCTCGAATCACCAGACGTACTTCATGGAAGCGATGGCGATTTTCGACGTCGTGTACGTGCGGCATCGCCTTCCTCTCGAAGACCCGTTCATGCGGTTCTCGGCCGCGACGGAGACGATGAAGCAGAACCCCCTGACTCAACTCTTCACGAAAGCGGGCGGTGTCACGTTTCGCCGCAGTTTCCGCGAGGGCGGGCAGGAGGTGAAGAGGGCGGTCGACTTCGAGGGCGTTGCGAAGGTGGAGGAGGCGATCGCGAGCGGCTGGCTGCTTCACTTTCCCGCCGGCACGACCCAGAAGGGCGCGCCGCTGCGCCCCGGCGTCGCCCAGCTTCTCCACCGCACGAAGGCCGTGGCCGTTCCCGTGCGCGTGGACGGCTTCCGCAGGCTCCTGCTCTACAAGCAGATCCCGGGCAAGATCCTGAGGAAGTGCCACCTCACGCTGCACCCGCCCCTCGACCTTGCGGGGTTCTACGCGGCGCCTTACGAAAAAAGCGCGGGGAAGGACATCGTGGACCGGCTGTCGGCGATTCTCGCGGACAAGGACTGAAGCGTCAGACTTCGGCGTTCCGCCGGAACGGGAGCACCGCGAGCAAACCCAGGGAGAGCACCTTCGGATCGCGCATCTGGGGAATGCCGAACGAGACCTGCTCGTCGGCCGCGCGGCGATTGAACGTTCCGAGGAGGGAATCCCAGAGCGTCAGAATCGTCCCGAAGTTCGAGTCGGTGTCCCTCCGGTTCGGGGCGTGGTGGAGCCGGTGCATCGCCGGGGGCACGAAGGTCCGCCAGAGGATCGGCTCGAGCCGGGCCGGAATCCGGACGTTCGCGTGCTGGAACTGGGCGCACGCGAGCATCGCGACCTCGAAGACGACGAGCCCCGCCGGGGGAATGCCGAGCACCGCGACGGCGCCGAGCTTCGCGACGGAGGAAATAAGCACTTCGCCCGTGTGAAAGCGCGACGCCGAGGAGACATCGAGATCGAGATCGGTGTGATGCACGACGTGGAACCGCCAGAGGAACGGGATCCGGTGGTACGCCCGATGAAGGGCGTACGTGAGGAGGTCGAGGAGCACGACCGCGGCGACGATCTGCACCCAGACGTTCGACGAGAGCCGCGGCAGCGGAGCGAAGGCCGCCGGCATCCGGCCCAGCGCCGTCAGGAGGAAGCACGACGCGCAGAGCAGCGAGACGAGGCCTCCGTTGACGAGCCCGAGGCCGAGGTTCGCGATCCAGCGCTGGCGAAGCGGGGCGGTGGGCGTATGGTGCGGCTCCAGCGCCTCGACCGCCTTGAAGCCGAGAAGCCCGGCGAGAAACGCGATCGCGCGGAGAGCCGACAGGCCCATGGATGAAGCCTAGCGCGGGACGACGAAAGCGGCTGCGTCCGCTCTGGAGACGGACAGCTCGAACGCGGGCGGCTCGACCATGTGCTTCTTGACGGCGCACTGGTCGACGGCGCGGCGGATCGCGCCCTCGTACTTCCCGGGGAAGCCGGGCGGCAGCGTGAGCGCGACGCCGATCGCCGCGAGGCGCTTCTCCGCCTCGTCGCGCACGGTCTCGAGCGAGAGCCCGAGCCCTTCCGTCGCGATCGCGCGCTCCTGACAGAAGCGCAGGGCGTAGAAGCCCATGCACGTCGCGATCGAGGCCAGGAAAAGGTCGAACGGCGAGGCGGCGGTGCCGCCGCCGAGCGGCGGCGGCTGATCGGTCCGCACCTTCTGGCCCTTCACGTCGGCCTCGACGGCGACGCCGCCGGGGAACGAGACGGCGATGTTCACGCGGCCCCGCCGGCGCAGCAGGCGGCCTTCGGCGCTTCGCGCATCTCCTTCACGCCCGCCATCCTGAGGAAGACCATCATCGGGCAGGTCTTCGAGAACGCCGACTGCAGGAGGTTCACTCCGACGAAGGCGGTGAAGAGGAAGAAGCCCGGGTGCAGGAAGTAGCCGAGCGCGACGGACACGAGGACGAAGAAGCCGGCGATTCCACGGAGCGCTTCGTTGACGGTCATGAGGATCTCCTTTTCGATCGGGCATTCCTGCCCTTGACATTCATCACCATATGGCTATATAGTAGTTCACATGGCCGCGAAATGCAAGCCCTTCACGCCGCTGGTTCTTCTGGTCCTCCTTTCCCTCCCGGCGCACCCTCTCAGGGCTGAGGATCCCCTGACGCTGGCCGGCGCCATGCAGCGCGCCCGCGAGAACGCCCGGGAAGTCACCGCCGCCCGGACCCGGCACGAGGCCGCCGAGGCGCGCGCCTCCCAGGCGAGGGCCTTCCGGCTGCCGTCGGTGAACCTCACCGCCCTCTATGACCGGACGAACAACCCGGCCGAGGTCTTCGCCTTCAAGCTCAACCAGGGCAGCTTTTCGTTCCCCGAGTTCGTGTCGACCGACCCGAACAAGCCCGCTCCCGTCAACACGGGAATCACACGGGCCGAGATCGCCGTTCCATTATTCACGGGCGGCGAGCTTTCGGGCCGGATCGGGCAGGCCCGGGACGCGGCCGACGCGGCCGGCGGCACGGCCGACTGGGCCGCGCACAAGGCGGCGCTCGCCGCGGCGGAGGCGTACGTCGCCGTCGCGCAGGCGGAGGAGTACACCGGGCTGCTCCAGAAGTCGCGCGAAACCGTACGGGCCCACGTGGCTTTCGCCCGGAGCTACGTCGAGCAAGGCATGCTCGTGAAGTCCGATCTGCTCCGGGCCGAGGTCGAGCTTTCCCGCATCGACGACCTCGTGGCCGAGGCCGATGGGCGCGTGAGGATCGCGAACGCGAATCTCGCGTTTCGGTTGCGCGCCGCGGGCGACGCCTCGTGGACACTCGCTCCCCTGCCCGAGCCGCGCGCACTCGAGGGACCGGTCGACGCGTGGCTCGCGACCGCCGAGGCGCGGGGCGACCTCGTCGCCGCGCGAAAGCTCCTCGCCGCGGGAGAGCTGGAGGAGAAGGTCAAACGGGCGCCGTACTGGCCGAGGGTCGCGCTCGTCGCGCGCGGCGAGCTTTACGGCGACAAGCCCTTCGGATCGAGCGGCACTTCCGGCTCTCTCATGGCGGTCGCGACCTGGAACGTCTTCCAGGGCGGCGCCGACCGCGCCGCGGCGGCCGCCGCGCGCGCCGACGCCCGCGCGGCGCGAGAGGATGTCCTTCAGGCCGCCGACGGAGCCCGCCTCGAGGTCCGGCAGGCGTTCGAGGAAGCCCGCACCGCGCGGGACCGCCACGAGACGGCGAAGAAGGCCCTCGCCGCCGCGCGCGAGGCCGAGAGAATCACGGACGAGCGCTTCCGGTCCGGCATCGTGAAGACACTCGATCTGCTCGACGCTTCGACGTCCCGGCGCGAGGCCGAGACGCGAGAGCTCATGGCCCGCGCCGAGGCGCATGCCGCCGCATTCCGGCTTGCGGTCCGCGCCGGACGGCGCCCGGAGAGCGTTCTGAATGGAGGAACCGAGTGAAAATCGGAAAGAGGATCGGATTCGGATTCGGAATTTCTTCGAAGGTGTTCGTCGGCCTGCTCGCCGCGGGTGGCGCCTCGGTGGTCCTCGCCGGCTGCGCCGGTCCGCATTCACCTTCTAAGAAAGATCTCCCTCTTCCTCCGGTGTCCGCGGCCACGGCCGTCGCCGAGGCCGTGGACGTGCCCGACCGCGCCGAGCTGTACGGCACCGTGGCCGCCGACAAGACGGCCGCCGTCTCGAGCCGCGTCATGGCGAACGTCGTGGCCGTTCGGGCGCGCGTGGGCGATGCCGTGAAACCCGGCGACGTGCTCGTCGAGATCGACCCGCAGACGGCACGGGGTCAGGAGGCGCAGGCGAAGGGCGCGCTCGCGCAGGCCCAGGCCGCGCTCGCGCTCGCCGAGCGCAACTTCCGGCGCTTCGAGGCGCTCGCGAAGTCGGGGTCGGCCTCGGAGCTCGAGCTCGACATGGCGCGCATGCAGTACGAGCAGGCGAAGGGCGCCGTCCAGCAGGGAGAAGGAGCCGCCTCGGCGGCTTCGTCGGTCGCGGGCGAATCGAAGGTGACCGCGCCCTTCGCGGGCCGCGTCGCCGCGCGCCTCGTGGAGCCCGGCGATCTCGCGGCGCCCGGCCGGCCGCTCGTCACCGTGGAGTCCGCGACCGGGCGGCGCCTCGTCGCCTCCGTTCCGGCGAGCACGGCCACAGCCTCGGGACTCGCGATCGGGCGCTCGCTGACGGTGCGCGTCGACGGAATCGCCGCCGAGCTCAAGGGGACGGTCGTGGAGATGTCGCCCGGCGCCGATCCGTCGAGCCACACGTTCACCGCGACGATCGAGCTTTCGGGAAGCACCGTTCCGACCGGCCTGACGGGGCGCGCGTTCCTCGACCTGAACAGGCGGCGGGCGGTGCTCGTCCCCGCGGGCGCGGTCGTCCCGGCCGGCGGCGTCTCGATGGTGGCCGTGCGCGACTCCGAGGGAAAAGCGCGCTCGGTCGCCGTCACGACCGGGACCTCCGCCTCAGGCAAGGTGGAGATCCTCTCCGGGCTCTCCGGAGGCGAGACCGTGCTGGTGGATCTCCTCGCGCTCCCGCCCGACGGAGCGCCCGTCCACGCGGCCGGAGGACCGAAGCCGTGACGGAGAGGCGCCTGCTCTCGCCGGATGCGACCCGGCGCGAGGCGCTCCGCCTGAAGATGACGCGCCGGCCGCTCGGCGCGTCCGGACGTCTCGCGAAGGCCTTCCTCGAGTCGAAGCTGACCCCGCTCCTCGTGGTGGCCTCGCTCCTCCTCGGCGTCTTCTCGCTGCTCGTGACGCCGCGCGAGGAAGAGCCGCAGATCAAGGTCCCGATGATCGACGTCTTCGCCGGCCTGCCCGGCGCCTCGCCCGAAGAGGTGGAGCGCCGCGTGATCGCGCCGCTCGAGAAGGCGCTCTACCAGATTCCGAACGTCGAGTACGTCTACTCGACGTCCCAGCCTTCCGGCGGCATCGTCATCGTGCGCTTCCTCGTCGGAACGGATCCCGATCAGGCCGTCGTGAGGGTCCACGCAAAGGTCGCCGAGATGATTCCGTCGCTCCCTCCGGGCGCGATGCCGCCCGTCGTCGCGCCGCGCTCGATCGACGACGTGCCGGTCGCCGCGTGGACGCTCTGGTCGCGGGACGTTCCTCA
>JBGPDK010000181.1:0-6355 GCA_041482235.1 Thermoanaerobaculia bacterium | reverse complement strand
CGCGGCCACCCGCTGCCGCGTCCCCCAGGCGGTGGACGCGTCCCGCGACGTCGGCCGTGCCGAGATGCACGCGCAGGCGCGCCCCGTCTTCGAGGGCGGCCGCGACGGATGGCAGCCAGGTGACCTCGGCCGTGAGGACGGAGGAGGGCGCGAGGCCTCCGCGCGCGACGAGAGCCTGGCCGCGCCGCAGCGTCGCGCGCTCGACGCCGGCGAGGTTCAGGCTCGTGCGCTCGCCCGCCAGGGCCTGGGTGCGCTCTTTTCCGTGCACCTCGAGCCGCCGGAGGCGCACGTGGAGGCCCTCGGGGAAGAGCGTGAGCGGATCCTCGGGTGCGAGACGCCCGCCGTCGAGCGTGCCGGTCACGACGGGTCCGAAGCCCTTCATGGTGAAAGCGCGGTCGAGGAAGATGCGGGTCGTGCGGCCGCTCCGGTCCTCGCGCGCGAGACCCCGGGCCGCTTTGGTGAGGGCCGTCTTGAGAGCGTCGAGACCGGCGCCCGTGAGCGCCGAGACGGCGAGGATCGGGGCGTTCGCGAGGAACGAGCCCTTCACGAGGGCGCGGATCTCCTCCTCGACGAGAGCCCCGGTCTCCTCGTCGACGAGATCGCTCTTCGTGCGGGCGATGACTCCGGCCGAGAGGCCGAGGAGCTTCAGGATGTCGAGGTGCTCGCGCGTCTGCGGCATGACGGAGTCGTCGGACGCGATCGCGAAGAGCACGAGGTCGACGCCCTGCGCCCCGGCCACCATCGTGCGCACGAACCTCTCGTGCCCCGGCACGTCCACGAACGAGAACGTCGTGTCGTCCCATTCCGCGTGCGCGAAGCCGAGGTCGATCGTGATGCCGCGCGCCTTCTCCTCCGGCAGGCGGTCGGGATCCGTCCCCGTGAGCGCCTTGACGAGCGCGCTCTTGCCGTGATCGATGTGGCCGGCGGTGCCGACGAGGACGCGGCGCATGGGCTTCAATACTCCGGCCCCGTGTACGTCGCGGACTTTTCGGGCGGGAGTGTCTCGCCCGCGAGTTTCGCGCGCGCGTGGCGCGCGACGCGCAGGCCGTCGAGCGCCGCCGAGACAATCCCGCCCGCGAAGCCCGCGCCCTCGCCCGCGGGGAAGAGGCCCTTCACCGTGGGCGACTCGCACCAGCCGTCGCGCTCGATGCGCACGGGCGAGGACGTGCGCGACTCCGGCGCGAGGAGGATGGCCTCGTCGGAGACGAAGCCCGGCATCTTCCGGTCGAAGGCGCGCAGGCCCTCGACGAGGGCGTCGAGGTAGGGCTCGGGCAGGATGCCGTCGAAGAGGCATGGAACCGCCGCGGGCCCGTACGTCGTCGCGGGGATGGGACGCGGCGAGATGCGCGCCGTGCGGCTCCGGAGGAAATCCGTCACGCGGAGCGCCGGAGCGGCGTACGTGCCGCCCGCCGCCCGGAAAGCCGCCTCCTCGACGCGGCGCTGCAGGTCGCGGCCCCTGAGAAGCGGCTCCCCCGGCAGCGCGTCGAAGTCCTCGTCCCGCGTCTGGACGACGATGCCCGCATTCGCGTAGCCCGAGGAGCGCTTGTAGCGCGACATGCCGTTCGTCACGACGCCCGAAGGCTCCGACGAGCACGCGATGACTTCGCCGCCGGGGCACATGCAGAACGTGTAGAGGCCGCGCCCGTTCGACGCGAGGTGCGCCTGCTTGTAGTCGGCGGGCGCAACGCCGCAGACGGACGAGACCTGCGCGTACTGAATGAGGTCCACGGCGTCCTGCGGGTGCTCGACGCGGACACCCATCGCGAAGTGCTTGCGCGTCATCGCGACGCCGCGGCGGAGAAGCACCTCCATCGTGTCGCGCGCCGAGTGGCCGAGGGCGAGGATCGCGAGCTCGGCCGGGATCTCCTCTCCCGAGGCCAGCGTCAACGCCTGGAGCCGGTTGTCCGGCCCCACTGTCACGAAATCCACGACCCTGGCGCGGAACCTCAGCGTCACGCCGTGCTCGAGAAGGTGCTTGCGGATGTTGCGGAGCACGACGACGAGCCGGTCCGTGCCGATGTGGGGCTTGGCGTCGACGAGGATCGACGCGGGCGCGCCGAAACGGTGCAGCGTCTCGAGGACGACCGCGACCTTGTCGTGCCTTTTCCCGCACGTCAGCTTTCCGTCGCTGAACGTGCCGGCGCCGCCTTCGCCGAACTGGACGTTCGACTCGGGGTCGAAAACGCCGGACGTCCAGAACTTTGTCACCGTGCGATAGCGATCCTCGGCCGGGTCGCCGCGCTCGAGAACCGTCACCCGGACACCGGCGTCCGCGAGCGCGAGGGCCGCGAAGAGACCCGCGGGTCCCGTTCCGACCACGGCCGCCCGGGCGGCGCGCGGGACGGGAGGGAGAAAGAGCTCCGGGCCCCGGGCGGCGGGCGCCTCCGACAGGCGCAGGGGGGCGGAGAGACGCGGCGCGAGCGGCGCCTCCGAGGAGAAGTCCACCGTGAGGTCCCAGAAGAGCGAGGGCTTCTGCCGCGCGTCGAGCGAGCGGCGCACGAGGACGAGATCAGAAAGCCCTTCAGGCGGGACGCCGAGCACGCCGGCCACGAGGGGAATGTCCACGCTCTTCGGGGCGCGGGCGCGGAGGCCGGAGAGCCGATAGCGAAACGAACCCGGCACGGCGCGTATTGTGCCGCTATCCTTCAGCCCCGATGCTCGCCCTCGTTCTCGCGGCCGGTTTCGGCACGCGTTTCCACCCCGAAACACGCGCAACGCCCAAACCGCTCCTCCCCCTTGCGGGCCGGCCGATCCTGTTCCACGTCTTCGACCATCTCCTCGGAGAGGGCGCGCATGCCTTCGCGGTGAACGCGCACCATCTCGCGGAGGAGCTGCGCGGCGGGGTCGGAGAGTCGTATGCGGGCGTCCCCGTCGCATGGTCCGTCGAGGAGGAGATCCTCGGCACGGCCGGCGGCATCCGACGCGCGCATGAACGCGGGTTTCTCGGTCAGGGTCCCTTCTGCGTCGCGAACGGAGACGTTTTCACGACATTGCCGCTCGGGCGCCTCCTGGCGGCGCGCCACGGGTCCGAAGTCGTCTCGGCGCTCGCCGTCGTCCCGAACGAAAACCCCTCCGCCGAGACGCCGCTCTGGGCCGACGCGCGCGGGCGGCTCGTCGCCGTCGGCGGAGAGCGCCCGTCGAAGATCGCCACCGGGCCGTGGCTCTTCACAGGCCTTCAGGCCGCGACCCCGGCGCTCGTCGCACGCATTCCCGCGGGGTTCGCCGGACTGGCGAAGGACGTCCTCGCGCCTTCCGTGCGCGCCAACGACGGTGCGTTCGCTCTCGTCCCGTACGGGATTCCGGAGGACGGACTGTGGTTCGACCTCGGCACGCGCGAGCGGCTCGACGCGGCCGAAGCGGCGCTTGCCGCCCACTGACACGGTCACCACCTTTTGATCCACTTCTGCGTCCTGCCGTGCCACGTGAAGATCTGGATCTTCGCGTTCATGGGCGTGACGCGGACGGCCGCCTGGCGGCACTTCTTGTTCGAGAGATAGACCGAGCCCGGCGAGGCTTTGCCGAGCGGCGAGAACGAGCAGATGTCCGAGGCGCCGAAGCGGATGGGATCGGCGAGGTTCCCGATCGCGGCGCCGCCCGGATCGACGTCGTTGAAGCCGGGCACGAACGAGAACGTGATGCCGGGGTACTTGCCGCGCAGCCAGTAAGGTCCCGCGACGAGCCGGTCGACCCCTTTCCGAATGTCGGCAGTCGTCACGCCGTTCCCGTTCCCGTCCTGATAGACGGTGAGGACGAGGTCTCCGCCCGAGGAGGTCCACTTCACGCCGACATCGGCGCCCTGGAACACGGCCCGCGCGCAGGCGCCGGTGAGGATCGCCGAGACCTCGCGCGTCGCCGCAATGAGGCCCTCCTCGGCGAGGATTTCGGTCATGGCCGGGATGCCGAGGGCGAAGAGGATCCCGAGAAGCGCGACGGTGGCGGTGATCTCGAGGAGGGAGGTGCCGCGCATTTTCATCTTCCTTCGCGAGGGAGGCGGGCGGCCCGGGCGTTGGTTCCGCGCGGGCCGCCCTCTCCGTCAGGCCTTCGCCTTCTTCGATGCGGACGTGCCTGACTTTTTCGCCTTGGCCGTGGCGCCACGCGATCCTTTCGACGACACCTTCTCGGCGAGCGTCGTGGGGCCGCTCACAGCGAGATACGGCTTCAACGCCGTGAAGAACTTCTCGCCCACGCCCTTGACCTCCATGAGGTCCTCGATGCGCCGGAACGGGCCGTGCTCGGTGCGGTGGGCGACGATCCGGTCGGCCAGGTTCAGGCCGACGCGCGGCAGGCGCACGAGCTCGGCCGAGGTCGCCTGGTTGAGGTTGACGGTCTTGTGCGGGGCGGCGGCGTCCCCCTCGGCGACGGCGGGGTGCGACGCGAGGCCGGAGAGCGAGAGCCCGAGAACGGGCACGACGAGAGCGCGGACGATCGGACGGAGAGCCATTGGAAACTCCTTTCAGTTTTGGTTTCGTTGTGGAAATTCAGGACATTCGGGGTTCGAGTGCGTTCCTTCCGCTGATTCCCGGGCGCGCCCGGGTGCGCGTGTCGTTCACTTCATTCTTGTTTCACTTCCTTTCGATCGCCGGGCATCGCAGGTCCCGTGCCCGGCCCGGCGAACGGAGCCAAGGTGCTCGTCCCGCGCAAGTTGTTCTCCGCGAGGGCTCCGCGCGGAGAAGGCTGACTGTCAGTCTCTTCTGTCAGCGCTTCTTGCAAGGGCGCTGGAGGTCAAGGCGCCTCAGCGACTTGCCCCGATCGCACGAATGCGTCGGCCCCTGACAACTTCTTCTGACGCTCCCGATCCCGGCCGGCGGGAGAGGTGGTGGAGAATCGAGGAGAAGGAGCCCTCGTGAACCCCTCGGGCCATCTCATCCTCGGCATCTCGGGCGCAAGCGGCGCGCGCCTCGGTCTGCGCGCGCTCGCGCTCTTCACCGCCTCGCCCGACGTCGAGCGCCTTCACCTCGTCGTCTCGCCGCGAGCGCTCCTCGTGGCGCGCACGGAGGTCGACGCGGGGATCTCCTCGGTCTCCGCGCTCGTCGAGCTCGCGGGCCTCGACGCGGCGGCGCGCGCGAAGCTCGCCCTCTACGCCGAGAGCGCCGTGGACGCCCCGATCTCGTCGGGCTCGTTCAGGACGCGCGGGATGGCGGTCCTGCCGTGCTCGGCGGGGACGCTCGCGGCGATCGCGCACGGGACGTCGCGCGGCCTCCTGCAGCGCGCGGCCGACGTCTGCCTGAAGGAGCGGCGCCGCCTCGTCCTCGGCCTCCGCGAAACGCCGCTCTCCCTCGTGCACGCCGAGAACATCGCGCTCGCGACGCGCGCGGGGGCGATCGTCGCGCCGCCCGTGCCCGCTTTCTACGCGGCGCGGACGGCGGAAGAGATGCTCGACGCCTACCTGCTCCGCGTCGCGGATCTTTTCGACGTCCGCATCGCGACGGCCGACTTTCGGTGGAAAGGGGGGGCGTGAGGCGGTTCCTTTCCCTCGTCACGTTCTCGCACACGGTCTTCGCGCTCCCGTTCGCGCTGCTCGCGGCGGTGCTCGCGGCGGGCGGCGTGCCGCCTTCCCGAACGCTCGCCGGCATCCTCGCGGCCATGGTGGGCGCGCGTTCGGCCGCGATGGCGTTCAACCGGATCGTGGATCGCGACGTCGACGCCGAGAATCCCCGCACTGCGCGCCGCGAGATCCCCGCGGGCGCGGTTTCGGTGGCGGCCGCGGGCGTGTTCTGCACGCTCTCCGCCGCCGTCTTCGTCGCGGCGGCGTGGTTTCTGAATCCCCTCTGCCTCGCGCTCTCGCCCCTCGCGCTCGCGATCGTCCTCGGCTACTCATTCACGAAGCGCCTGAGCGCGCTTTCTCACCTCGTGCTCGGGCTGGGCCTCGCGATCGCGCCGGTGGGGGCCTGGATCGCCGTGACCGGACGATTCGCGGCAATACCCGTCGTGCTCGGCCTCTCGGTCCTTTTCTGGGTGGCGGGCTTCGACGTGATCTACAGCCTGCAGGACGAGGCGTTCGACCGCGCGCACGGCCTGTTCTCACTGCCGGCGCGCGTCGGCGCCCGCCGCGCGCTCGATCTCTCGACGGTCTTCCACGCGATTTCGCTCGCTCTCCTCTACGGCGTCTTCGTCCTCGCCGGAGGCGGGCCGCTCTTCGGCGCGGGCGTCGTGCTGGCGGGCGTCTTCCTCGTCCGCCAGCACGTCCTCGTGTCGGAGAACGACCTCTCGCGCGTGAACGGCGCGTTCTTCGCCGCGAACGGCTGGCTTTCGGTCGCGGTCTTTCTCTGCGGCGCGGGCGACGTTCTTCTCAGGCGGTAAACTCGCCGCCTCGTGCCGGCGCCCACCCCGAAGGAATTTCCGCTTCGCCACATCG
>JBGPDK010000180.1:0-6467 GCA_041482235.1 Thermoanaerobaculia bacterium | reverse complement strand
CTGGACCATCTCGTCCCGTCCTCGCCGAACCAGCCATACGACATGACCGGACTCATCCGGCGCGTCGTGGATGACGGCGACCTCTTCGAGATCCACGCCGACTACGCGAAGAACATCGTCGTCGGCTTCGCGCGGCTCGGCGGCAAGCCGGTCGGGATCGTCGCGAACCAGCCGGACCATCTCGCGGGCGTTCTCGACATCGACGCGTCCGTGAAAGGCGCGCGCTTCGTCCGCTTCTGCGACGCGTTCAACGTCCCGCTGGTGACGTTCGAGGACGTGCCCGGTTTCCTGCCGGGCACGAAGCAGGAGTTCGGCGGAATCATCCGCCACGGCGCCAAGCTTCTCTACGCGTTCGCCGAGGCCACGGTCCCGAAGCTCACCGTCATCACGCGCAAGGCGTACGGCGGCGCGTACTGCGTGATGTCCTCCAAACACATCCGGACGGACTTCAACTTCGCCTTTCCGACCGCCGAGATCGCGGTCATGGGGGCCGAAGGCGCCGTCAACATCCTGTACGGGCGCGAGCTCGCGGCCGCGAGCGATCCCGCCGAAACGCGCCGCCGCAAGGTCGAGGAATACCAGGACGCCTTCGCGAACCCGTGGGTGGCGGCGCGGCGCGGCTACGTGGACGACGTGATCGCGCCCCGCACGGCGCGGAGGCGGCTCATCCGGGCGCTCGATCTCCTGGCGAACAAGCGTGACGTCATGCCGCCAAAGAAACACGGCAACATTCCGTTGTGACGCGCCTCCTCATCGCGAACCGCGGCGAGATCGCCATCCGGGTCATCCGCGCCTGCCGGGACCTCGGAATCTCGCCGGTCGCCGTCTACTCCGAGGCGGACCGCGCCGCGCTCCACGTGCGGCTCGCGGACTGGGCCGTTCCGATCGGCCCGGCGCCCGCGCGCGAGTCGTATCTCGTCGTGGACAAGCTCCTCGACGCGGCGAAGAAGACCGGCGCGACGATGCTCCACCCGGGCTACGGCTTCCTCTCGGAGAACGCGGCTTTCGCGCGGAGCGTCGTGGAGGCGGGCCTCACGTGGGTGGGCCCCTCGCCGGATTCCATCGCGGCCATGGGCAGCAAGACCGAGTCGCGCCGGCGCGTTCTCGCGGCCGGCGTTCCCATCGTGCCCGGCATGACGACGCCGGCGAAATCCGCGGAGGAGATCGCGGAATTCGGACGGGAAAACGGCTTCCCGCTCCTCCTCAAGGCGGCGGCCGGCGGCGGCGGGAAGGGGATGCGCGTCGTGAGGAGCGCGGAGGAGGTCCCCGAAGCCTTCGCGCGTGCCCGGGGCGAGGCCCGCTCCTACTTCGCCGATGACGCCGTGTATGCGGAGCTCTTCGTCGAGCACCCGCGGCACGTCGAGGTCCAGGTCCTCGGCGACGCGACCGGGCGCATCATCGCCGTGGGCGAGCGCGAGTGCTCGCTCCAGAGGCGGCACCAGAAGGTCTTCGAGGAGTGTCCCTCGGCCGCGGTCAGTCCCGAGCTTCGCGCCCGCATGGAGGCCGTCGCCGTCGCGGCGGCGAAGTCCGTCGATTACGTGTCCGCCGGGACCGTGGAGTTCCTCCTCGCGAAGGACGGGCGTTTCTTCTTCCTGGAGATGAACACGCGGATCCAGGTCGAGCATCCGGTGACCGAGATGGTGTACGGCGTCGACCTCGTCACCGAGATGATCCGGATCGCACAAGGCGAGCCGATGTCGCTCAACGAGAAGCCGACGCCGCGCGGCCACGCGGTCCAGTGCCGCATCTACGCGGAGGATCCTGCGCGCGGCTTCGCCCCTTCGCCCGGCCGCATCCTGCGCCTCAGAAGGCCGCAGGGGCCCGGCATCCGCGTCGACTCCGGCGTCGAGGGCGGCGACGTCGTGCCGCTCGACTACGATCCGATGATCGCGAAGTTCGTCGCATGGGGACGCGATCGCGACGAGGCCTTCCGGCGCATGCGCCGCGCGCTCGCCGAGTCGCGGGTCGACGGAATCGAAACGTCGATCCCCTTCTTCCTGTCGCTCCTCGAGGATCCGGACGTCGTGGCGAATCGCATCTCCACGCAGTTCCTCGATGGCTGGTCTTACGTGCCGAAGCGGCCGCCCGAGGACGTCGCTGCCGCGTCGATGGTCGCGGCCGCCCTCGAGGCGATGGACGGAGCGAGGAAGCGCCGGCCCCCGGCCGCCCCGGGCTCGGGATCGGGACCCGGTGCGTGGAGAACGGCGCGGGCGTCCTTCGGGCTGCGCGAATGAAGTTTCGGACCCGGTTTTCCGACGACAAGGCGGGCCGCGCGCTCGACGTGACGGCCGGCGCCCCCTCGTTCGAGGCGACGCTGGAGGGCGTCCCTCTGTCCGGAGACGCCCTCGCGGTGCGCGACGGCGTGTGGTCGCTCGTCGGGCCGGACGGCCGGCAGATCGAGGTGAGCATCGCTTTCCAGAACGACGGATCCGTCCGCGCCTATACGGCGGGCTGCCTGTTCGGATTCGAGCTGCTCGACGAGCTGACGGCGCGGGCGCTGGCCGCCACGGGAGGCCGGTCGGCCCGCCGCGCCGCGCACGCCACAGCCGCGATGCCGGGCCGCGTCCTCCGCGTCCTCGTCGCGCCGGGCGAGCGCGTCATGCAGGGTCAGCCGCTCCTCGTGCTCGAGGCGATGAAGATGGAGAACGAGGTGAAGTCTCCGCGGGACGGCGTCGTCGCGTCGGTGGAAGCCGCCGCCGGGCAGGCCGTCTCGGCGGGAGACGTGCTCGTGCGGTTCGAGGCCGGGGGCGAATGAGGTTAGTCTTCGCCCCCATGAAGACACGCGCCACGGTTCTCGCCGCCGTTCTGCTCGCCGCCGCCCTCGCATGTAAGGCCGCGTCCCCCGCGGCGGGACAGACGGCGTCCCCCGCCGCCGGACAGGCGGCGTCCCCCGCTACGGGGCCGACGGCGTCCCCAACCGCGGGGCAGGCCGCGACCCAGAAGCCGGCCGCCCCCTCCGCGTCTCCGGCCCGGCCCGGTCAGAACGACGCCCTCCTCGAATGGGTCGAGGCGTTCTTCGCGTGGGGCGAAGGGAAGGTCACCATCGACCCGATCCCGCAGATCGTCCTCGGGGGCGGCGCGCGGCTCGCCGTGGCGAGGAAGGCGTACACCGCCGATGCGCGCATGAACGATCAGGCCTACCTCGTCGTCGACGACAGCGCGAAGACCGTGCTCGTGGGCGACGTGCTGTATGACGAGGACCGCGCGAAGAAGCCGGCTCCGGTCCGAGGCGAAGCCGACCTCGAGGGATTGCGCAACAAGCTCAAGCAGTACCTCGTCGGGGCGTTCTCCCTGATCCTCGATCCCGCGAACGACCGCAAGGGCTGGAAGGCGGTGATCGTGAAGGCCGACACCGGATACGGGAACTATCCGATGGCCGGCTGGGTGAAGGCGGACGACGGAGCGCTCCTCGTGCTCGGACGCTGGTGGGACAAGACGCGCCCGGTCGCCGAGCAGCGGAAGGAGAACATCAAGCTCGCCGGGACGCCCGCCACGGGCCCGGCCGACGCGCGGGTCACCGTCGTCGAATACTCCGACATGCAGTGCGCCTACTGCAAGAAGCGGACGCTCGACTTCGAGAACCTCGTCGAGAAGATGGGCAAGGAGCTCAAGGTCCGGCGCTACATCAAGTCATTTCCGCTCACGGGCGCGCACCCGTGGGCGTTTCGGGCCTCCTCGGCGGGACGCTGCTTTTTCGACGGCCCGGGCGGCGCGGACCTCTTTTTCCGCTGGAAGTCGAACGTGTACGCCAAGCAGGAGGAAATGTCCGTGCCGCAGGTCGACGCGTTCGCGATGGACTTCGCGGTCGCCAACGAGGTCGACGAGAAGGTGTTTCGCGCCTGCTACCTGCAGTCGAAGGCGAGCGAGAAAATCCACGCCGACCTCGCCGAGGGCTGGGCGATGCGCGTGCGCTCGACGCCGACGTACTTCATCGACGGCGTCTACGTTTCGTGGTTTGCCGACAACCTCATGGAGGAGTTCCTGAGGAAGACGTACCTCGGAGGCAGGGGCCTCCCGCTTCCGACGCCGGTCGCGAAAACGCCGGCGGCGGTCGGCCACTAGCGAGGGGCGATCCGAAGGCACTCCGAGGAGAGATCCATGCGCCGAACGATTTTCCCGGTCGCCGCCGTCCTGACTCTGGCCGCCGCTTCCGCCTTCGCCGCGGGGAAAGCGGCGCCGCCCGCCCCCGGGCCTTACGCGCCCATCCCGAAGCTCGCCTTCGAGAAATACACGCTGTCGAACGGCCTCCAGGTCATCCTGCACGTCGACCGGAAGCTGCCGATCGTCCACGTGAACGAGTGGGTCCACGTCGGCTCGAAGAACGAGAAGCCGGGCCGCACGGGCTTCGCCCACCTCTTCGAGCACCTCATGTTCGAAGGCTCGAAGGGCTCGCCGGACAAGTACCTGAACGTCGCCGAGAAGCTGGGCGCCAACCTTCGCGAAGGGGGCGTCAACGGCACGACGAACAACGATCGGACGAACTATTTCATCACAGTGCCGTCGGGGAGCTTCGAGCGGGTCCTGTGGCTCGAGTCGGACCGCCTCCTGACGCTGATGGACTTCCTGACGAAGGAGAACCTCGACCACCAGCGCGACGTGGTGAAGAACGAGCGGCGGCAGGGGCTCGAGAACCAGCCTTACGGGCGGGCGTTCAAACTGATCTTCGAGAACCTCTACCCGGCCCAGCACCCCTACTCCTGGCCCGTCATCGGGAGCCACGAGGACCTGTCGGCGGCCACGTTCGACGACGTGAAGGAGTTCTTCAGGACGTACTACACGCCGAACAACCTTTCGCTCGCGATCACCGGCGACTTCGACCCGGCGGAGGCGAAGAAGCTCGTCGAGAAGTACTTCGCGAGTATCCCGGCGGGCCCGGCGCTCGACCGCCCCGGCCGTTACCTCGCGGCGCTCTCAGGCGAGAAGGTCGTCGAGGTCAGCGATCGGGTGCCCCAGGAGCGTGTCTACGTCGCTTGGCCCACGTCCGAGTTCTTCAGCGCCGACGAGGCGCCTCTCAACCTCGCCGCGCGCCTCCTGACCGACGGGCTCGCGTCGCGCCTGAACAGGGCGCTCGTCGTCGACAAGCCGCTCTGCACGAACGTGAATTCCTTCAACGACACGAACGAGATCGCCGGGGAGTTCATCGTCATCGCGACGGCCCGGCCCGGAGCCTCGCTCGCTGAGATCGAGAAGACGATCGGCGAGGAGATCGCGAAACTGGCCAGGACGGGTCCGACGGGCGAGGAGCTCTCCCGCGCGCAGGCGAAGCAGGAGTACGACTTCGTGACCGGCCTCGAAGGGATCGGCGGCTTCGGGGGGAAGGCCGACCTCCTGAATACGTACAACACGTTCCTCGGCGACCCGGGCCGGCTGGAGGCCGACGTCCTCCGCTACCGGCACGTCACCGCGGCGGACGTCCAGCGCGTCGCCGCGAAGTGGCTCGACAACCGCAACCGCCTCCTCGTCCGCTTCCATCCCGAAGCGTCGGGGCGCGTCGCCGAGGCGACGCTCGACCGGACGAAGGCGCCCGCCATCGGGTCCGACAAGCCGTTTCACACTCCCGAGGTGAAGAAGTCCAGGCTCGCGAACGGTCTCGAGATCCTCGTCGTCGAGCGGCCGGAGCTGCCGAAGGTGGCCGTGACGCTCGCGTCGAAGTGCGGATCGGTCGCCGACCCGGCCGGCAAGGCGGGCGTCGCCCACCTCGCGACCCTGACGATGGACACCGGAACGAAGACGCGCAAGGAGCTCGACATCGAGAACTCCCTCGGCAATCTCGGGACGGCCCTCGCGGGCGTCACCGGCCGCGAGTCGGCCCGGCTCGGCTTCGAGGTCCTCAAGCGCAATCTCGCCCCGGCCCTCGAGGTCTTTGCCGACGTCGTCCAGAACCCCACGTACCCGGCCGCCGAGTTCGAGCGCCAGAAAAAGCGGCACCTCGACGGGCTCGCGCAGCAGGCGAAGGATCCGAACGCCATCGCGCGCCGCGTGGGCCGCATCCTCGCGTTCGGCGCGACGCATCCCTACGGCCGGCCTTCGCAGGGCACGCCGGAGACGGTCGGCGCGATCACCCGCGAGGACGTCGCGAAGTTCCATGACGAGAGGTGGAAGCCCGGCTCGAGCGCGCTCGTCTTCGTCGGCGACGTGACGGTCGCCGAGGCGGAGGCCCTCGCGAAGAAGGTCCTCGGCGGCTGGAGCGGCAGCGCCGAGCCGGCCGCGGCGATCCCGGCGCCGTCGCCCGCCGCCGCCGGAAAGATCTACCTCGTCGACCGGCAGGACGCCGCGCAGACCGCCGTCATTCAGATCCTCCCCGCGCCGAAGCGGAAGAGCGCCGAGTACGACGCCCTGCGGCTCGCCGACGCGGTATGGGGAGGCGGCTTCGGGACGCGGCTCAACCTGAACCTGCGCGAGGACAAGGGTTACTCCTACGGCACCTTCTCGTTCCCCGAGCTCAATCACGAGGCGGGCGCGTGGTT
>JBGPDK010000179.1:0-6493 GCA_041482235.1 Thermoanaerobaculia bacterium | reverse complement strand
TCCGTGGAGAACCGGAACGCGGCAAGCGCCTCCTCGAGCGCGGCCTCGGTCCCGGCCCCGCCGTCGAACGTCACGAGCAGCTCCGAGGCGGCGCCGGGAAGCGCGGCCGGAGCGGCGGAGACGAACTCGGCGCGCGGGTCGACGCCCACCGTGTGGAAGATCCGGCGCGACGCGGAGTTGAAGAACGTCTCGGCCAGCTCCGCGTCCTTGCGGCCCGCGACGAGACCCTCGAACGCCGCCTTCATCGCGGACCAGACCGTCGTCTCGGACACCCCCGGGCCCAGAAGGGCACGGAGGTCGGTCACGGCCGGGTCCAGAGTCCGGCGGTAGAGCTCGAGGCGCTCGAACGCGTCGGCGCGCGACACATGCCAATGGCGTGCCGAAAAGCGCGCCGGCGCGCGCCGCGTGATCTCGGCGAACGCCCGCCTGTACGCCTCGTAGGCCCGGAAGAGACGCAAGGCGCCGGTATGGGCGGCGTCGCCGGAGCTCAACGCCTCAGGCCGCCGTCTTGAGCGAGGACGCGTCGAACGGGGGCACGGCGGAGCGACTTCATCATGGCGCGGGATCGTAGCGCGGGCGCTCGCGCTGTACGATCCTCGGGAGTGTTCGCGCTGCTGGCCCTTCTGGCCGAGACGTTCCGCGCGTTCGTGCCGCCCGGAACGCTGCCAAAGGGTTCGCGTGTCGAGATCGTGCAGGTCGAAACGGGCTGGTTCGAGTCGCGCGAGATCGGCGAGGAGCCCGAGGAGCCGGCCGAGTTCAGGCCTCCGACCGGCGCCCTCATCGTGTCGGTCTTCGGTCCGGACGGCAGGGCTCGCGGCTTTGCGCGCCTTCTCGCGAAGCGCGGCGAGGAGGTCGCGATCAGGGCTCCTGCGTCGCCCGAGCGCGGCCGCGGGCAGCTCGCGCTGGAGCTGACGCTTCCGAAGGATGCCAGGCCCGATCCGAAGGACCTGTCCCTGGTTCTCTCCGGCCACGAGAAGAAGCTCCTTCCCGACGTGTTCGTCGTACGGGAGTCGGCGCCTGCCCGCGCGTACTGGCTCGACGTACCGGCCGGCGCCGCGGCCGTGGCGCTCGCCTCGAAGGAGTGGACGCTCGCGAAGCCGCTCCACCCGGACGTCCCCGAGCGCGGGGCGCTCTCAGTGCGCGGCGAGCTGGTCCCGAAGCCGTCGCTCCGCCTGCGCTTCGGCGTGCCGGAGGGCGAGGGCCACGGAACCGTGGAATTGGACCTTCTGGATTGCGAGAAACAGCGGAACTTTCCCGGACCGACTCCGATCGAGCTGTGCGTTTCCGTGTCTTCCCGAAAGGAACCCTTCGACAGCGAGTTTGTCTTCAAGGATCTCGATCCTTCGCTTTTCGCGGTGCGCTGGAAGCTCGGGAAGTGGACGGACACCCTGACCGTGGATGTGGAAAGCGCCGGCCCCACCGTCCGGACGATCGCGATTCGCCCCTTCGAGGTCTCCGGCCGCGTCACGGCGGGAGGGACGCCTGCCGCGGCGAGGCTCCGCTTCTGGGCCGTGAACACGGGCCTCGCGTTCGAGACGGAGGCCGACGACTACGGGAACTACCGGATCGCGCTCGTGAGGCGTGGTCAGTACCAGGTTGGAATCCGTCGACCCGGCTTCGAGCCCTTCGCCGTGGACCTTGAACTCGAGGGCGACGAGCCGCGCGACGAGTGGGCCGACTTCGCCGTGCCGGCGAACCGCGTCATCGTGCGGATTTTCGACGCGGAGTCGGGGCTGCCGATTCCGTCCGCCACGGCCCTCGTGACCGACCTTCGGCAGGGGCCGAGCTTCGGGCAGGGCACGGACGATTCAGGGCTCGCGACGCTGCCGCCCCTGAAGAAGGGTTCATACGAGATCACGGCCACGGCGAAGGGCTATCAGAGAAGCGCTCCGCAAACGGTCCTCGTCGACGAGAGCACCCGGGACAAGGAGCTGGAGTTCCGCCTTCCGAAGAGCGCCGGGCCCCGTCTCCGCGTTCTCGACGCCGGGGGCGAACCCCTCGCGGGTGCTTCGGTGTGCGCGATGAGCGGCGCGAATGTGATCACGGGCATGAGAACGGGTGCGGACGGCATCGTCGTCCTGCCCAATCCATTTCCCTCCGGCCAGCCGCTCGCTGCGTGGGACACGGGGGGGCGCATCGGCGTCTTCCGCTGGTCCGGAGACGATGAGCAGGATCTCGTCATCCCGCCCTCGGCTCTGCCGATCCTCGTCCGGTTCGTCTCGGCCGACGGCCAGCCGCGCCCGAGGTGGGCCCCGGCGTTCTCGATCGACGGCGTTCAGATTCCGCTTTTCGCAGAGCGCTTCACGAGCTCCGGAGGAGACGCGATCTCCCGCCCCGACGGCACGTTCCGGCTCGCGGGCCTGCCCTCTTCGGGCCTTCTCGCGCTCTGGCCCTTCGGCCTGCCCGAGCTCGCCGTCACGCGTCCGCTCCCGGTCTCCGAGGAGATCGTCTTCACCGTTCCACCGCGATAGCCGGCCGTCGACTCCGTGCCGCGCGTGGCACATGATCGCCCGCCGAGGAAGCCGCTCCTGAGGGAGCACCGGAAGGAAATGGAGGGGCGTCGTGAAAAGGGCAATTCCTCTCGCTGGCCTCGTCTCCCTTCTGCTCGCCGGACCGGCGAGCGCCGAGAAGATCGTGCGGGAGATTTCCTGGTCCGCGCTGAAGGCCGAAGCGCGACTGGCAAACGGCGAGGTCGTGCCCCCCGGCGGCGGCATCGCCTTCGAGTCGCTCCGCGTGGCGAACCCTGACGGACTGCCGCGCACGATCCCGCTCTTCACGATTGACGGACCGGGCGTGAAGGCTCCGCGCTACGTGCTCCGCGGAGAGGTGCGCGGCGAGGGAATCGAAGGTCAGGCGTATCTCGAGATGTGGAGCTTCTTCGCCGGCGGGGGAAGATACTTCTCCCGGACGCTGGCGCAGGCCGGACCGATGGCGAGCCTCGGCGGAACGTTCCGCTTCCGCCCGTTCATCCTGCCGTTCACCGCCGAGCCCGGAATGTCGCCGGAGAAGCTCGCCGTGAACGTCGCCCTCCCCGGCCGCGGGACCGTGATCCTAGGAGGGCTGAGCCTCCTGGAGCTCGGTTCCGGCGACGACTTCTTCACGCCGGCAGGCGCCTGGCTCACGTCCCGCCAGATCTCGCTCGTCGGAGGAATCGGCGGCTCGGTCCTCGGCCTCCTCGGAGCGGTCGTGGGCATTCTCGCGTCGCGGGGACAGGCTCGCGCGCTCGTCCTCGCCCTTCTCAAGGGCATGTTCGCCTTCGGCGCCGTCGCGCTCCTCGCGGCCGCGGCCGGCTGGTGGCTCGCGCAGCCGCCGGCGCTGCTCTCCGCGCTCCTCGTCCTCGGAGCCCTCTGCACCGTCCTGCCCGCGAGTCTTCTCGGAAGAGTCCGGCGGCAGTACGAGGAAAGGAGTTTCGAGGAATGAGGGCGCTCGACGACGCTCTCTACCTCGAGATCCTCTCGAAGATTGCGCCGGACGCGCGGCGCTGATCCCCACACGCCGGGCTAGGATCGCCGGCCATGACCGACCCGTCCGCGCCCGTTCCGGCCGCCGCGCCGCCCGGAGGATTCCTCGCGACGATCCGGGAGGCGCTGCGCGGTTCGCACGGCGACTTCACCGAAGGCCCGATCGGGAGGGCCGTGATCCTTCTCGCGATCCCGATGGTCCTCGAGATGGCGCTCGAGTCGGTCTTCGCGGTCGTCGACGTGTTCTGGGTGTCGCAGCTCGGCGCCGCGGCCGTCGCGACCGTGGGTCTGACGGAGTCGATGCTCGCGCTCATCTACGCGCTCGCGATCGGCCTCGCGATGGCCGCCACGGCGATGGTCGCGCGCCGGATCGGCGAGCGCGACCGCGAGCGCGCGGCGCGGACGGCCGTGCAGGCGATCGCGCTCGGCCTCCTCATCGCGGTCCCGCTCGGAATCGCCGGCGCGCTCCTCGCCCCGCGGCTCCTCGTTTTGATGGGAGCGGCGCCGGACGTCGTCGCTTCGGGCTCGCGGTTCACGGCCGTGATGCTCGGGGGCAACATCGTCATCGTCCTCCTTTTCCTCATCAACGCGATCTTCCGGGGCGCGGGTGACGCGGCGGTCGCCATGCGCGTCCTGTGGCTCGCGAACGCGATCAACCTCGTCCTCGACCCCTGCCTGATCTTCGGCCTCGGGCCGTTCCCCGCGCTCGGCGTCACGGGGGCCGCGGTCGCGACGACGACGGGCCGCGGGATCGCCGTCTGCGTCCAGCTCGCCGCTCTGGCGCGCGGCACGGGGCACCTGGTGATCCGCCGGCCGCACCTGCGCCTCGATCCGGCGACGATGCTCGCGCTCCTGAGGCTGTCCGGAAGCGCGATCGTCCAGTCGCTCATCGGCACCGCGAGCTGGATCGGCCTCGTGCGGATACTCTCGGGCTTCGGCAGCGCGGCGCTCGCGGGGTACACGATCACGATCCGGATCGTCGTCTTCGCGCTGCTGCCGTCGTGGGGGATGTCGAACGCGGCGGCCACTCTCGTCGGCCAGAACCTCGGCGCGAAGAAGCCCGAGCGCGCGGAACGCTCGGTGTTCCTGGCCGGCCTCTACAACATGGCGTTCCTCGGCGTCGTCGGGCTCGGCTTCTTCCTCTTTCCGGGGACGCTCGTCCATCTCTTCACGGCGGACGCGGCGGTCTCTCCCGTGGCGACGGAGGGCTTGCGCATCATCTCGGCGGGCTTCCTCTTCTACGCCTGGGGCATGGTCCTCGTGCAGGCGTTCAACGGCGCGGGAGACACGTGGACGCCCACGGTGATCAACTTCTTCGTCTTCTGGCTCTGGGAGATCCCGCTGGCCTGGCTTCTGGCGGTGCGCCTCAGCCTCGGGCCGCGCGGCGTGTTCCTCGCGATTACCGTCGCGTTCTCGACGCTCGCCGTCGCCGGCGCGGTCCTCTTCCGGCGCGGAAAGTGGAAGGAAAAGAGGGTCTAGACTCCGCGCCCATGCATCCGCAGTTTCGCGCGGCCTTCAACGCAGCGTTCACGGACGAGCTTGTGTCGGCCTACGCCCGCGACCTGGTCCGGCGCGCCGGCTGCGAGCCGGGCTTTCGTCTCGCCGAGACGCCGGTCTTTTTGACCTGCGACCTCGCGGCGGCGCTTGCCGAGGGCGCGCGTGCGATCCTGGAGCAGCTCTCGGCGCCCCAGGCGCTCCTTCGCATGAAGAGGGCGATTCCGGACGCGTGGAACGCGCCCGGCATGGACGCCCGACCCTCCGTGGCGCAGGTGGACTTCGCGGTCGTGAAGGGAGAGGGCGGGCGCCTCGTTCCGCGGCTCATCGAGTTGCAGGGCTTTCCGTCGCTGTCGGCGTTCGAGGTGCTTCAGTCGGACGCGTGGAGCGAGGCCCTGGGGCGCATTGCCGGCCTGCCGATAGCCACGTGGAGCCCGTACTTCTCCGGCCTTCGGCGGGACGGTTTCCTCGACCTCCTGAGGCGCACGATCGTCGGCGATGCGGACCCCGGGGAGGTCGTCCTCCTCGACCTCGTGCCGGAAAAGCAGAAGACGGCGATCGACTTCTCGGCGACGCGAATCCTCCTCGGCGTCGACGCCGTGGACCCGCGGAGCCTCGTGAAGGAAGGGAAGCGGCTCTTTCGCTTCAAGGACGGGCACCGCCTTCCGGTCCGGCGGATCTACAACCGCATCGTCTTCGACGAGCTCATCAAGAAAGGTGTCGCGCTGCCGTTCGACTTCCGGGACGAGCTCGACGTCCGGTGGGTTCCGCACCCGAACTGGTACTGGACGTGGTCCAAGTACTCGCTCCCGCTCCTCGCGCACGAGATGGTGCCGAAGTCGACTTACCTCTCCGAGCTGGACGCCGTTCCGAAGGACCTCACGGAGCGCTACGTGCTCAAGCCCCTCTTCTCCTTCGCGGGCGGCGGCGTGAACGTGGACCCGAAGCCCGAGGACCTCGCGCGCATCCCCGAAGGCGAGCGCGGCTCGTGGTGCCTGCAGGAGAAGATCGCCTACGACCCGTGCCTCCTCGCCGTGGACGGCGGCGGGGTCAAGGTCGAGGTGAGGATGATGTTCTTTCGGCCCGACGGCGACGAGACGCCCACGCTTGGGCTCAACCTGTGCCGGCTGTCGCGCGGCAGGATGCTGGGAGTGGATTTCAACAAGGACTTCACGTGGGTGGGGTCCTCGGTGGCTCTGCAGCCCGCGTGAGCGTCACGCGTTCCGTAGGCGGCGCTCGCGAGACCGGCGGCGATCTGCTGCTCTAGGTTTTTTTTCGTCCCACGAGCCGCCAGAACTGTGCCTCGTTCACCAGCGTGATCCGGTGTCCCTTCTCGCGCAGGCGTTTGATTTCCATGAGCTTCACCCCGCCTTCCCGGCCGGCGGCCTGAAGGGGGTTCGGCCGGCCTCGCACCACGACGCTCGTGATTGCCGAGGGCCCGCCGTGAACGATCGCTCCCGCCCGTTGAGCCGCACGGGCCGCGTCGCGACGGCTCCGGGAGAGGATGCCGGTAAAGGCCAGGTGGACGCCCTTGAGCG
>JBGPDK010000178.1:0-6654 GCA_041482235.1 Thermoanaerobaculia bacterium | reverse complement strand
GTTGTTGCGCCATCCGTGGAAGTAGAAGACGAGGTCCGTGGCGCCTCCGGCGCGGAAGCCCTTCGGAACGAAGATCGCCACGGTGCGGTCGCTGTAGTGGACGTCGGCGGGGTACGTCTTCCCTTCGTAGGTATGTCCCCGCGCGCGCTTCTCGTGCGGGAACATCGTGAAGGGCGACGTTGTCACGATCATCGTGCCGATGTCGGCGTACCGCTCCACCAGGGGCTGGGCGGCGGCCGCGTCCGGGGCGAGCGTCGCGGCGAAAACGAGGGCGATGCGGATCCGGTGCAGGCCGGTCACCGCACCGGAAACGCCGGCCGCTTCGGCTTCTGCGGCGGGTTCTTCTTCAGCTCCTCCATGGCGATCGCAATCGCCTTCTCGAGCTGAGGGTCCTTGCCGGCGATGACGTCCGCCGGGGTCTGCTCGACCTCGACGTCGGGCGGGACGCCGACGTTCTCGACGCCGAAGCCCTCCTCCGGCGTCCAGAAGCCGAGGTTCGGGGCGGTGACCACCGCGCCGTCCATGAGTGTCGGAAAGCCGAGGATGCCGACGAGGCCGCCCCAGGTGCGCTGGCCGACGAGCGTCCCGACCTTGAAGTGCCGGAACATCCACGGCAGGAGGTCGCCGCCGGAGCCGGCGGTCTCGTCGATGAGCATGACCTTCGGCCCCTGGATGGACGCACTCGGCGTCTTGAGGTCCTCGCCGTAGCGCATCGCCCACCACGCGATCGGCTGCCGGGTCAGCGCCTCGATGTAGTAGTCGGCCACGCTGCCGCCGCCGTTGAACCGCTCGTCCACGATGATCGCGTCCTTGGCCGCCTGCGGGTAGAAGTAGCGCTTGAAGTACGTGTGGCCGAGGCCCGCCGTGTTTGGGACGTAGACGTACGCGACGCGCCCGCCCGTGGCGGCCTCGACCTTCCGGAGATTGCTCTCCACCCAGTCGCGGTTGCGGAGCGGCGCCTCGTCGGCCACGGGGACGACGCTGACCGTGCGCGAGCCCTTTCCGTCCGGCGCCCCACCGACCGTGATCTCGACGATCTTCCCGGCCGTGGCCTCGAAGCGCGCGTAGAGGTTCTCGGGCGGCGCGAGATCCCTGCCGTTCACCGCGAGGAGGTACTCGCCCGCCTTCACCTCGACGCCCGGCTCGGAGAGCGGCGCGCGCAGGTCGGGGTTCCAGTTCAGCCCGCCGAAGACCTTCTTGAACCGGTAGCGTCCGTTCGCGACCTCGTAGTCCGCGCCGAGGAGGCCGCCCGGCACCGGCGTGACTTCGGCGAACGACTCGCCCGGCGTGTTGCGGTGGTGGCCGATGGCGAGTTCGCTGCACATCCACTGGATGAGGCGGTTGAGGTCGCCGCGCGACGAGAGGTACGGGAGGAAGGGGGCGTACTTCGCCTTCATCGCGGGCCAGTCGCGGCCGTGCATCTTCGGGTCGTAGAAGTAGTCGCGGTTGACGCGCCAGGCCTCGTCGAAGATCTCGGGCCACTCCGCGCGCGGGTCGACGCGCACCTGGATCGCGTCGAGCTTGAGCTTGCCGTCCGAGGGCTTGCCACCCGGCCCTTCTTTCACGTCGGCCTTCTTGCCGGAGGACGCGACGATGGACCACGACACCTTCCGCGGCGACTCGCTCTGCGGCGACTCCCTCTCGCTGAAGAGGATCTTCCTGCCGTCGAAGGAGACGAGGTAGTCGTCGACGTCGGGGACGATCGACTCGGTCTTGCGGTCCTTGAAGTCGAAGCGCTGCACGGAGGTCTTCCCGTCGGCGGCGCGCTCGAAGAAGAGCTGGCCCGCGCCCCCAGCCTGGAGGTTCGAGATCTCGGCGGGGCGGATCGGAAGGTCGATGATGCGCAGGTTGAGACCGTCGCGGTCGATCACGACGGGCTCGGGTTTCTTCGGGGACTTGGTTTCTCCGGCGGACGCCTTCGCGTCGCCGCCCTTCGAATCGGCGGGGCGGTCGCCCTTGCCACCTTTCGAAGAATCTTCTTTCTCCTCTTCTTTCTTTCCGTCTTTCGCGGCGGCTTCGCCCTTTTCCTCGTCGCTCTCTTTCGCGAGGGGCGAGGGCGTGCCTTTCTTCAACGCCGCGACGTAGATCGCGCTCGTGACGCGCGCATCGGTGTTCTGCAGCGAGAACCAGTTGCGCTGCGGGCCGGCGTCGGTGGAGGCGAGGAAGTAGAGGAGCTTGCCGTCCCGGTCGAAGACGGGGTCGGAGACGTCCGAGAGGCCGTCCGTGAGCGGGAACGACTTATCTTCCCCGACGGAGTAGACGAACGCCGTGCGGATGTACGTGGGGCCGGAGAGCGTGTAGGCCACCCAGCGCGAGTCCGGCGACCACGAACCGCGCAGAATCCGCTGGCGCGACGGTGCGTAGAGGCGCTCAGACGCGATCTTCTTCGAGGCGCCGTTCGCGAGGTCGACGATCCAGAGCGTGAGTGAGTTGTCGGTCAGGACGATCTTCCTGCCGTCGGGCGAGAAGACCAGCTCGTCGTAGAAGCCCGCGCCGGGGACCTTGATCTTCTTCGCCGCGCCCTTGCCGTCCTGCGCGCGGACGACGAGCTCGTTCTCGCCGCTCTCGTCGGAGACGTACGCGATCTCCTTGCCGTCCGGCGACCAGGCCGGCGCGCGCTCGTGCGCGGCGGCCGTGTTCGTGAGGTTGCGGGGGTCGCCCTTTTCGGCGGGCACGGTCACGATCTCGCCCCGGAACTCGAACGCGGCACGCGCGCCGGAGGGGGACAGGGCGGCGTCGCGGATCCACTTCGCGCCTTTCGCCCAGCGCGGGCGCGTCTCGAGAAGGTCGCCGGCGACCGTGATCGAAAGGTCGGTCGTCTTTTTCGAGGCGGGATCGAGGAGGTGAAGCGTGCCGGCCTGCTCGTAGACGATGCGCCCGGCGGCCGCCGCGGCCGAGAGGACGGGGAAGTCCTTGTGGTCGGTCAGGCGCGTCAGGGCCTTCGACTTCGAGTCGTACACGTAGACGTTGAACTCGCCGTCGCGGTCGGAGCGAAGATAGAGCTCCCCGCCGAGCCACATCGGATCCACGTCGTTGCAGCGCGTCGCGGGCTGCGGGACGCGGTCGATCGCGTTCGAGGCGACGTCGAAGAGCCACACCTTCGAGACCGTGCCGCCGCGGTAACGCTTCCACTGCAGGTGCATAGGGCGGTTCGGGTTGTAGGCGATCGTCTTTCCGTCGGGAGAGTACGCGGCGCGGTCCGCGTACGGGATCGGGAGCGCGGTCTCGGGGCCGCCGTCGACGGGCACCGTATAGAGCTGCGTGTGCCGGTTGTTGACGGCGGCGCGCGCCGAGGTGAAGAGGACGGACTTGCCGTCGGGCGTGAAGCCCTGGACGATGTCGCGGCCCGGGTGCCACGTGAGGCGCTTCGGTACGCCCCCCGCGGCGGGTACGACATAGGCGTCGAAGTTGCCATCCAGCTCGGCGGTGAATGCGAGGAGCGAGCCGTCGGAACTGAAGGCCGGACGCATCTTCACGCCAGGGCCAGACGTGATGCGCTGAACACCGCTGCCGTCGAGGTGGCAGGTCCAGATGTCGTTCCCGTAGGCGAAGGCGATGCGCTCGGCCGAGAGCGCGGGTTCCGTGAGCATCTTGGACGGCCCGCCCGGGGCGCTCGCGGCGGCGAGCGCGGCGGACGAGAGCGCGAGAGACAGGGCGACGGCGGCGAAAAGCACACGCATGGGAACCCCCTCAGAAAGATTCAATCGCAGGGGACGGATTCTGGCACGCCCGGGCGGGCTCAGGGTCCGTCGAGAAGGGCGCGGTACGCCCGCCACACATCTTCCCCGAAGCTCGCGAACGTAATCGTCTCCGGAGTCCCGTGCGCCCCGAGGAAGGCACGTGCCTCGCCGACGGCAATCGCGCAGGCGTCGGGGATGGGGTAGCCGTAGACGCCGCAACTGATGGCCGGGAAGGCGATCGTTCTGACGCCATGCGCCTCCGCGAGCCGGAGGCTCTCCCGGTAGCACGAGGCGAGGAGGTCGGGCTCGCCGTGACGGCCGCCGCGCCAGACGGGACCGACAGTGTGAATCACGTATCTGGCCTTCAAGCGGTACCCCTTCGTGATGCGGGCTTCGCCGGCCGCGCATCCTCCGAGAGCACGGCATTCCGCGAGGAGCAAGGGTCCAGCGGCCCGGTGGATCGCCCCGTCCACGCCGCCGCCGCCGAGGAGCGACGCGTTCGCCGCGTTTACGATGGCGTCCACGTCGAGCGACGTGATGTCGCCGCTCCGGAGAACGAGGCGCGAGGTCACGCGCCGGGAGCCTAGCAGCGTCCTGTGTTTTGGGATGCCGCGTTCGACACCCTCCGCGTCGAGGAGAGTTGATCCGCCGTAACATCGGACATCGCATTCCGATTCGCTGACCAAAGGCCCGTCGCGTCCGGATCAGAGCCGGCTCCGTTCCGGGCGACGGAGCTCGCGCTCCCCGCGGCGCTCGCGGCGATCCTCGCGGCCGTCGCGCTGCGGCAGGGTCCGCGCTTCGTCGACGACGCATACATCACGTTCCGCTACGCCCGGAACCTCGCCGAGGGCGCCGGGCTCGTCTACAACGCCGGGGAGAAAGTCCTCGGGACGTCCGCGCCGCTCTTCGCGGTTCTCCTCGCGGGGCTCCACCGCCTGACGGGTGCGGCGATCCCGGCCATCGCCTTCGGGCTTGGCGCCGCGTGCCTGCCGCTCGTCGCGCTCCTCGGCTACCGGCTCGCGCGGCGCGTGACGGGGCCGGTGTTCGGCGCGCTCTTCGTCGCGGCCGGACTCTCTCCGCGAGAGTCGCTTCAGGTTTTCTCGTACGGGATGGAGACGCCTCTCTACCTGCTCGGGCTTCTCGCCGCGCTCGAGCTCGCGTGTCGCGGCCGCGACGTGGCCGCGTTCGCGGTCGCGGGCGGGCTCGCGTTCGTCCATCCGGACGCGGTTCTCCTCGTCCCGGCGCTCGCCGTCGCGCTCCGCCTCGCGCGCGGGGCCTGGCCGCTCCGGGCTGCGGCCTTCGGCCTCCTTCCGGCGGCGGCAGTGGCGGCGGCGCTCGGTGCGGCCTACGGCTCGCCTGTCCCGCACAGCGTGACGGCCAAGCGCGCCGTGTACGCGGAGTCTCCCGGCAACGCGCTCGCCCAGCTCTCCGACACTTTCCTGGTCGTCGCATCGGCACGCGAGGCGGCCGTGCTCGCGGGCGGCCGCTGGGTCGTCGCCGTCGATTTCGTCCTCCCGCCCGTGGCCGCGGTTCTCGTGATCGTGACGCTCGTGCGTACCCGGGCCCGCCTTGCGGCACTCCCCGTCCTCGCGCTGGCGCTCTTTTCGGCAGCGTATGTCGCCGCATTCGCGCTGGGGAATCCGCTCGTCTTCCCGTGGTACCACCCACCGCTCGCGCTCGCCGCGGCCTTCGTCCTGTGCGGGGCCGCGGCGGGGCTCGGGCGCGCCGGGCGCTGCGGTTGGGCCGTCCTTCTCGCCGGGACCGCCGGACTCCACCTGGCGCTCTTTTCGCCGTACAACCCCTCGGGCCGCGAAGAGGTTTATCGCCGCGCGGTCGAGACGCTTGCGCCGGGGCCGGCCGACGTCGTCGTGGCGCCGGAGATCGGAGCCATCGGCTGGTACTCGCGGGCCCGGATCCTCGACACCATCGGGCTCGTTTCGCCGGAGGCGCTCCGGTTCAGGGCCTCGCCCAACGGCGCCGTCTCCCCGCGCCTCCTTCGCGAGACGACCGCGACGGCGCTCGTGAGCCTCGGGAGGTTCCTCTCGGTGGCGAACAGCCTCGACCCCGGCGCGCTGGCGCGCTGGCGCCTCGTGGCGCGGTACCCCGCGCGCGCCTTCGGAGACACCGAGGTCCTCGTCTACCGGCGCGCGGATTGACTCATCCGAGCGCCTTCTCGAAGAACATCGTGTCCGTGTGTTCGTCGGGACGCTAGCGCTCGGGGCGCTCGGCGCTCCGGTAGAAAAGGGCGTGCCCCGCGAAGGAAAAGCCAGCGGCCTCGTAGACGCGGCCGGCACGCGCGTCGGCGGCCGAGAGGAACGCGAGCGAGGCGCCGCGAGCGAATGCGGCGCGAACGGCCTCGAACGAGAGGAAGCCGCCGATGCCGCGCCGGCGGAACGCCTCGAGAGTCGCGACACCCACGAGCTCCGTGAGGCCGTCCCCAGGGGCCTGGATCATCGCCGTGGCCACGGGCTCGCCCCCGATCCGCCCGAGGAAACAGCAGCCGTCGCCGAGCGTCTCCCGCAGGGAGAGCCCGTCCTCCTCCGAGGCCGGCCGCGGGGACGGGAGAGAAAAGGCGCGGCGCTGCACGTCGAGGAAGGTCGCGAACTCCTCGAGCGCCGTCGCCGCGTCGAGGGCCGCGACGTCGAGCCCGCTCACGGCCGGCGCGGCGCGCTCTTTTCCGCGCGGGCAGACCATGAGCTGCGCCCGGTTCTCGCGCGTGAAGCCGTGCGCCTCGAGGGCCTCGCCGAATCCGGGCGCGCACGCCTCGACGAACTCGAAGCGAGCACGCGGTGGCGGATGTGGAACTCCATTCTAGGGGCGTGCTCTGCTAGCCTCTCGCGCATGACGCCGAAGCCGCTCGTCCTCGTGCTCGCCCTCGCCCTCGTTTCGCCCGCGTCGCGTTCCCTCGGCGCGGAAGAGAAGACCCCGGCGCCCGGAACGCCGGTGACGGTCCTCGTGAAGGCCGGCGCGCTCG
>JBGPDK010000177.1:0-6656 GCA_041482235.1 Thermoanaerobaculia bacterium | reverse complement strand
TCGAAGCGGTCGCCGATCCGGCGCGCGAGCTCCCGCGTCTCCGGTTTCTTCTCGGACGTGTAGAGCACCGTCATCCGACGCCGGTCGAAGCCGACGGCGCACTTGACCACGTGGAGGTCCAGATTCAGATCGAGAACCGCCGCGTCGGCGAAGAGGCGGGCCGCGTCCTGGAGCTCGATCCTCTCGGCGTAGTCGGCGTACTCCGAGTCGGACGCGAGCCTCAGGAAGCGCTTCGCCTTCTTCGACGAGCACGCCTTCGCGAGGACGGGGGTCGCTGTCGTGACTTCGGCGAACTCGGGGCCGTTCTCGGCTTCCATGATGATGCGTTCGCCCGGCTTGACCGCGACCTCGCCCGTGAAGACGAGCGCCGTGCGCCCGTCCGTCGCGTCGGCCACGCGCACCCCGACGTAGTTGCCGCCGGGATTCGTGGACGTTCCGAGGGAACAGCCGGAACAGCTCATACCCGGCCAATTGTGCCAGAGGCTATTCCCTCGCGTACAGCGCGGCCCCGAGCAGGCCCGCGTCGTCTCCGAGAGCGGCCGGCTCGATCCGCAGGGTCCCGAGCTCCTGCGTGAAGGCGAACAGGCCGGCCCACTTCCTGACGTCCGCGAGATACGACGCGCCGACGTCCGTCGCCACGCCGCCGCCGAGCACGAAGAGGTCGGGCGAGAGGACGTTGAAGACGTTCGCCATCGCGAGGCCCACGGCCTTCGCGGACCGGGCGAGGGCTCGGAGCGCGAGCGCGTCCTTCGCCTCGACGGCCTCGCGGAGCTGGGAGCCCTTGAGCCGCGCGTCTGCCTTCGACACGGCCTTCTCGAGGCAGGTCCTCTCGCCCTCGGCGATCCTCCTCCTCAGCCACGCCGTGATCCCGACCTTCGCGGCGATGCTCTCGAGCGTTCCCTCGAAGGAGCCCGCCTTCACACGCCGGAAGTCGATGCGCGTCATTCCGATCTCGCCCGCGTTGCGGTTCCGGCCGGCATAGATCTTCCCTCCGCGGATGACCGCTCCCCCGATGCCCGTGCCGACCCAGACGGCGACCATCGTCTCTGCGCCGCGGCCGGCTCCGAGCCGCGCCTCCCCCAGGGCCGCCAGGCGCACGTCGTTCTCGAGGCGGCGGCGCGCGTTCGGAAAGCTCCCGCGGAGCGCGTCGAGGATCGCCCAGTTCCTGGCCGAGAGATTTCCCGACCTGAGGAGAATGCCCTTCTCCGCGTCCACGGCCCCCGGCGCCGCCACCGCGAGCGCGTCGATCCTTTCGCGGGCGGCCCCCGCCTCCTCGAGCGCGAGGTCCGCGGCGGTGACGAGCGCCTTGCCGATCGCTCTCACGCCTTTCGTGAACGGAGTCCTGACCTTGCCGCGCCCCACGATCTTTCCCGCCCCGTCCACGACGCCCGCGAGGATCTTCGACCCGCCGAGATCGATCCCGAGAGTGAGCGCACCTCGCATCCGAGCGGCCATCCTCACCTCCGCCTGCGCCGGGAAGGATAGTCTTCAAGGCATGAGTCTCCATCCGTGGCAGCGCTATCAGGCGCTCTCCCTTCACGTCCCGTCGCTCTCGCTCCTCGTCGACCTCTCCAAGACGTCGCTGGCGGACGACGCCCTCCATCGCGACTCGCTCGTCACCGCCGCCTTCCCGGCCGCGTTCGCGGCCATGGAGGCGCTCGAGGCCGGCGGGATCGCGAACCCGGACGAGAACCGGCGCGTGGGCCACTACTGGCTGCGCGCTGCGGAGCGCGCGCCGGACGCCGAGACGCGCAGCGCGATCGAGACGACGCTCGCGCGCGTGAAAGCGTTTGCGGCGGATGTCCATGCCCGGCGCATCGCGCCCGAAAAGGCCCCGCGATTCGCGAACGTCCTCGTCGTGGGCATCGGCGGCTCGGCTCTCGGGCCGCAGTTCGTGGCGGACGCGCTCGGCTCGCCGTCCGACCCCCTCCGCCCGTTCTTCTTCGACAACACGGACTCCGACGGCATCGCACGCGAGCTGGCCCGCATCGCCGCGACGCCGGCCGGCCTCGCCGGAACGCTGGCGGTCGTCATCTCCAAGTCCGGCAGCACGAAGGAGACGCGCAACGGGATGCTCGAGGCCGCCGAGGCCTACCGCGCGGCGGGGCTCGCGTTCTCCCGGCATGCCGCCGCCGTGACGGGGGCGGGCAGCGAGCTGGACGGCGTCGCGGCGAAGGCCGGCTGGCTGGCGCGGTTCCCGATGTGGGACTGGGTGGGAGGACGCACGTCGGAGCTGTCGGCCGTCGGACTTCTGCCCGCGGCTCTGCAGGGACTCGACGTGGACGGCCTGCTTGCCGGCGCCGCCGCCTGCGACGAGGCGACGCGCCTCCCGGAAGTCGCGAGGAACCCGGCGGCGATGCTGGCCCTCGCGTGGTACCGCGAGACGGGCGGGAAGGGCCGCAAGGACATGGTCGTCCTTCCCTACCGCGACCGGCTCCTCCTCTTTTCGCGATATCTCCAGCAGCTCGTCATGGAGTCGCTCGGCAAGGAGAAGGATCTCGCCGGAAACGTCGTCCATCAGGGCATCGCCGTGTACGGCAACAAGGGCTCGACGGACCAGCACGCGTACGTGCAGCAGCTCCGCGAGGGCGTGCCGAACTTCTTCGTGACCTTCGTGGAAGTCGCGTGCGACCGCGAGAAGGGCGCGACGTCGCTCGCCGTGGAGAGGGGCGTCACGTCGGGCGACTACCTGCACGGCTTCCTCCTCGGAACACGGAAGGCGCTTTACGACAACGGGCGCGGCTCGATCACGCTCACGATTCCGGACACCTCCGCGCGCTCCGTCGGAATCCTCATCGCGCTCTACGAGCGGACGGTCGGCCTCTACGCGCAGCTCGCCGGCATCAACGCGTACCACCAGCCCGGTGTCGAGGCCGGGAAGAAAGCCGCCGCCCTCGTGCTCGCCCTGCAGGCGAAGATTCTCGCGGACCTGGAGGCCCAGAAGGGCGTCTTCAGGACAGCCGAACGCCTCGCGGCCGCCCTGGGCTCGCCCGAGGAGACCGAGACGGTCTTCAAGGTGCTCGAACACCTCGCGGCGAACCCCGACCACGGCGTGACGCGAAAGGCGGGTCCGACGTACTTCCTCGCGTCCTTCGGGATCAGCGCTTGAGGCTCGCGACGAGCGCGTCGAAGTCCTTCCCGGCCGCAACGACGCTCCGGCGCGGGCCCGTGAGCTTGAAGAAAACGGCCCCGTTCGGCCCCTCGGCCATCGCGCCGCGCAGCGCGTAGCCTCCCTTCGGCGCGGGTGCCGCGCCCATGCCCGTGCCGGAGGAGTAGCTCCCGGCAGCCGTCACGAGCGTGACGGGCAGCGAGCCGACGCGCGTGAGGCTGCGCGTGGGCTTCGGGTCGCCGGGTGAGGCCGCGAACTGCGAGAACCAGCGGGCCACGTTCGCGTCGATGCTCCCGCCCTGCCCGGGCCCGAACCAGAACACGGCGAGCTCCGGCCGGTCGGCATCGCCCGCCGAGGCTGGGAGGTAATACGTCGCGAGGCGCATGGCCGACGACGGCCCGGGCGTCCACGACTTCGGCACGGCCCACGCGAGGCCGCCGCCGGACGTGACGGCGAAGGCGGGCGCGGGCGTCACGGCCGGCGCGGCCAGAGCGGGCGGGCCGCCATGCGAGGAGATGAGCTGGGCCAGGAGCGCGGTGACCGCGAGGGCGTGCATGAGAGAGATCATATTTCGGCATACTGCCACCGTGGCGAGCCTCTCGGACATGTCGCTCAAGAACCGCCTCTTCATGGCGACGTACCGCTACCGCGGGCTGGACCCCGTGCCGTTCGCGCGCCCGGGAAAGCCGCTTCGCGAGGCGCGCGTCGCGCTCGTCACGACGGGCGGCGTTTACCTTCCGTCCCAGGCTCCGTTCGACGCCGGGATGAAGGGCGGCGATGCGTCGTTCCGCGAGATCCCGGCGAACGCCAACCTCGCGGCGCTCGGCATCGCGCACAAGTCCGACGCGTTCGACCAGACCGGGTTTCGCGAGGACCGCAATCTCGGCTTCCCGCTCGAGAGGCTGCGTGAGATGGCCGCGCGCGGTGAGATCGGCGCGCTGAACGGGCGTGCGCTCTCGTTCATGGGCTCGATCACGGCGCCCGGGCGGCTCGTGAAGGAAACGGCGCCCGCGGCCGCCGCGCTCCTCGAGGCGGACGGCGTCGACGTGGCGCTCCTCGTCCCGCTCTGACCCATGTGCCATCAGACCGTGGGTCTGATCGCGGGCGAGCTCGAGAGGCGTGGCATCGCGACGACATCCGTCACGATGCTCGAGGAGGTCACGCGAAAGGTCGGGACGCCGCGCGCCCTTTCCGTGCCCTACGCGCTCGGCTATCCCCTGGGAAAACCGGGCCATCCGGCGCTCCAGACCCGGATTCTCCGAGCGGCGCTCGCGCTCCTCGACGCGCCGGGGCCCCCGCCCGTCTACCGCGACTTCGAAGGCAGCGAATAAGTAGCGCGATTCGTCAGCGCAACATCGAGCCGGATCGCTCCATGAGGATCTCGAGCGCCTTGCGCCCGATGTCGCGGCGAAAATGGGCGCCGTCGAACCGGATCTTGCCCGCCGCTTCCTTCGCGGTCGCGAGGGCCTGCGAGAGGCCGCGCCCGCGCGCGCACACGTTGAGAACCCGGCCACCCGACGTCACGAGGTGGCCGTCCGCGCCTCGCGCCGTCCCCGCGTGGAACACGAAGACGCCGTCCATCGCCTCGGCGTCCTCGACCCCGAGGATCGCGCGCCCGCGCTCGAACGGCCCCGGGTAGCCTTCGGCGGTGATCACGAGAGCGGCCGCCGCCTCGCGCCGCCAGGCGAGCTGCGCCCCTTCGTCGAAGCGGCCGCGGGCGGAACCCAGAAGGAACGGAAGCAGATCGCCGTCGAGGCGCAGGAGAACCGCCTGCGCCTCCGGATCGCCGAATCTCACGTTGTACTCGAGGACCCAGGGGTTCGTCCCCTCATCGAGGATGAGGCCCACGAAGAGCACGCCGCGGAAGGGCCGGCCCTCCTCCGCCATGCCCTTGAGCGTCGGCTGCACCACGAAGGCGAGGATGTCAGACGCGGTGGCGGCGTCGAGCAGCACCGACGGGCTGTGCGCGCCCATCCCGCCCGTGTTCGGACCGCGGTCGCCGTCGAAGATCCTCTTGTAGTCCACCGCGGTGGCGAGCGGCAGCGCGCGCTCACCGTCGCACAGGACCATGAAGCTCACTTCGTCGCCCGAGATGAACCGCTCCACGAGGACGCGGTCGGCCGCCGAGCCGAAAACGCGATCCTCGAAGAAGAGCTTCAGCGCGCGCTCGGCTTCTTCGGGCTCCTGCGCCACGACGACGCCCTTTCCGGCCGCGAGGCCGTCGGCCTTGAAGACGCACGGCAGCCCGAACGACTTGAGCGCCCGTTCACCCTCGGCGCGCGTCTGGCAGACCACGGCGTCCGGAGTCGCGATGCCGTACTTTTTCATGAAGAGCTTCGAGAAGACCTTCGAGCCTTCGAGCTCGGCCGCGAGCCGGTTCGGCCCGAAGGCCGCCAGCCCCCGGCGCGAGATCTCGTCCACGAGGCCGAGCGTGAGCGGCAGCTCGGGCCCGACGACGGTCAAATCGATCTTCATCGACTCGGCGAAGTCCGCGAGCTCGACGACGTTCTCCACGCCGATGGGAAGACATGTCGCCAGAGACGCGATCCCCGGATTCCCCGGCGCCGCGAAAACGTCCGTGACGCCCGGCGCCTGAGCGAGCTTCCAAACGAGCGCGTGCTCGCGACCGCCGGAACCGACGACGAGGATCCTCATGTGGTCAGGGTCCAAGTCTAACCGACACGCCGCTTGACGGCCGCGGGAGGCGGGCCGTACTCTTCGAGCGGCTCTTTGACCGGGTTTCATCCAGAGCGGCGGAGGGACGGGCCCTGCGATGCCGCGGCAACCGGTCCGGCGCGCCCCCGCGGGCGTCGGACGCCAGGTGCCAAATCCCGCTCCAGGACGCGAGGTGCGGCCGGAGGAAGATGAGATCGAGGCCGAACACGGCGCGGAGTCTCCGACGCCCCTTCGTCCTCGAAGGGGCGTTTTTCATGAAGAGAGACATTCGGGAGCGGCTCAAGGCCGAAGTCCTCCTCGCCGACGGGGCGATGGGGACGCTGCTCGTCTCGCGCGGGGCCCCGGCGGAGGGACCCCGCTCGCCGAACTCGATTTCCGCGCCGGAGCTCGTGCGCGAGATCCACGACGACTATGTGGCTGCCGGCGCGCAGGTGCTCTCCACGAACACGTGGGACGCGAACCGCGCCAAGCTCTCCAAGTTCGACTGGTCGGACTCGCTCGAGAAGATCAACCGTGAGGCCGTGCGCCTCGCCCGTGCCGCGGCCGACGGGGAATACGTCTACGTGGCGGGCTCCGTAGGACCGCTCGGACAGCTCGTGAAGCCCTACGGGCCGCTCACGCGCCTCCACGTGCGCGAGCTCTTCACGGAGCAGATCCGGATCCTCCTCGAGGAAGGCGTCGACCTCCTGTCCTTCGAGACGTTCTCCTCGACGCTCGAGGCCGTCGAGGCGCTGCGCGCCGCGCGGGCCCTGTCGGCCGGGATTCCGATCGTGGCCTCGATGACGTTCCTCGCGGACGGCAAGACGAGCTTCGGCGAGGATGCCGAAGGCGCGCTCGCCGCGCTCGTCGCCGCGGGCGCCGACGTCGTCGG
>JBGPDK010000176.1:0-6666 GCA_041482235.1 Thermoanaerobaculia bacterium | reverse complement strand
GTCCTAAACCGCTAGACGAACGCGGCACGTCCCCTTCGACGCTTTTCGGCCAGCAGGGACGCGGAATCTAGCATGCGGCCGTTCCGGGGCACAATCCCGGCATGGAATTCGGCATCCTCGGCCTCGAGCTTTCCGGCAAGACGACTCTCTTCTCTCTTCTGACCGGCCATGTGACGGCCGCGGCGCCGCACAAGCGTGAGGCGCACGTGGGCGTCGCGCACGTTCCCGACGCACGCCTCGACAGGCTCACGGCGATGTTCAAGCCAAAGAAGCACACGCCGGCCACGGTGAAGTTCGTGGACGTTCCGGGCGTCACGAAGGGCGGCTCGCAGAGCCTGAACCTGCCCGAGCTGCGCCAGATGGACGGCCTCGCCGTCGTCGTCCGCGGCTTCAAGTCCGACGCGGTTCCGCACCCCGAGGGCTCGGTCGACCCGGCGCGCGACCTCGACCTCCTCGAGACGGAGATGCTGCTCGCGGACCTCTCGGTCGTCACGAACCGGCTCGAGCGCGTCGCGAAGGACATCGCGAAAAAGAAGACACCCGAGCTCGAGCTCGAGAAGGCGCTCCTCGACCGGTTCCGGGCGGCGCTCGATCGGGGCGAAGCGCTGCGCGGCTTCGAGACGACGCCGGACGAGGAGAAACTCGTCCGCGGATTCGGCCTGTTGACGCGCAAGCCGATGCTCGTGATCCTGAACGCGAGTGAAGACGAAGCCCCGGATCTCGCCGGTGCGCTCCAACGCGCGAAGCTCGACAAGTGGAAAGGTCAGCCGAAAGTCGCCTTCAGCGGGGTCTCGGCCCCGATCGAGCAGGAGATCGCCGCGATGTCGCCCGAGGACCAGACCGAGTTCCTGAAGGGCCTGGGCCTTCCGGACCGTGCGCTCGACCGGCTGCTGCGCGCCGCCTACGACCTTCTCGGCCTCATGTCGTTCCTGACGGCGGGCGAGGACGAGTGCCGCGCGTGGTCCATCCCGAAGGGGACGCACGCCGTGAAGGCGGCCGCCGCCATCCACACGGACTTCGAGAAGCACTTCATCCGGGCCGAGGTCGTGCCGTTCCAGACGCTCGTCGAGGCGGGCTCCCTGGCGCAGTGCAAGACGCACGGCACGCTCCGCCTCGAGGGCCGCGACTACGTCGTCCAGGACGGCGACGTCATCAACTTCCGCGTCAGCGCGTAGGACAAGGCCCGTCACGACGCCTGAGGCAAATGACTCATGCCTCCGGGCGGCCCGGAGCCCACGTTGGATGTGGAGGCTTTGAGAACATGGAAACCTTTGCGCTCAGATACGGATCCAGGGGCACGGTGCCTTCCGAGGTGCCCTACCGTGGAACGCGGCTCCTTCGCCATCCCATGTACACGAAGGGAACGGCCTTCAACCCGCAGGAACGGAAGGACTTCGGGCTGGAAGGGCTCCTGCCCAACGCCGTGAGCACCATGGAGCAGCAGGAGCGGCGGATTTACGCCAATATTTCGCGGAAGCCGGACCCGCTCGAAAAATTCATCGGGCTTGCGGCTTTGCAGGACCGGAACGAGCACCTCTTTTACCGGCTCCTGATCGACCACGTGGAGGAGTTCCTGCCCATCGTCTATACGCCCACGGTTGGCCGGGCGTGCCAGGAGTTCAGCCACATCTTCCGCAGGGCCCGGGGGCTCTGGATCACTCCCGCGCACCGCGGGCGGATCCACGAGGTCCTCGGCAATGCCCCGTTCGACGACGTCCGCCTCATCGTCGTGACCGACAACGAGCGCATCCTCGGGCTCGGCGACCAGGGCGCGGGAGGCATGGGGATCCCGATCGGCAAGCTGGCGCTCTACACGGCGGCCGCGGGCATCCATCCGTCGCAGACGCTTCCCATCAGTCTCGACGTCGGCACGGACAACGAATCGCTCCTGAAGGATGAGCTCTACCTCGGCTGGCGGCTTCCGCGCCTGCGTGGCCCCGAGTACGACTCGCTCGTCGAGGAATTCGTCCAGGCCGTGAAGAAGCGCTTCCCGAAGGCGCTCCTGCAATGGGAGGACTTCAAGAAGGTCAACGCCTTCCGCCTTCTGGATCGCTATCGGAAGGTCATCGCCTGCTTCAACGACGACATCCAGGGAACCGCGGCCGTGGCCACGGCCGGGATCATGGCCGGCTGCCGGGCAACGGGGATTCCTTTCAAGGACCAGCGCGTCGTCATCCTGGGTGCGGGTGCCGCCGGGGTCGGCATCGCCCGCCTGTTGCGCGACACGTTCCGGCACGCGGGCCTCGAGGGCGAGAACCTGACTCGCGCCATCGCGAACCTCGACAGCCACGGTCTCGTCGTGGACGACCAGGAGATCAGCGACGTCCACAAGCGGGACTTCGCATGGCCGGCGGCTCTCGCGGCGAAGATGGGCCTCGAGAAAGGCTCGCCGCGGGATCTCCTGGCCGTCGTCCGGGCGGTGAAGCCCACGGTCCTGATCGGCACTTCCGCCGAGCCGGGGACGTTCACGGAAGCGATCGTGCGCGAGATGGCGAAGCACGTCGAACGCCCCGTCATCTTCCCGATGTCGAACCCGACGAGCAAGAGCGAAGCGAAGCCGGTGGACATCGTGGCCTGGACGAACGGGCGCGCGCTCATCGCCACCGGAAGCCCGTTCGACCCGGTGCCTCATCAGGGCCGCATGATCACGATCGGCCAGGGGAACAACGTCTTCATCTTCCCAGGCGTCGGCCTGGGAGCCCTCGTGGCCGAGGCGAAAGAGGTCACCGACGGGATGTTCGCCGTGGCCGCGCAGCGGCTCGCCGACGAGGTGAAAGCCTCGGATCTCGCCTCCGGAAGCCTTTTCCCGTCCGTGCACGAGATCCGGCGCATCAGCGCGCGAATCGCCGAGGCCGTCGTGGCCGAGGCGCGAAACTCGGGCGTCGGGCGGCAGATCCCCGACGCGGAGATCCCGAAGGCCGTCGCCGCCATGATCTGGGACCCGGCCTATCTCCCGATGGTCCCGGTCCCGGCGCCGACGGAGATGCCGGTGCTCACCCCCGTGCTCGTCTAGGAGTCCTTCCCCCGGTGCGCCTCATGGCGCCCGCGCCGAACGGCGTGGGCGCCTTTCTTTTCGGCCTGAGAGCGCGCCCCGCTAGTCCGCCTGCAGCGCCCAGCGGAAGATCTCCGGCAGCGTGGGCTTCTTGCCGTACATGAGGATGCCCACGCGGTACACGCGGCCCGCGAACCATGCGACGGCCCAGATCGTGAGGACGAGAATGGCCACCGAGAGAGCGATCTGCCAGGCCGGCGGCGTCTGCACGCTGATGCGCATGAACATCATGAGCGGCGCCGTGAACGGGAAGAAGGACAGCGCCGTCGCGAGCGTGCCGTTCGGCTGGTTGAACGCGAAGAACCACGTCGTGGACGTGAGGATGAGCATCATGCCGGGGATGATCACGAACTGCTGCGCTTCCTGCTCGGTGTTGAACGGGGCCGAAAGCGCGGCATACAGCGACGCGTAGAGGAAATAACCGAGGAGAAAAAAGAGGACGAACGCCCCGATCGTGCCCACCGGAATGTGCGGGATCCCCTCCGTCATCCCCATGACGGCCGCGGCTCCGGGAACGGTGATCGCGATCGCGAGGCACGCCCACACCGAGTACTGCGTGAGGCCGACGAAGCCGATGCCGAGGATCTTCCCGAGCATGAGCGTCGTGGGGCGCACGGACGAGACGATGACCTCGACGATGCGGTTGTTCTTCTCCTCGAGGACGCCGCGCATGATGTAAGCGCCGTAGATGAAGATCGACATGTAGATGAGGAAGAAGAACGTGGCCGAGACGGCGATGTTGAAGCCCACGTTCTTTCCGCTCTCGCCGCTCTCGACGTCCTTCGCCTCGTGCGGGTCGAGCTCCACGCGCACGCGCGCCGCGTCGTAGAGCTTCGGGTCGACGCCCCGGTCCTTCAGACGCTCCTTCGTGGCCGCGCGTGAGAGGTAGTTCGCGATCTGCTGGCGCATGACGACCTCGGATTTGACCGACTCCGCCCGCCATTCGGCGGCCCCGGTCTCCAGCGTCCTGTCGTCGAGGACGAGGTACGCCTTGAGGCGCCCCTTCTGGACGTCCTCGTTGAGCCGGTGGCGCACCGCCGGGAGCGTCTCCGGCGTCACGTCGACTTTCGTGAACTGAAGCTGTGTCTTGACCGTCTGCTTGCGCGTCGCCGCCGCGTCCTCGAGGGTCTTCGCGTCCGCGAGCCTCTCGGGCTTCTTGTCCTTCTTCGCGCTCTCCTCCTCGTCGCCCGGCTGCGCGCGGTGCTCGGCGAGAAGCGGTTCGTAGAGGCGGCCAGACAGGTCGACGACGGCAATTTTCCCCTTCGCGACGAGGTTCTTGCTGAGCGCGACCTGGATGAAGATGAGGCCGAGGCCGAGGGACGGAATGAGGAACGTCGAGATCCAGAAGGCCTTGGACCGCACCTGCTGGAGGTACTCGCGTTTGATGATGGCGAGCAGCTTGGCGTTCATGGCTACTTCAGCTCCTCGGCGGTGGGGGCCTCGAGGCCCGACTCCTGCACGGCCTTGATGAAGATCTTCTCCAGCTCGGGCTCCGGCTCGACGGGCGGCGGCAGCGGCACCCTGCCGAGATACGCGTGCTTGATGTCTTTCAGCGTGCCGTCGAGGATCTTCTTGCCGCGGAAAAGGAGCGCGATCGAGCCGCACATCCTCTCGGCCTGCTCGAGAACGTGCGTCGAGAAGATGACCGTCTTGCCCTGCCGCTTGAACTCCGTCAGGAAGTCCTTGACGAGGACGACGTTGATCGGGTCGAGGCCCGAAAACGGCTCGTCGAGGATGAGCACCTCCGGGTCGTGCACGAGCGTGCCCAGAAACTGCACCTTCTGCTGCATGCCCTTGCTCAGCTCCTCGGTCTTCTTCTGGAGCCACGGGCGAAGGTCCATCGAGTCGATCCACGGCGAGAGGCGCTTCATCGCCGTGTCCTTGTCCACGCTCTTGATCGAGGCGAAGAAGAGGAGCTGGTCGACGACCTTCATCTTCCGGTAGAGGCCGCGCTCTTCGGGCAGGTAGCCGATGCGCTCCTGCAGTTTGTCGTTCATCTTCTCGCCGAGCACGCGGATCTCGCCCGAGTCCGGCTTCGTGATGTTCATGATCATGCGGATCGTGGTCGTCTTTCCGGCGCCGTTCGGGCCGAGGAGACCGAACGTGGTGCCGCGCGGGATCTCGAGGTCGAGATGGTCGACGGCGGCGAACTTGCCAAAGCGCTTCACGACACCGTGGAGAGAGATCGCGGCAGTCATGGACTCCTTGCAGCCTCCTTTAGTGCTTAGTGCTCACTCATACGCGGCCGGGGGACGAAAGTCCTGCAACGTTCCACGACGCGCTCATTATGATTGAAATGTCCTCCCGTGAGCCCGAAGACGAGCGGGTCCTCCTGGAGCGTGCGAAGAAGGACCCGGATGCGTTCGGCGTCCTCTTCGAGCGCTACCACGGGGCGATCTTCGGTTACGTCCTGCGCCGTGTCCGCCTCTGGGACGTGGCACGAGACCTGACCTCCGAGACGTTCCTCAAGGCGCTCTCGGGCCTCTGGCGGTACCGGTGGATGAACGTGCCGTTCTCGGCCTGGCTCTACCGCATCGCGGCGAACGAGATCGGGATGTACTTCCGGCGCGGCAAGGTCGTCCTCGAATCGCTCGACCGGATGATGGAGGGGCGCGGGCTGGATCCGGTCGATCCGGCCAGCCTGGAGGTCGAACGGCTCGAGGCGGAGCGGCGGCTGGCTTCGAATTCCGAATTCGCTGCGGTTCAGGCCGGGCTGGTCCGTCTGCCGCTGCGGTACCAGGAGGTGATCGCGCTCCGGTATTTCGAGAAAAAGAGCTTGAAGGAGATCGCGAAGATCCTGGGGAAGAAAGAGGGAACGGTGAAGTCGCTGCTCTCGCGCGGAATCGGGAAGCTGAGGAGTGTTCTCTAGCGGAGTCGCAACCTTTCGGGGCGCGCGGCATTGAGAGAGGGGGTCGAAAGGAGAGGCCGATGGACGAAGCCAAGCTGACGACCAGGCTGGAAAACCTCGAGATTCCAGGCGTCAGCGGCGAGGCGTCGCGCCGCGAGCTGCGCTGGTCGCTCGTCGGCGCGCGCCGCTCGTCGAGGCTCGGCATCGCCCTGGTCGCCGTCCCGTGCCTGTTCCTGTTCGGGATCGTGCTGCGGTATGGCTTCGGGCTCGAGCTGCCCGGGTTCGCGGCGTTCGAGGACTGGCTCGCGCGCGTGGACCGCATGCCCGTCTGGCACTTCGTGTCGCCCCTCATCCTGGCGGGCGGTCCCATCGCCGCGCTCGCGCTGAACCTGCTTTCCCTCATGCACGTGCAATGGGACGGCGCGGCACGCGAGCTGCGCATCGCGGTCAGGACGCGGCTCTTCAACCTGCTGATCGTCGCCGTCTGCTTCGTCATTCTCTTCGCTCTCTTCGCGCATGCCCTCGCCGAGCTGACGCACCAGGGCCGTTAGCCGGGCCGCGACCGCTTGCAAGCCCCCGCCTCTTCCGCTATCGTCCCCCTCTTCGCGCGTCCTGCGCGTGCGCGCCCATAGCTCAACTGGATTAGAGCGTTTGACTACGGATCAAAAGGTTGGGGGTTCAAGTCCTCCTGGGCGCACCATGTTTGCAGGGGTTTCGTGAGGGTCGTCCGCCCGGAGAATGCCCCGGCGGCGTACCCGCGGTCCCG
>JBGPDK010000175.1:0-6695 GCA_041482235.1 Thermoanaerobaculia bacterium | reverse complement strand
TCCGGCTCGTCGCGAGGAAGGGCGCGTCCGAATCGAGCTTCAGCGCCCCCGCGCCCGCCGTCTGGAACAGGTTGTCGAGGACGTTCGCGATCGCGACCTGGGAATGGGCGCCGAGGGAGAGCGCCTTGCCCGGACGGTTCGAATTGTCCTGGCCGGCCGGGAGGTACGTGACCGTGAGCGCGATCGGGGAGGCCGACGTGTTCGTGACCCAGACGTCCGTCTGGAAATGGGCGCCGCCGACGCCGGACACGTTCACGGCAGCCGGGACGAAGATCGTCGTCCTCGAATTCGGCGGAGGGACCGGGCTCATCAGGAAGTCGACGGAAAGCGGCTGCCCCGCCGCGAGAGGGAACGAGGGGGCGGAGGCGAAGCTGCCGGCGTCGGAATAGTACGAGACGACGTAATGCTTCAGGTCGTCGAAGGCCACGAACTTGTAGGCGCCCGGAGCGAGAGCCATGGCGAAACGGCCGTCCGCGCCGGTCGTGGTCGAGTAGACGAGCGCGCCGTCCGGCTCGTGCGCGGCGACGGTAAGGGAGGCCAGCGGCGCCCGTGTCCCGCGGTCGACGGCGCTCCCGGCGACACTCGCCGCAAGCGGCAGACGGAAGTCGGCTAAGGCGCGGTCCGCGGACACGGGAACCTGCAAGGCGGCCTCGAAGCTCGACTGTCCCGAGTAGAAGGAAGTCGCGTACTTCGCGTTTTCGTCATAAGAGGCAAATCGGTACGTCCCGGGTGGAACCACGAGGCCGAAGGCGCCGTTCGCGTCCGTTTTCGTGAACCCGCGCCGGCTTCCATCGGCGTTGTAAGCGGCGACCACCATCCCGGAAAGCGGCGTGCCGGCGGATGCGAATACCACGTTACCGGACACCTTGAAGCCCTTGACCATCTCGAAGTCCACGCCGCTCAGGGACGCCGTCAGGTTGAGCTGCGCCGAAGTGTCGAAAGAGCTGGCGTTGCTGTAGTAGCTCGTGGCGTACGTTCCGGTCTCGTCGTAGGCAAGCACGCGGTACGTTCCGCCGGACTGGACCGGGAGGGTGTAATGCCCCCCGGCGCCGGGCGTGGTCGGCCCCGCCAGGAGCCCGTTCGCGTCGTAGGCCTCCACTTTGATGACGGCCTGGGGCGAGGCGAACACGTTGCCATTGATGACCGTCTGCACCGTCTGCGCCGCCGCCGGGCCCGCGACGAGCATCGACACGACCAGAAGCCCGCGAACGTGCATCCCGTCATTGTACGGTTACTTCCACCTCCGAGGGCCTTCCGGTGGCTGATCCAGATGCACTACGGGGAGACAGACCCTATTGGACGGACTTCCGTTCCAGCTCCCCCGCCACGAACGCCGTCACGCGTGGGCTCTGCAGGATGCTCCAGTTAAGCGGGTACGCCGACATGGTCGTGTCGTGGCTCTGGTTGAACAGGACGAGCGCCTTCAGACGTCCATAGGTGTGGTCGACGTGGTAGAAGGTCTGGCGGTACCACTCGAGGACGTCTCCCTCGGTGCTGAGCGTGCCGAGCTCGCAGACCATCAGGGGCTTCTCGAGCTTGAGCAGGGCCGGGTACGCCTTCTCGAGAATCTGGTGGAAGCTCCACCAGCGCGACCAGGACGCGACGCCGCCGTAGTTCAGAACGCCCATGCCCACCCAGTCGACCCATTCCGGCCCCGGGTAGTAGTACTCGAACCAGGGCATCGAGATGTGCGGGGACCAGACCCAGAGAACGTTGCTCGCGTTCATCTTCTGGAAGATCAGGTGCACGTGCTTCCAGGCCGCGATGAAGTCCTCCGGACGGTTGCCGTTCTGCGGACCCCAGGGATAACGGTACGGGTCGTTCATCTCGTGCGCGAAACGGAGAAAGATCGGCCTGCCGAACGTCGCCGCGGCCCTCGCCCAGGGGACGAGGTAGAAGTCGTAGTCGCCGCGCGCGATCGAGGCGAGGGCGGCGTACTCGCGCTGCGCGCGCGGCGGAAGGTTCCTGCGCAGCTCCGGATCGAAATCGACGACCCATGGCTCCCAGGTGATCATCCCGACCGAGCCCATCCGGTCGATGGTCGAAAGCATCCGCGCCGGGAACTGCTGCTCGGGTTTGTCGCCCCAGGCCGAGTAGAAAGAGATGATCGGGAACCGGTAACGGATGCCCTCCTCGAGCTTCGTGAACCCGTCGAACGACTGCGGAAAGTCCCCGTCGTAGGCACCGAAGAGCCGGCGCGGCGGGTTTCTGAGGGCCTCCGTCGACCGCAGAATCGGCCGGAGCGGCTCCAGGTAGTCGCTTCGCGACGTGTGACGGACGCCGGTGAGCGCGCGGCCCTCGGCGTCCGAGATCGCCTGGCCGACCCCGCTCAACCCCTCGGCCGCCCCGTTGTAGAGCCTCGTCACGACCACCTTGAGCCCGAGCTGGAAGGCGACCCCGATGGCGACGAGCCAGCCCAGGGCGAAAAACGCGATCTGGTATTTCTTGCGCGGCGTCATCCTCCTGGCCGCTCACGGTCTTTCCAGGCGGCGTAAAGCCTCCCACCCATGAAGATCGAGTTGATCGCCAGAAAACCCGCCATTCCGAGCGTCACCTCCGTCGAGATACGCACCTGCCCTTCCGACAGCACGAAGAGTATCCGGTATGCGGTCCACGATACCGCAGCGAGGGAGAGCAGAATCAGGAGCAGCGGGACCCGTGCCAGCTTCCAGAACTTTCCGGTGCGCTTCTCCTTCGACGTCGGGATATACGGAACCGCGACGCCGAGCACGGAGAGCACGAATCCCTTCAGGTAGACGCTCCAGGAGCCCAGCTTGAGAAGCGTGCCGCGCCAATGGATGCCGCGCTCGCGAGCCGGGTCACACAGCCAGCGCTGCATGAAGCGGTAAACGACGACGCCGCACAGCCCCACGGGCAGCGCGTGCTGCACGAATTCCGACATCAGGACGACCGCCGGGTGCCGGCCGAAGAAGAGGTAAATGAGCGGAATCGCGTAGTAGATCAGGCTCGTCAGGCCGACGAGGTAGTAGCTCCCGATCATGAAGTACGAGATTCTCTGGTACACGGTCAGCCGCCGGAAGGCCCGCGGGTACTCGTGGAAAAGGACGTCGTGGACTCCCCGTGACCACTTGAGCTGCTGGTTGAGATACGACTCGAGGTCGGAGGGCACGAGCCCCCGCGACACGACTTCCGGTACGTATACCGACTTCCAGCCGCCCGCGTGCAGCCGGATCGAGGTCACGAGGTCCTCGGCCAGCCCGACGCCGTGGCCGCCGATCGACTCGAGCGCGGCGCGCCGGAACGTGCAGTTCGCGCCGACCGCGACGGCGGTTCCGGTCCCGTGCATGCCCTGGAGAATCGGGCCGTAGTAGGCGAACGTCTGCTCCGCGGCGCCCCGCGCCACGAACGACTCTCCCGCGTTGTGGTACGCCTGAGACACCTGGACGAAACCCACTTCGGGATCGTCGAAGTGCCCCAGCACGCGGTCGAGGAATTCCGGAAACGGGACGTGGTCCGGGTCGAGGACGAGGATGAAGTCCTCCGCCCTCCCCTCGAGGGCGGCGTTGATCTTTCCGGCTTTCGCGCCCGGCAGCCCGATGAGCTCGAGGTGAGCGGCCCCCATCTCCGCGGCGAGCCGGGCGAACCGCGGGTCCCGCGTGTCGTCGAGGAGGTACGTCACGTGCGGATACCTGATCTCCCGGGTGGCGGCCAGCGTTCTCACGAACATCTCGTAGGGTTCGCCCGGCGACGACGTCGTGAAGATCGCGACGGAAAGGCCGGGGGGCGCCGGCTTCACCTCGGGCTGCTCGATGTGAAAGACGTTGTACCAGCCGACCATCATCCGGAAGATGCCGTACCAGGTCGCGAGCGACAGCAGCGCGAAGAGGAGGACGTTCTGGACGTGCTCCAGCCGATACCACCACCACGCCATGTAGAGCACGCTCTGAAAACCGAGAAACAGGAGAAGGCCGAGAATCCACCGTTCCCATCTCTCGACGGGCTTCGCGCGCCGGTGGTGAAAGATCTCAGAAACGTCCGCCCAGGGTCGCATGCAGCGTGTCGCTCTTGTAGAAGACGGTGGAGAGGTGCTCGTAACCGACCTCGAGCCTCGCGCCGGACGCGAGCGCCAGAGCCAGCGACGCCCCGAGGCGCCAGGGGTGGTACTCGCGTTCGAAGAAGAACGAGAACGCGGCCGGCGGGACGGCCGTGGATCCGGTCCCGGGCCCGAAGCCGACCGCCTGATCCCGCGCGTAGCCGCCATCCGCCTGGACCTTGGCCGTCAGGTTTCGGGACACGTTCCCCTGAACGACGGCCGCGAGGCGAACGTCCCAGAGGCGGTGGGGCGTCCAGTAAGGGTCGTACTGGCCGGTGTGCTCGTAGCGGAACCCACCGCCTGGAAGCGGCACGCTGACCGTCCTGACGAGCTGGAAACGGCTCTCGTCTGCATGCTGGTAGGCGACGGCGGGCCCTGCCGAGAACACGAATCCCGAGAGAGAGCCGAGGGGCGCGAGGACGAACGCATCCGCGGACAGGCCGTCGTTGGCGTCGAAATAGCGGAGGCGCGACGCCTCGAGCCGCGCGAGCCAGCCCGAGGGCGGCTTCCAGTCCCACGCCACGCCGAGGCTCGTCACGCTCGGATGATCGTCGATCGAAGAGCGAACCGTCAGCAGTTCCTGCCGGCTTGCGTGGACAGTCACGCTTCCGGATGGCCCGAGAGGATGCCGGAGCGCGATTCCCCAGAGCCCCTCCGTACGGCCGTCCGGAAAGCGGAGAGCTTCGATCCACGGGGTGATCGTCAGGCGGACGGACGGAATCACGGTCTCCAGGCCGAGGCGCGCATAAGGGGCGACGCCGTTCGAGTCACCCTGGCCGGCGGCGCGAAGGACGTACGATCCGACCGTGCCGTCCCAGCGCGTGAGGGGATCGAAGAAGGCCGACGCCAGGGTCTGGAAACGTCCGACGCGGTACGGCTGGTCGTCACCGCCGAAGGCCGTCGAGACCTCGTACCGCGCGGCAGAGGCACTCTCGATTCCGGCCAGGCCCCGCCGCGCCTCGGCGCTGTCGGGACGACTCCTGAGCACGCGCCGAAAGTCCCGTGCGGCCGAGCGGTAGTCTCCGCTCCAGTATTCGACGAGGCCGAGCGACTCCCGGGCGTCGACGTCGTCGGGGTTCCGATCCACCAGCCGCAGGAGGGCGAGCCGCGCCCCGGGATAGCGGCCCTGCCACGCGAAGACGCGCGCCAGCCCCATTTCGAGGTTCCGCGAACCGGGGACTCTCTTCAGCGCGCGAAGGTAGACCCTCTCCGCCTCCTCGAATTTCTTGTCCCAGGCCAGCGTTTCGGCCAGAACTCCCAGCCACTCCGGCCGGGGCTCGACCTTGACGACCTCCTCCAGAGTGCGAATCGCCGCGGCGAAGTCCCCTGCCTCGCGGGCCCGCAGCGCTCGGGCCGCACGCGCCTCGTTGGTCTCGGGCGGCGCCGCCCCCGCCGCGCAGGGAGAACACGCCAGGCAGATGAGCAACGCGTGAGCGAAACGCGTCGGGGAATGTAGATGCACCTGATGTCTAGGTTAACCGAGGGAGCCCCTCCGCGCTCGTCGCGAAAAGCGTGAGGAGCCCGCCCGCGATTGCGAGGTTCTTCAGAAATTGGACGATCTGCGCCTGCCGTACAGCCTCCGGATACGTCCAGAAATTGTGGAAGAAAAGCGTCGCCAGGACGAGAAACACGAGCAGGATGACGCTCCCGGCGCGGACCTTGAAGCCGGAGATCACGGCCCGTCCGCCGACGATCTCGAACACCACCGCGCCCACGAGAAGCAGCGAAGCCGCGGGAAGGCCTCGGCCCGCTATGGAGGCTTCCGTTTCCTTCCAGTGTGCGAGCTTTCCGAGGCCGGACACGAGAAAGATCGCGCTCAAAAGGACTCGGCCGAGGATCGCGATCGCTTTCGAGGAAGTCATGAATACCTCCCGAGCCGTGAGTTTTTCATAGTCAGCCGACCTCGATGGGAATCGACAGCGACAGCACCGCTTCGGGCCGGCACGCGCCTTCACCGCAGGCGCGATAGCGCACCCCCACGTTGACGTCGCGCGTTCCGCGCGCCGCGGACGGAAGGAGAAAGAAAGAGAGATTGGCTTCGAAAGTGCCCGTCCAGCCCGTTTCGCCCAAGCGCGTCGAGTCAGCTAACCTCGACGGCAACGGCACGGCAGGTTCTTCGAAAGTGAATTCAGGAGGGGACCCGCCCGAGGCCTCGATGCGCAGGCCGTCCGGCCCCTGCAGATGCCAGCCCTCCTTGATCCTCAGCGTCAAGGCAATTCGTGACGCCGTGCCGCGCTGCGCTCGGTGCGTCGAAGGGAATGAGACAGAGAGCTCTCCCGCGGGCGAAGTTACCTCGACGCGCTCCGGTGCTGCCTCCGCTTTCGTCTTATTCACCTTCGAAGAAAAACCGCTATCCCCCGGCCCCAATGCAGGTCGTCGCGCTTCGCCGGTGTCTGCGAGACGGAGCAAACCGTACTTGTCTTCGAACTCGAGCAGAGTCGCGTATGCGAAGAACCACGATTCGGTGCCGTGCGGCGAGCGCACCATGAGCCACGAGACTTCCTCGACGGCCGCGCGGGCCTCGCGGGCGAGCTCGCGGTCGCCCGCCTCGAGCGCGAGTCGCGCAAGCGCCCACGCGGCGGCGCCGGAGGCCGAGGGAGTGGCTTTGTCGAAAAGGTCCCGCCCGTTCACGAGGAGCGTC
>JBGPDK010000174.1:0-6785 GCA_041482235.1 Thermoanaerobaculia bacterium | reverse complement strand
TCACCGCCGCCCGGGCCGACGTGACGGAAGCGGTGGAGCTGCTCTGGGAGACGCCGAGCGTGAGGGAGCGATTCGAGGGCACCGGCACCGTCAGCCCCGACGACGCGGCGGCCCTCGGGCTCGTCGGGCCCGCGGCGCGCGCATGCGGGATCCAGCGGGACGTGAGGCACGATTTTCCCGCGGGCATCTACCGCTTCGTCCACCTCCCCGTGATGACCGCGCATCACGGCGACGTCAACTCCCGCGCGTTCGTCCGCTGGCTCGAGATTCAGCAGTCGATCTCGTTCATCCTGAGCCAGCTCGACGGCCTGCCGGCGAACGGGACGCGCGCCGCGGCCGGGGCGATGAGGCCGGAGTCGCTCGTCGTCGCGCTCACGGAAGGCTGGCGCGGGGAGATCTGCCACGTCGCGATGACGGACGCGGCCGGCCGCTTTTCCCGCTACAAGATCACCGACCCGTCTTTCCACAACTGGTTCGCTCTCGCGCTCGCACTGAGGGATGGCCGGATCTCGGATTTTCCGCTCTCGAACAAGAGCTTCAACCTGTCCTACTGCGGCCACGACCTGTGAAAGAAAATCCATGTTGAAAGCGCTCCTCGCGCGCGCGCACCAGGGGCACCGCACCATGGCGTACCCGGCGGGCACACCGCCGCCGATGCCCGAGCGGTTTCGCGGGCTGCCCGCGCTCGACCCCGCGAAGTGTCCGGATGGGTGCCGGTCGTGTGCCGACGTTTGTCCGACCGATGCGATCGCCAAGGACGGTCCCTTGGCGCTCGACCTCGGCCGGTGCCTCTTCTGCGTCGAGTGCATCGCCGCCTGCCCGGAGGGGGCGATCGCGTTTACACACGACTACCGGCTCGCGACCCGCCGGCGCGAAGACCTCGTCGTGCGCGGGCAGGCGTTACCGCTCGCGGACGCGCTCGAAGGGACGCTCCTTCGGCTGTTCGGGCGCTCCCTGAAGCTCCGCGTCGTGAGCGCCGGCGACTGCAACGCATGCAGCTCGGACGTCAACGTCCTCGGAACGATCGGCTGGGACGTCGGCCGGTTCGGCATCCAGTACGTCGCCTCGCCGCGCCACGCAGACGGCCTCCTCATCACCGGCCCCGTGACCGAGAACATGCGGCTCGCGCTGCAAAAGACGTACGACGCTGTGCCCCCGCCGAAGATCGTGATTGCCGTGGGGGCCTGCGCGATCAGCGGGGGACCGTACGCCGGCCATCCCGAGCAGCACGACGGCGCCGCTTCCCTGCTGCCCGTCGATCTCTTCATTCCCGGCTGCCCGCCCCACCCGCTCACGATTCTCGACGGCCTGCTGCGTCTCCTGGGCCGGCTCGAGGAGCAGCAGAGGCTGCCTCGTAACTGAGACTCTTGCGCATCAACCCGTCCTGCGAGAACATGGTGCGGCGATGTACGGAGAATTCAGACAGGCGGCCTGAAGTCCCTCCGCCCACCTTCGGCCGTCAGGTTCGCTAGATCCTGACACTACCTTCTTTGAGGGCGATCCGTGGCCGAGAGGTCGGGGCCCTGAAAAGGACAGCAAGATGAGGAGATCGAAAGGAGCACTCATGACGGGTATCCTTTTGACGAGCCTCGTCCTTGGGGGGCTTCCGCTCTCCGTTCCAAACTTTCTTTCCACGGGAGGATCAGGTCTGTGAACCCCTCGGGCCGTGGGCCTGCTGTCTCCCTTGCGCCGTCGCCGCTGTCCGGTTACGACCAGACGCCCGTCCGTTTCGTCTATCCGGAAGGTGATGAGCGCCCCTTCGTACTGCTCGCGGGAGGCGTGGGCTGCACACCGCTCATGAGCCTGCTGCGCCACGCCCTGGTCAGCGATCCGTCACGACCGATCACCTTTCTCCTCTCCGCGCGGACCGCAAAAGACATCCCTTTCCTGGGAGAACTGTCCGCGCTGGCGCGGCAGCACACGCATGTCAAAGTCGGCGTGACCCTGACACGGGAAAACCACCGCCCCGGATTCCGCTCCGGCCGGATCGACGAGGCCCTTCTGCGCCTCGCGTCTCCCGATCCCGTGAACACCCTCTTCTACATCTGCGGCCCGACGCCGATGATCGACGGGATGAGGCGGATCCTCTCGGGCCTCGGAGTCCCCGCCGACCAGATCCGATGGGAGGTCTTCGAGGCGGCAGTCGCGGGTGCGGCTGAAACGGCGGTATCCGATTCCGGGGAAGGAGCGCAAATCCATTTCTCGAGAAAGGAGGTGGTCCGGGAGATCCTGCGCTTCACCAGAGGGGAGATGATGCTTCACTGGTCGATCGCCGTCCCCTTCCTGGTGTGCTTCACGACGGGTATCGTTCTCAAGCTCTTCTACAACCTGCACTCCGAAGACGTTCCCCGGGCGTTCCTCTCTTTCCTCCACCGGGTCTCGGGTGGCGCGCTGGCCGTCTTCCCGGCCCTTGCCATTGCGAGAAACTGGCGCGACTACAAGAAGCACATTTACAACATCAAGGTGGGGTTCGCCTGGACGATCGACGACCTGAAGTGGCTCTTCCTCATGGGGCCGGCGACCGTCAGCAAGAGGGTCGTCCTACCGGAACAGCGCAAGTTCAACGCGGCCGAGAGGCTGAACTTCATGATGGTCATGCTCACCTATCCGGTCTTCATCGTGACCGGCGTGCTTCTCTGGATGCCGGGCAATCACTTCCTGCCCTGGGTCATTCACATCACCATGGCTCTGGTGGCGCCTCTCCTGATGTTCGGTCACATCTACATGGCCGTCGTCAACCCCAGCACGCGCGTGGGTCTCAGCGGCATGTTCAGGGGCCAGGTCGACCGTGAGTGGGCGAAGCACCACTATGCGCGCTGGTATCGAGAGCACTTCGAAGAGGATGGGACTCCGAAGGTAGCTGGCCCTCAGCGCGCCGACCACTGACTTTTCCGTTCGGTCGGTCAGTCTATAGGTGACGGATCGGACCCCGGCGGCAGAGCGAAAATCGACAGCCGCACAGCCCGGCCTGCCCAGAGCCTTCCGCTCCAATCGCTCTGGCCGCCGGGGAACGTTTTGCGATGCCGGCCGCTTCGACCGCCGCGCCCCTATTTTTCGTTGGGAAACTTCGCGCAGCCCTTGCGGCACACCGTGGGGCACGTGGGCTCGGGCGATAGCATGCAGCGCAGGATTTCCTTGCCACGGAAACAGCGCCATTTGACGGTCGAGAGAGGGACATCGAGGAACTCGGCGATCTTCTGGTGCGGCAGGTCATGCAGAAAGTGGTACCGGATCACCTCGGCGTACTCCGGCGGAATGCTCGCCAGCGCCGCGATCAGGAGCTCGTTCCCGACGTCGCTTTGCCGCGGGGCGCTCGCCAGATCGGAGAGTGTCTCGAGGACGGACTCGTCGAGCGGAACATGCCCGAGGGAGTGCCGGCGCTCCTTTCGTGAGGCGCGGAGAGCCCGCCACCGCGTGATCGCCATGAGCCAGCGCGAGAACTTCGTGCGGTCCTTCAGCGACGCGAGCGCGCGGTGCGCGAGGAGGAGCGAGTCCTGGACGACGTCTTCGGCCTGATTCGGCCCGACGATTCCCGCCGCCACCCGGAGGGCGGTCTGCCTGTGGCGGGAGACGAGCTCCTCGAAGGCGAGATCGTCCCCGCCGATCGCCGCGGCGACCAGGGTCTCGTCGTCGCGGACTGGCGCCCCGATCCGCGCGGCCTCGCCTCTGATTGATACCTGTGCCATCGTGATCATCTCTTCCGCTACCTGCTCATACCCAAGGTAGGCCGGAATTCGCCTTTTCGCTGTGACGCGGGTCATACCGAGCCGCGAAAAGACCGATCTCGACGCCATTCGAACCGTCGGGCGGTCCCTCGGTGCCGATTCATTCTCCGCGAGGCGACAATGCGCGAGGCTGGTTGCGCGCGTCAGCCGACAGAGGAGGCGTCATGGAGAAAGTGAACGGCATCGGCGGCGTGTTCTTTCTGGCCAGGAATCCCGACGCGTTGAGCCGCTGGTACCGCGAAAACCTCGGCGTCGAGTCCGCGCCCCCGACCTACGACGCGGCGCCCTGGCGGCAGGAGGCGGGGCCAACCGTGTTCGCGCCGTTTCCGGAGTCGACGACGTACTTCGGCGAGGCACGGCGGACGTGGATGGTCAACTTCCGCGTGCGCGACCTCGACGCCATGATCGCCCAGCTCCGCGAGGCCGGCATCACCGTCGACGTCGATCCCGAGCCGTATCCGAACGGCCTCTTCGCGCGTCTGCACGACCCCGAAGGAAACCCGATCGAGCTGTGGCAGCCGATGGGACGGGACGCCGGGTAGAGAGCAGAGGATCAGGCAGTCGCAGGTCAAGCGGGCGGATCGGATTCCTCGCCCCGCCCGGAGGTCCGGTAACACCCGGCGCAACAGGGCGGGGCGCGCCCCCCGAACATCGCCTCACGGACGAGTCGGGCCCTCCGGCCGTTCCAGATCTCCTCGAGAGGGTCGTGTGGCGCCTTGCCGAGAAGGATTTCGTTCGTCTTCTGGATGCAGCAGACGAACGCGTCCCCGTGCACGTCGAAGAGCAGCCTCTTCCACGGCTCGTCGCACGCAGGTGGCGGAGAGACGCTCGCGGGACTCTCGGTCGCTTCGGGGGCCTCCGACGCCTTCCCTGGGGCTGGCGATCCATAGAGGATCTCGCAGTTGAACTGCAGGCCCAGCGTACGGGCGCGTTCCCGGGCATGGCCCAGGAGCTCGTCGCGCCGGCTCTCGCCCGCGAGCTCCTGCTCGCGGTAGTCGAAGACGAAGCCGTCGGGCGCCACGACGCGGTGTGACCCGCCCGGCTGGATCTCCTGGAACATCACTCTGTCCACCCCGAGATGCGCCGCCAGCTCGACGAAAGCCGGAGCCTCCGGCAGGTTCAGCCTCATCAGGGTCATGTTGATTTCCATCTGCAGCCGAGGGCTGCCCGCGGCGTCCCGGATCTCGCGGAGGGTCTGGATCTTCGAAAGCAGGGCCTCGAAATCCGGTCGTCTTCTGATCCGGAGATAGGTCCGGGCGGTCGCCGCGTCGAGAGAGATCGAGATCCAGCCCAGCCCCTGCTCGACCAGACGGCGGCTGACGGCCGCGGTCAGGAGATGTCCGTTCGAGTTGAAGCCGACGACCACGGGTGAGGGGCGGAGGGCCTCCATGAGGTCGCCGAGGAACGGGTAGAGAAGAGGTTCACCGGCGCCGTGGAGACCGACGGTGCGAGCTCGGCGAAGCAGAGGAAGGAGAGATCGCCACGTCTCGGGATCCATGTCGCGACGGGGTTCAGGGGCGGCGCTCGCGTATCCGCACATCGCGCACGCCGGAACGATGTTGCAGCGCGTCGTGAGCTCCAGCCAGATCTCTTCGGGAGAAGACAAGGCGAGACTCCGGTCCGTCGCCAGCGCCGGGGCATGCCGGAGCCAGTTCCTGCGTTCCCGAACGATCGTCGCCGCCCGATACTCGGAAGACGAGGCGATTTCCTTGCGGATGTGGTTGCGGCGAAGGGAACCACGGTTGAGCTTCCTCATTCCGGCGGCGAGCGCGCCGACGTCGGCAGGGCGGCACAGCGTCTCCACGTAGAGGCGAGCCAGGAACGCTTCGTCGCTCTCGCCGGACGCGAACCGCCTGATCGAAGAATCGAGCCGGTTCAGTGAGCGCTTCCAGAGAGGAACGGACACGCGGACAGGCGCCTCCGAATCCCACGATACAGACACCGGTCGGAAAACGAGGATCAGTGATGCATCTGCGTCAATGGAGTCGTGACGGCCGTGCGCCGCGCCGGGCGGCTGACCGCGAGAATACTGGAGCCGAAGCCCAGACTTGAACTGGGGACCTACTGATTACGAATCAGTTGCTCTACCAACTGAGCTACTTCGGCTCGCTTCCGAAGGGGAACGGAAGTGTAGAGAGGGGCGGGAGTCGCGTCAAATCACGCGCTTCAGCGCGACGAGACCTCGACGTCGATCTCCAAGGGCTGCTTGGCGGGACGCTCGGCGAACCCGTCCGCACGTTCGGAAGCCTTCGCCTTCTCGTCGCGCAGGATGCCGTCGGTGACGGTCACGACCGGCGCGAACACGAGGCCGCGCACGAACTCGAGGAGCGCGGGCTGGACGGGGTGCGGGTCGAGCGCGCGCACGGAAGTCACCCGCCCGTCCGCATCGAGCGTGACGCGGAACGCCGACACCTGAGTGGAAGCGACCGAGGGCCGGCCCTCCGGGGCGCGGCGCAGCATCCACCGCCGCGCGCCCTCGCCCCGGACCGCGACGGACCAGGAGCGCACAGGCCCGGCGTTCGCGCGCGCTCCCGGCGCAATGGCGCCTGCGGCCTGCGGGGCCGCGGCGGAAAGGGCGGGCGCACGCGCGAGAGCCCGCGCGGCCGGCGCCGCATCGGTATCCGCCTCGGCCTTCGCGAGCTGCCGCTGCTTCGCTTCGAACGCAGGCTCGTTCACGGCGGACTCGGATGCCGCCGGCTTCTTCTCTACGTCAGCCTTCCCGGCGTCCTTCGTCAGGTCTTCCGACGCGGCAGCAACCACCGCCGCCGGAGCCTGCGCACGCGGTGCGGCCGCGGCGATCTCGTTCCGCGGCGCTTCCCTGGACTTGATCCTCGGGGCCTCCTGGGAGGCCGGCTTCGAAGCGTCCTTCTCATTGCTCTTCGCGCCTTCCGTGAAGAACACGTCGACCGGCCCCTCGACGCGCGGCGCGGGCCTCAGCACGGCGATCCCGAGGACCACGATCCCGAGGAGGGCCATCGCGCCGACGGCCGTGCCGGGCGGCGGATAGAAGCCGAAGCGACGAGCGAGGAGCCCGCCGCGAGCGCCCTTTTCGGAGGCGTT
>JBGPDK010000173.1:0-6819 GCA_041482235.1 Thermoanaerobaculia bacterium | reverse complement strand
GAAAGAAAAAAGATGAAGTGTTTACTTGAACGAAGTCCTAAGCGCCGAGAGCCTCGAGGACCCGGGCGATCTCCTCGTCCTCGGCCTCCGCGACGCTCCTGAGGTCGAGGAGGACGCGGCCCTCCTCGATGCGCGCGACGACGGGCGGCTCTCCCGCGCGGAGCGCCGCCGCGAGGGCGTCGGCGGAACGCGACGGGTGCGAGAGGGCGACGGCCTTCGACGCGAGCGTGGACTCGGCACCCGCCCCGCCGCCGGCCGTGGCGACGGAATCCACGGCGGCGGCCTCGAAGCCCGCCTCGCGTGCGCGCGCCGCGAGCCTCTCCGCGCGGTTTCGCAGGGAGACGAGGGGAGCTTCGAGCATCCGGTGAAAAGGAATCTCGAGCCGGCGCCCGGAGAGATACAGGTCGAGCGTGGCGGCCAGCGCGCCGAGGACGAGCTTGTCCGGGCGCAGCGCGCGGGCGAGCGGGTTCGCCCGCGCCCGCGCGACGAGGTCCGTTCTTCCGATCAGGATTCCCGCCTGCGGACCGCCGAGGACCTTGTCGCCCGAGAAGCAGACGAGATCGGCGCCCGCGTCGAGCGCCTCGATCGGCACGGGCTCGTCCGCGAGCGCGGGCTCCGCGAGGCGCGCGGGAGCGCCGGCCCCGGCGTCGTAGATCACGGTCGCGCCGTGGGCGTGCGCGAGGGCCGCGAGCGCCGGCAGCTCCACCTCCTCCGTGAATCCGACGACGCGGTAGTTCGAGGGCCGGACCTTGAGAACCGCCGCCGCGCCGGCGTCGAGCGCCTCTTCATAGTCCCCGGGCGTCGTCCTGTTCGTCGTGCCCACCTCGAAAAGCGTGGCGCCGCTCTTCGCGAGAATCGAAGGCACGCGGAAGTCCCCGCCGATCGCGACGAGCTCTCCGCGCGAGACGGCCACGGACTTTCCGTTTGCGAGCGTGTCCAGAGCGAGAAGGAGCGCCGCGGCCGCGTTCGTGACCGCGAGGGCGTCGAGGTCGTCGCGCCCCGGGGCGAAGAGCGCGAGAAGAAGCGGTCTTACGTGCTCGCCGCGACTTCCGCGTGTACCGGCCGAAAGGTCGTATTCGAGAGTCGAGAACCCCGCCGCGCGGCCCGCCGCCGCGACGGCCTCCGCCGCGAGCGGGGCGCGCCCGAGGTTCGTGTGCAGGAGGACCCCCGTCGCGTTGATGACGCGGCGCGGCCCGGCCGGGGGCCGGGCGTCGAGGGACCGGGAGGCGGCGGCCAGGATGGACTCGGCCGCGTCCGCGCCCGGAGGAGCCGCCGCGCGCCAGCGCGCGGCCGCCTCGCGGAGGGCTTCCTTCGCGCGGGCTCGTCCGTGGCGGGAGGCCAGGGCCTTTCCGGAAGCGCTCTCGAGGAGGCGGTCCATGGCGGGAGGCCGCGAGGATGAGGCATCCATGAGGGCCGAATGTAGACTACTTTTTACCGATGGCCGTCTCGATCACGCGCGACCTCGACCTCCTCGAGCAAAGCATCACGGCGCTCAAACTGGACTACGAGCGCTTCTTTTCGGGCGATCTGAAAGTGCCTCCGGTGCCGGCCCGGAAGAACGTGGAGCAGATCCTGAGGCGGATGGGCGACGCCGCCGTCGAGAAGGCGGCGGAGCGATTCCGGGTGCAGGCGCTTCAGACCCGCTTCACGGTCCTGGCCGAACGGTGGGCAAAGCGGCTCATCGCCAGGGAGGAGGGCCGGGGTCCGGTCCGGCCCCTGGCGCGCGTGCGGCCGGCCGAGGGGCCGGCCGTCTCCGCCGGGGGCGACGTCGAGGCCCCCGCGCCCGTAAAAGTCTCCGGGCGGCGTGACCTCAGGGCGCTCTTCGACCGGTATTGCGCGGCGCGCGCGGAGGCCGGCGAGGACGTCTCGCGCCTCCGCTACGATCGATTCGAGGAGCTCGTGAAAAAGCAGGCCGTCGAGATCCGTAGAGCCACGGGCGCCACGCGCCTCGCCTTCGACGTGCAGACGCGCGACGGGAAAGTGAGGCTCGTCGGCCGCCCTCTTCAGGCCCCGATGAAAGGAACACCATGATGACCGATCGCCGCGCGCGCCTCGCCGGCGCGCTCGCCCTCTGCGCCGCTCTCGCCGGGCCCCTCGCCGCCAAGGACGTCTACCGGGGCTTTCTCGACCCGGGGAATCCCCAGCACCGCGCGACGCTCGACCTGCTCGCGCGGCTCGAACAGACGCCGGACGACGCTTCGCTGCACAACGACCTCGCCTGCCTCATCGCGCGAGACGGCTTCTGGCGGGACGCCCTTCGCGAGTTCGCTCTCGCCGCGAAGCTCGACAAGACGAACGGCCGCCCGCTCTACAACGCGGGCCTCGTCCACGCGACGCGCGGCGAATGGAGGAGCGCGACCTCGGCTTTTTCCAGGGCCGTTTCGCGGACGCCGGGCAACTGGGCCGGGTGGTGGATGCTCGGTTACAGCCAGGAACGGCGCGGCAACGACTCCGCCGCGATCGCCGCGTACAGGACGTCGCTTCGCGAAGACAACTCTCTGTTCGACGTGCGCCGGAACCCGTTCGCGGCGTACTCGCACCTGAAGAGCCGTGTCCTTATCGAGTCGTACGAGGGGCGGCTTCACCTCCTCGCCCTTCCGGCGACGGAGCACATGGCGCAGCCGGACCTCGTGACCTCCTTTCAGCGCGGACGCGTCGCGGTGACCGCCGTCCCGGGAGCGCTCGTGCCGGCCGGTGCGCCCCTGCCGGCCGGTGCGCCCCTGCCGGCTGGCGCGCGCGTGCCGATGGGCGCTCCGGTGCCGGTGGGCGTGCCCGTGACGGTGGGGACGCCGGTGACGGTGGGCGCGCCGCCGCCGGAGAACGAGGCCGCGAGACCGGGGCCGGGCGGTCCTGTCGTCACCTCGGTTCCCCCCGTCAGCTCGAGCACTCCCGCGCCGCGGCCGAGATTCACGCGCGCGAACGAACCGATTCCGTCGGACTTCCCGGAGCAGTCTCCCGCCGGACCGGCGCCTCCGCAGCGGGTGCCGTCGGGCCCGGCCAGCGGAGAGGACGCGCCCGCGGTTCCGAAACCGACTCCGACTCCGCGGCCGGCCGGGCCGGGCGTGGGCTAGCCCCGCCAGGCCTCAGGCCCCTTTCCACTTCGGCACGAAGAGCGTCGGGCATCCCGCGCCGCCAGCGCCGGAAGGCACGAACCTGAGGTCGTCTCCGACGGCCGCGACGGAGCGCAGGAGCTCCGAGAGGCGACCCTCCACGAGCGTCTCGGAGATGGCGTCGGTCGCGCGCCCCTTCTCCACCCAGTAACCCGCCGCGTGCAGTCGGAAGCGGTCCGCCGCGAGGTTCACCTCGGGCCGCGAGAGAAGGACGGCCGCGAAGAAGCCGCGCGCGAGCGCCCGGAGAAGGTCCAGCGGCGCGACACCGGGCGACGGATCCACGAAGAAGTTCGTCACGCCGATCGCCGGCGGCTCGGTGTACGCGCTCCGCAGGGCGTTTCCGGTAGGCGGCTGCCCGAGGCGGACGGCCGCCGCGGTGTCGGAGAGCCGTCCCGTGGCGATCCCGCGCGACACGAGAACGGTGCGCGCGTGAGGCGTCCCCTCGCCGTCGTGCGTCGCCTTCACGGGCCCGCCGGGAGCGGACGCGTCGTCGACGAGGGAAAATGCGGGTGCGGCGAACGCCTCGCGCCCGTCTCGCGTGCGCGACGCGAGGAGCACGTCTCCCTCGTCGCCGAAGAAGGCGGGCGCAAGGCGGCCCACGACAGGGGCCGCGACACTCGGGTCGAGCAGCAGGTCGCCGCGGGCGGGAGCGAGCGGCCGGCCGCGGAGCGGGAGGAGGACGCGGTCCACGGCATGGTGCGCGAGGCGCTCGAGGGAGAACTCCTCGGGCCGCGACGCCGATGCGAGGACGCGCGCCGACATGCTGCCGGCCGGCGTCCGTCCGGCCACGGTCGCGACGAGCGTGGCGATTCCGCTGCCGAAGACGACGTCGCGTCCGGCGGTCGTGGCGACGCGCTCCGTGCGGACGCCGGCGGTGAGGATCGCTTCCGTGAGGGACACGGCGCCCTCGCCCGCCGCCAGGAGGGCGCTCCTGAATGTCGAGAGGAGCGCGCGTGCCGACGCCTCGTCCGGCGGGAGGCTGGCGACCGGCCCGGAAGCGCCCGCGGCCGCGACGGGCCCCGCGGCGCGGGCCCCGCGGCGCGCCCGCGCCCGGCCGAGGACCAGGCGCGCCTCGGCCGGAAGGCGGTCCGCGGATTCCGGCGGGGACGCCGCGAACGCCGTGCGGCCAGACCGGAAGAGGCGCAGAGCCAATCCGCGCTCCGTCACGACCGAAAGACGCGAGCCCTCCGCGTCCTCGACGATCTCGATCGACGTCCCGCGGCGGTCGTAGGCTTCCGCGGTTTCGCCTGCCGCGGAGTCGCATCGGGCGCTCGCGAGCAGGCGCTCGAGGAGGTCGTCCCGCCCGGCGCTCACGAACGGCCCCGCGCGGCCGTGAGGCCGCGAATGAGGATCGCGGGCGATGCTCCGCCCACGGCCACGCCTTCCCCTCCCTTGACGCACAGCCCGAGCCCGCTCGCCGGGTGCGAAACGTCGCCACTCTCACCGTGGAGGTTCTGCAGCGCCGAGAGAACGTCGGACGTGAGGACGAAGGGGCCCACGGGCGCGCCGAGCGCGCCCCGGCGCACGAGATCGGCGCTCTCGACGAAGAGCGTGAAGCGGCCGGACTCCGGGTCCGCGTGCCCGGCCGAGATCTCCCGGACGTAGAGTCCGTTTCCGCACGCCTCGAGGAGATCGTCGCGGCTGGCGCGTCCCGGCGCCACGATGAGGTTGGAGAGCCGCGGGCGCGGCGGGCGGCGGAAGTCGCCGCAGCGCGCGTGCCCGTTCGACGCGCCGCCGGCCGCGCGGCGGTCCGTCACGAGGCCGTCCACGCACCCGTCCGTCAGGAGCGCGACGGGACGGGCGGAGGTGCCTTCGTCGTCCGCGAGGTACGCGCCCGGGAGATCGCCCCGCGTAGGATCCGCCGTCACGGTGACGCCGGGAGGCGCGACGGCGGCCCGCGCGACGCGCGTGAGGACCGAGCCCCGCTCCCCGCCTCCCGCCTCCAGCGGATGGCCCACCGCCTCGTGCCAGAACACGGACGCGGCGCCCGGCGAGAAAACGACGTCGACGCGTCCCTCCACGGCCCGGTGCGCGGGCACGGGCCGCGCGGCGTCCGAAAGGGCGTGCGCGAGGAGGTCGAGCGCCGGGATCCAGGGTACCGACGTCTGGAACGCGAACGGCCGAGCCGCGTTAACGCGCCGGAGGACGCCGCCCGCCTCGAGGCGCTGCACGGTTCCGCACGTCACGATCTCCCGCGCCGTCACGACCGCGCGCGAGACGAAAACACGCGCGACGGTGAGCGAGACCGACAGCCCGCGCGGGTCGGGGAGCGCCCGGTGAAGCGCCGCGCCGAGCTGGGCGGCGCGCTCCTCCTCGTCGACCGGGAACGCTTCGGCCCCGGCGGGAGACCGAGCCGGACTCCGTGACTTGAGGAACGGGGACCCGCCCGCGCGGCGCGAAGCCTCGCGCGCGGCCTCCCGAAGCGCCTCGGGCCCGTCCCCGTCGCAGGCGACGAGAAGCGACTCGCGGCCGCGCCGGACGCGCACGGCCGTGCCGCGCTCCTCCGCGAACGCGGGCGCGAGAAGTCCGGCCTCGGTCGCGGTCCACGAGAACCGCCGCCGCCTTTCGCGGAAGGCCTCGCCGCCCTCGCCCCGGCGCAGCAGCGCCGAGACGATCCGGACCGCGTCCTCGGCGTCCTCGCGGCAGACCTCGACGACTTCGCTCAAGGCGCCGATTGTAGAGAGCGGAGGGAGATCCGCGACATGGCACGCACGGCAGGCGTATACCTCGTGCAGATGCCCTCGCAGTTCTGGCTCGTCCTCGCGCTGGCCGCCGCCGCGGCAGAACCGCGGGCAGCCTTTTCGGTCCGGGTCTCTCCGCCCGTCGACCCGCGGGCGGGCGGCTGGCGCGTTCAGCTTCTCGAGGAATCCGCGGACGGGCGCAAGCCGGTCGACGAAGGCCCGGTCGGCGCCGACGGCACGTGGGAGACCCGTGCCATCCGCCGCGGCGGCCGCTATCGCGTGCGGGTCGTGACGGCGGCGGACGAGGGCTGGTACGCGGACGAGAAGCCCTTCGAGTGGGATGGAACGGAAGGCGTCCGAGAGGTGCGGCTCGGCTCGAGCGCGTTTCGCGGCACGCTCTTCCTCGGAAAGAAGCGCCTCTCCGCACGGGTCACCTTTACGGATCGCGACGGTCTCGTCTCCGTCACGTTCGCGACGAAGACGGACGGGACATTCGAAGGAGCCCTGCCGCGCGACGGCTGGTGGAACGTGACGGTCAGCGCGGACCGGCCGCACTTCACGCGCGCGTTCGAGGTCAAGGTGGACCCCGTCTTCCGCGACGGCACGCCCCCCGACGTCGAGCTCCGCGTGAAGAGCCGCGCGATCGAGGGTGAGATCGTGGATTTTCGCAACCGGCCTGTTCCGCTGGCGTCGCTGCAGGTGCAGGCCGGCGGGTGGAACCCGGAAGCCCTCAAGGTCGCAGGCGGAGTCTTCAAATGGGACCTCGTCGTCGACGGATGGATGAGCGTGTACGCCTCGAGCGCGGGCGCAACGGGCCTCGAAATGTCGCCGCGATCCACCGTCCGCGTCGAAGGGGGATGGGTGGAGCCGGGTTTCGTCGCGCTCGAGATCCGGCCCACGTACGTGCTTCGCGGCCGCACCGTCACGGCTTCCGGCGACGCCGTGCCCGGCGCGCGCGTCCGCCTCCTCGGAACGGCGTCCTACAGGTGGGGCGTGACCGCGGCCGACGGCCGGTTTCAGATGGCGGT
>JBGPDK010000172.1:0-7028 GCA_041482235.1 Thermoanaerobaculia bacterium | reverse complement strand
GTTCCTGGGCTCGTGTTGCTTCCTCGCCGGCCTCTCGATGGCGACCGCGGCCTGCGTCTTCCCGGTCATGCTGCGGTCCATGTCGGATGCCGCGCTCTCGCTGACCGCCCACAACGCGGGAGGCGACCCGGCAGGCCTGCGAACGGCGCTCGGCTGGTTCGCGATCGGCCTCCCCCTTGCGGCTCTCTACTTCGTCATCGTGTTCCGCGTCCATCGAGGAAAAGTGGTCGCGGCGGCGAACGGCGAAGGGTACTGAAGGGTCCGCGCGGACGCAGGCAACCGTCCTAGAACCCGCGTGTCTCGTACCTGTATGCCCGGAACAGCACCTACGGATGCTTCATGTTCCGGATCGACCGCTCGACCGGCTAGGAAACCAGCTCCAGCTCGCGGCCCACCTTGTGGAAGGCGTCGAGCGCCCGCGCGAGCTGCTCTCGCCTGTGCGTCGCCATGAGCGAGGTGCGGATCAGGGCTCTCCCGGGCGCCGTGCCGGGCGTCAGCACGCAGTTCACGAAGATCCCCTCCTCGTGCAGCCGCTTCACCATCGTGAGCGCCGTGAGGTCTTCGCCTACCACGACCGGCACGACCGGCGACTGCGAGAGACCGGTGTCGAACCCGAGGGACCGAAGCCCATCGGCGAAGAAGTGCGTGTTCTCCCAGAGCCGTTCGCGGCGCTCGGGCTCGCGCTCCATGATGTCGACCGCGGCGAGCGCCGCCGCGGCCGAGGCGGGGGGTTGCGCGGCCGAGAAGATCATCGTGCGCGCGTTGTGCCTTATGAAGTCGATCACTTTCGCGTCTCCGGCCACGAAGCCGCCGATCGACGCCATCGACTTCGAGAACGTGCCCATGATGAGGTCCACCTCGTTCTCCACGCCGAAGTGCTCCGCGGTCCCGCGGCCGGTCCGGCCGAGGACGCCGATGCCGTGCGCGTCGTCGACCATGACCGCGGCGCCGAACTGCCGCGCCGCCGCGAGCACCTCCGGAAGAGGCGCGATGTCCCCTTCCATCGAATAGACCCCGTCGATCACGATGAAGCGTCCCTTCGTCTCGGCACCGTCGAACTTCAACATCCGGCGCAGATCCTCGACGTCGTTGTGCCGGAACTTCCGGACGCGTCCGAAGGAGAGGCGCGCCCCGTCGATGATGCAGGCGTGGTCCTGCTTGTCGAGGTAGGCGACGTCCCCCCTGCCGACGAGCGAGGAGATCACGCCGAGATTCACCTGGAAGCCCGTCGAGAAGACAAGCGCCGACTCCGCCCTCATGAAGTCCGCCAGCCGCTCCTCCAGCCGGACGTGGAGATCGAGGGTGCCGTTGAGCCAGCGGCTGCCGGCGCATCCCGAGCCATACTTCCGGACCGCCTGGATCGCCGCTTCCTTGACCCGGGGGTCGTTCACGAGACCGAGGTAGTTGTTCGACCCGAGCATCACCATCCGGCGGCCGCCGACCGTCACCTCGGGGTCCTGGGCGGATTCGATCGGGCGGAAAAAGGTGTAGAGCCCTGCCTGCCGGGCCCGATCGGCGCGCTCGTACTGGAAGCACTTCTCGATGAACGGAACCGACCGCACCTGCCTCGCCGGCGGCGCGGGAACACTCCTGCTCATTGTTCCCCGAAAAGTGAGCGGCTCGAAGCGGGTTTCGCGACGACAGAAGGCCGAACGGGCATCGATCCATCCTCTGCGGCCGCGGGCCGCGCCCCATGGGGCTGTCTCATTTCGCGTCCCTTGTCACAGGAATCTTACCACCTCGGTCCGCGATCCATCCACGCTCGAGATACCACTCCCAGGTGAGCCGGGCGCCCAGCGCGAAATCCGTTCGAAATGGTTGGCCCAGGGCCGCTTGCGCGTCCGAGACGTCACAGATCCAGGCGCTCTGGAGCATCTCGTCCGCCTTCTCCGCGTTGAAGACCGGAGGGCCTTTGCCGAGCGCGGAAAAGGCGCCGGCGAGGGAGCCCGCCGCGCGAATCGCCACGGCGGGTATCGGCACGAGCCAGGGACGCCGCGAGGGAAGCGTCGCGAGCGTTTCGGCAATGCCACGGTATTCGAGGACTTCCGGGTGCGCCACGAAGAACGTCTCGCCTCTCCCTCCCCGGTCGAGCGCTCCGAGGACGGCCCGGGCCGCGTCGGCGGCGAAGATCATCTGGATTCGCGGCGTTCCACCTGCGAGGACCGGCACGAATCCCCGTGACGCCGCGACGAACAGGTCTCGGATCGCCGTTTCACGGGGCCCGTACACCGCGCTCGGGCGAAGAATCGTGAAGGCGAGACCCGGTTCCGTCCGGACGGCCTCCTCGCCCGCGAGCTTCGAGCGTCCGTAGGAGGAGACGGGGCGCGGCGAGTCGCCCGCGCGCACGGGCGCGCCGTCAAGGCTCGGACCACCGGCGGCCTGGGAAGAAACGAGGACGACGTGCGCCCCCGGCGCCACCCTTCGCGCTGCCTTGACGACGTTCGCCGTGCCGCGCGCGTTCGCCCCCATGTACTCGGCCTCGTTTCGCGCCGACGTCTTCCCCGCCGCGTGCACGACGGCCGCCGCCCCCGAGACCAGCGCCTCGAGCGTCTCCGGCCTCCTCACGTCGCCGGGCACGATCTCGGCCGCGGTGCCTTTCAGCCAGCCGGGGTCATCGGGACGGCGCGCTAGCGCGCGCACGCGGTAGCCCGCCGCGAGGAGCGCGTCGGCCACGTGGCTGCCCACGAAGCCGGTGCCCCCCGTGAGGGCGACGAGGTCGCCGCGCGCCATCGAGCGAGTTTACCGCTCGGCTATGATCCGTGCCGCCCGATGAAGACCCGTCTCGTCTGCCTCTTCGCGGCGCTCTTTTTCACCGCGCCCGCCGCAGCCCTCGACCGCCCGAGAAAAATCGTCGATTACTCGATCGAGGTGTCGCTGGATCAGGACAGGAAGACGGTCGACGGGCGCGAGACTCTCAAGTGGACGAACCCGTCGGACGTCCCGGTCGCCGAGCTGCGCTTTCACCTCTACTGGAACGCGTTCCGCAACGACCGGTCGACGTTCTTCAAGGAGTCCGGCGGCCATTTGCGGGACGACGAGGCGGACACGGAGAAGGGCTGGGGCTACACGGACGTGACGTCGATGAAGTGGGACGGCGACGAGCTCGTCAAGGGGGCTCGCTTCGAGAGCCCGGACGACGGCAACCCCGACGACCGGACCGTGCTCGTCGTGCCGCTCCCACGCCCCGTCGCGCCCGGCGAGACCGCGACGCTCGCGATCACGTGGAAGGCGAAGGTCCCCAAGGTCTACGCGCGCGCGGGCTACGTCCGCGACTTCTTCATGTTCGGCCAGTGGTTCCCGCAGATCGGCGTCTACGAGCCGAAGGGCCGTCGCCGCCGGACGGACTCGGGCTGGAACTGCCACCAGTACCACGCAAACTCCGAGTTCTACGCGGACTGGGGAGACTACCGCGTCAGGATCACGCTTCCCGAGAAGTTCGTCGTCGGGTCGGCGGGCGCCCTCGTCGACTCGAAGCGCGCGGGCGGCCTGAAGACGCTCACTTACGAGCAGAAGTCGATCCACAACTTCGCCTTCACGGCCGACCCGCGGTACCTCGTCGTCGAGGACGTCTTCGACCCCGCGAAGGACATCCCGGCCGGCGAAATCGCGCGCGCGTCGAGGACGCTCGGCCGCTCCGAAGCGGACCTCCTCGCTGGGTTCCGCAAGGTCGCGATCCGGCTCTACCTCCAGCCCGACCACCGCGCGTTCGACCGCCGGCACATCGAGGCGCAGAAGTGGGCGCTCGCGTGGACGGGTCTCTGGGCGTTCCCGTACCCGTACGCGCAGATCTCGATCGTCGACACGCCGGAGGACGGCACGGGCGCGACCGGCATGGAGTACGAGACGATTTACACGACTCTCTCGCTCAAATGGATGTCGCACTGGCCGTTCACGCGGCTCTTCGTTCCGGAGACGGTCACGATCCACGAGTTCACGCACGGCTACTGGATGGGCCTCCTCGCCTCGAACGAATTCGAGGAAAGCTGGATGGACGAGGGGATCAACACGTTCACCGAGATGGTGATGGTGGACCGGAAATACGGCGCCTACGTGGTCGTGCCGCCGGGGATCGGTATCACGAGCGAGGAAAGTAACCGCGTATCGGCGCTCACGCAGGATCACGACCCGATCCTCGCGGACTCCTGGAAGTACGCGACGGAGAACTCCTACGGGCGGAACTCCTATCCCCAGCCGGGCATCACGATCCAGCAGATCCGGAATCTCCTCGGCGAGGAAACGTTCTGGCGAGCCTTCCGGGGCTACGCGGAGCGCTGGCGCTTCGACCACCCGACGTCCGAGGATTTCTTCGACGCGATGCGGGCACCGGGGAACTCGCATGTCGCGGCTCTCATCCCGAAGACCTGGTATGGCCGCGGCTGGCTGGATTTCTCGATCCTCGACGTGAGCACGCGGCCGGACGACGGCTTCACGGGCTTCGACGACGCCGACAAGCCCGTGAACTTCGATCCGGACCCGAAGAAGAAGCCAAAGAAGAAACCGGACGAGAAGAAGCACAAGGGCCCATGGCAGTCGCTCGTCGTCGCCTCTCGCGACGGCGACATCGAATTGCCCGCGGACATCGTCCTCACCTTCAAGGACGGACAAACGGTGAAGCGCACGTGGGACGGCGCGAGCGGCTGGATCAAGTACCGCGTCACGTCCTCGTCGCCGCTCGTGAAGGCCGAGGTGGACCCGGAGCACCGGACCGTCCTGGACCGCAATCCCTGGAACAACGCGAAGGTCACGAAGGAATATGAAGGCCCGTCCGCGGCACGCAAGGCCCGTGTCTACGGCTTCCACCTCGTGCAGATCCTCCTCTCGAGCCTGTGGGCGATCCTGTGAGCGCCATCGGCAGCGGCCTCTCGTCGGCCCTTCGGCACCGGCGGCTCGCCGGCGTCCTCTGGCTCTCGATCGTGGCCTCGGCGCTCGTCGCGTTTCTCCCGCTCCGGTCCGCCACCGAGATCCTCGACTCCGGGCCTTTCCGCGAGTCGCTCGTCAAGGGCTGGGACTCGTGGGGAGTGCTCTCGCTCCTCGTCGTTCGCCGCCACGAGATCGGCCTCGTCGTCGCCGCGTTCCTCGGCGCGGCCGTCTTCTTCGGGCTCCTGCAGGTATTCCTGACCGGCGGCACCCTCCGGGTACTGATTTCCGGCGAGCCCCGGCGCGTCTTCGCGCGCGTCGTCGCCGAGTCGGCCGTCCTCTTCAAGGCGAACCTCTGGGCGACGGCGCGCTTCGCGCTGTCGTCCCTCTTCTGGCTCGGCCTCCTCGTCGTCTTGCCGTGCGCCGGTCTCCAGAAGCTCGCGAAGCATGCGCCGCCCCACGGCGGCGCCGCGACGACGCTCTTCTGGTGGGCGCTCCTCGGCGGGCTGCTCGTCCTCTTCAACACGGGCCTCCGGTTCGACCTCGCCCGCATCGCCCTCGCCCGCGGTGACGCCCGCAATGCCCGTGGCGCCTTCAGGGTCGCGAAGCAGCGGCTGTCGGGGCGCCGCGCCTCCGGCATCCGCCTCCTCTTGTTCTGGCTCGCCCTCTTCGTCCTCGTGCAGGCCCTGTTCACGGGCGCCGGCCTGTGGATGAACCCGCGCACGAACGGGGCCGTGGCGATGCTGTTCCTCTTCCGGCAGGCGGGGTTCTTCCTCCTCGCGATGGTCCGCGTCGGCTTCTGGGCAACGCTCCTCGCCTGGGAGGAACGCCGCCGCGCGAACTACTCGGTCATGGGAAGAGCGAGCGGCGGGGCGACGTGGAACGCCAGCGCGCCGATTTCCGCCAGCGCCCCCGCGAGCGCTTTCCCGGAAACCGGTTCGAGCGTCACGACGAACGGCAGCGCGCTCTTGTCCTCGTAGGGGGCCTGGAACACGGCGTCGATGTTCGCGCCGTGGTCCGCGAGGATGCGCGCGAGGTCCGCGATGATCCCCGGGCGGTCGCGGACGACGAACCTCAAATAGAAGGGCGACACGAACTCTTCCGGCGTCGCCGGCACGCACGGCTCGAGATCGCCGAAGCCGAGGGGCGGGGCGGGCGGGACGCCGCTCCGCGCGATCTCCACGACATCCGCGAGAACGGCCGTGGCCGTCGGGCCGCCCCCGGCGCCGCGACCGGAGAACACAAACGGGCCCCCGGTCTCGCCGCGCACCTCCACCGCGTTGAACGGACCGGTCACCTTCGCGAGCAGCGAAGTCCCGGAGACGAGATGCGTCCTGACCGAGAGAAGGAGATGCCCGCTCTCGAGGAGGCGCGCGACCGCGAGCTGGCGCGGTGTCAACAGGAGCCTCTGGGCGTAGACGAAGTCGCAGGGAAGAAGGCGCGTGATGCCCTCGCGGGCGATCTGCTCCACCGCGACGTCCCGGCCGAACGCGAGCCGCGCGAGGAGCGCGAGCTTGTAGGCCGCATCGTCGCCTTCCACGTCGCTTGCCGGGTCGGCCTCCGCGTAGCCGAGACGCTGAGCCTCGGCGAGAACCTCGGCGTAGGGACGTCCCGTGGCCTCCATCTCCGTGAGGATGAAGTTGCACGTGCCGTTCAGGATGCCGGAGACCGCCGTGACGCGGTCGCCCGTGAAGCTAGACCTCAGCGCGCGCAGGATCGGAATGCCGCCGGCGACCGCCGCTTCGATGCCGAGGCCCGCGCCTTTTTCGCGCGCGAGGGTCTGCAGGGAGGTTCCGTGCCCGGCGAGGAGCATCTTGTTCGCCGTCACGACGCTCTTGCCCGCGTTCAACGCGGCGCGGATGAGGCCGTTCGCCGGCTCGATTCCGCCGAGCAGCTCGACCACGACGTCCACCCTTGGGTCCGTCGCGACGGAAGCGAGGTCGTCCGTCCAGCGCACGCCCGACCCGAGGCTTTCGTCACGCTTTCGGTCGACGCTCCGGTTCGCGACGGCGACCAGGGAGAGGGTCACCCCGCGCCGGGACCGAAGATCGGGCGCCTCCCTCGCGAGCAGCCGCGCGAACGCCTGACCCACCGTGCCGAAGCCGATCAGGCCGACGCGAACGGTCCCTCCGACGTCGCTTTTCATCGCCGCGCAATGTACGGTACGCGTT
>JBGPDK010000171.1:0-7045 GCA_041482235.1 Thermoanaerobaculia bacterium | reverse complement strand
CCTCGGCTTCGTCATGCTCGGCCTCTTCGCCCTGAACAATGCCGGCATCCAGGGCGGGATCCTCCAGTCGATCAACCACGGGCTCTCGACGGGCGGGCTCTTTCTTCTCGTCGGGATCGTGTACGAGCGAACCCACACCCGCATGATCGTGGACTACGGAGGCCTCTCCGGCGTCATGCCCGTCTACGCGATGCTCTTCATGGTCATCCTCCTCGCGTCGATCGGGCTGCCGCTCCTGAACGGGTTCGTGGGCGAGTTCACGATCCTCACGGGCGCGTTTCTCGCCGACTGGCGGTGGGCCGCGTGGGCGAGCCTCGGAGTCATCCTCGGAGCCGCGTACATGCTGTGGCTCTACCAGCGCGTGTTCTTCGGCGAGCTCACGAACGAAAAGAACAAGGGCCTCGAGGACGTGAACCTCCGCGAGATCCTCACGATCGCGCCCCTCATCGCGATCTGCTTCTGGATCGGCCTCTATCCCAAGCCGTTCTTCGAGATGACGGCGAAGTCGGCCGAGAAGATCGTGGCGGCTGTCTCGGCGCCGGAGGCGCGCCGCCTGGCCCGCGAGGCCGCGCCGCGGCTCGCGTCCCGGGCGCCCGCGGGATCGCCGGCCGCTCCGGCCGCCGCGGCGGGGGAAAAGTAAGCCGTGCCGTTTTCCGCGGGCGACACGCTCCTCATCCTGCCGGAACTTTTCCTGACGGCGGCGGCCTCGTTCGTCCTCCTCTGGGCGACGTTCGTGAGCCGCGAGCGTGAGCGCGGCCTCGCCTTCTTCTCGGTCGGCGCCCTGGCCTTAACGGGCCTCCTGCTGTTCGTCTCCGTGCGGGTGGCGGGAACGCTTCCCCGCAGCGCGTTCGGCGGCATGCTCGTGATGGACCGCTTCGGGCTCTACTTCAAGGCGATCCTCCTTCTCGCCGTCATCGTGACGATCCTGTTCTCGCTGCATTTCGTCGGTGCGTCGCCCTACCCGAGCGGCGAGTACTACGGCCTTCTTCTCTTCTCCACGGTCGGGATGCTCTTCATGGCGTCCGGAACGCACCTCGCGTCGATCGTGGTCGCGCTCGAGCTCATGGCGCTCTCGCAGTACGTCCTAGCGGGCTATTTCAAGCGCGAGACGAAGTCCCTCGAGGCGGCCGCGAAGTACTTCGTGCTCGGGGCGTTCTCGTCGGGCGTCCTCATTTACGGCATTTCGCTCGTCTATGGCGCGGCGGGGACGCTCTATCTGGCGGGAATCGCGACGGCTTTCGCCTCGCCTGCGCCGCCGGCGTTCCTCGTCGTCGGGATCATCCTCGTCGCGTGCGGCATGTTCTTCAAGATCGCATCGGCGCCGTTCCATGTGTGGGCTCCGGACGTGTATGAGGGCGCCCCCACGCCGATCTCCGCGTTCTTCGCCGTGGGGCCGAAGATCGCGGCCTACGCGATCTTCGCCCGCATCTTCTTCGTGGGATTCGGCCCGCGCGCCGGCGATTGGTCGGCGATCATCGCGGCCTCGGCGGCGCTCACGATGGTCGTCGGAAACGTCGGCGCGCTCATGCAGTCGAACGTGAAGCGGCTTCTCGGCTACTCGTCCATCGGGCATGCCGGCTACGCGCTCCTCGGCCTCCTCGCCTACGGGGAGGCGAGCGGTATCGGACTCTGGTCGATCCTCGTGTATCTCCTCGCGTACGCCTTCATGAATCTCGGGGCTTTCGGTCTCGTGATCCTGCTCGAGTCGAAGGGCTACGCCGGCGAGAGCGTGGACGATTTCAACGGCCTCGCCGGGAAGAACCCGTGGCTGGCCGCCGCGATGCTCGTCTTCCTATTGTCTCTCGCCGGGATCCCGCCGACGGCGGGATTCGTGGGCAAGTACTTCCTGTTCTCGGCGGCGATGAAGGCGGGCTGGTTCTGGCTTTCTCTCCTGGCGGTGCTCATGTCCGCCGTCTCGCTCTTCTACTATTTCCGGATCGCCCGCGCGATGTACCTCGTCGAGGGGGAAGGGTCGCTCCATTGGCGAGACGAGCCCGCGGTGACGGCGGCCATCGCGCTCTGCGCGGCAGGCACGCTCGCGATGGGGATTCTGCCCGGACCGTTCGTGCAGTTCGCCCGGACGTGCCTCCTGCCGTTCGGGCCGTGAGCGGCGACTCGCCCTCCGGCGGCTCGAACCCGGGCCGGTTCCTTGGCGACGTCCTCACGTTCGGCTGGGTGCTTCCCGCGGCCATCGCGGCGGGGGCGGGCTTCGGATATCTCGGCGACCGGCTCTTCGGCATTTTTCCGGTCCTGACGATCGCCTTCGGGCTCGTCGGCGTCGCGGCGGGCCTCCGGCAGATCTATCGGGAATCGGGGACGATTGCCGGCGACCGCAAGGGGCCCCCGGAGTGACGGGGGAGGCCGTGCCGGCCGCCCCCTGGCCGAACCCGCGCTTCTTCCGGCTGGCGACGATCCTGGGTCTTCTCGGGGCCTCCGCCCTCGCGGCGCTCGGCCGGTTCCATGCCGCCGTCGCCTTGACTCTCGGAGCGGCCGTGGCTATCGTCTCGGCGCTCTGGCTGTCGGATCTCGTCGGTCGCTTCAAGGCGCCCGCACTTGGTGCGCCAGCCCGATTCGACTGGAAATTCGGGCTCAAGGCCGTTCTCCGGTACGCCTTCGTGGGTCTCGCTCTCTGGGGGGCCTCGCGGATGCTGCCGGCCGACGTCCGGTGGGTTGTCGTGGGCCTCTCGACAGTGGTCGCCGCGGTGGTGATCGACGGGCTCCGCGACCTCCTGACCGGACGCCGGAGCAGGACGGGTGCAGCCCAGTGAGGGCGGGGACGACGTGCACCACGAACATTCGATCTTCTTCGGGCTCTTCAACGCCCTCCTGACCCGCCTCTTCGGTCCCGTCGAGAGCGCGCCGGCCTTCTGGCGCGACGGCATCGCTCTCGGAGGCTTCCACGTCGGAGGGGTAGCGCCCCGCGGCGAGCACGGCGAGCTGCTGGGCTGGATTCCGGACCACGTCGCCATGTCGATCGTCGTCTTCCTCTTCTGCGCGGTGTTCTTCTTTCTCGCGTCCCGGAGCTACCGCAAGGACGCCCCCGGCCCCGCGCAGAACGTGCTCGAGGTCTTCGTGGACTTTCTGCGCGACGTCATCAAGGAGAACATTCCGCATCACGGCGAGAAATACCTGCCGATCGCCGGCTCGTTCTTCTTCTTCATTTTTCTGTCCAGCTTCTGCGGGCTCTTCTTCTTCCTGCAGCCGCCGACGGCGAACCTCAACGTCACGTTCGCGCTCTCGATCACGTGCTTCCTCTTCTTCAACGCGGCCGGGATCAAGGAGCACGGGCTCTTCGGCTACCTCAGGCACTTCCTTGGCCCGATGCTTGTGCTGGCGCCCCTCATGTTCCTGATCGAGATGATCGGCATCTTCGCGCGCGCGCTTTCGCTTTCCATGCGTCTTTTCGGGAACATCTTCGGCGAGCACACGGCCACCAGCATTTTTTCGGGTCTCGTTCCGATCGTCGTGCCCTGGCCGATGATGGCGCTGAGCATCTTCACGGCGCTGCTGCAGGCGTACGTCTTCACTCTTCTGACCACCGTCTACCTGGGCGGGGCCACCGCCCATGAACACTGAGTTCACTGAGTCGACTGTTTCGATCACGAAAGGAGTCCCCGACATGTCAAAGAGAATTCTCCCGGCCGGCGCCCTGACCGCGCTGGCCCTCCTCCTCCCGAATCTCGCCTTCGCCCAGGAGGCCGTGAAGGCCGGTGGCGGCGCGGGCTGGGGCCACCTCTCGGCGGCGATCGCGATCGGCCTTGCAGCCTTTGGCGGCGCGCTTTCACAGGGCCGGACGGCGGTCGCCGCCTGCGAGGGGATCGCACGGAATCCGGGCGCTGGCGCTTCGATTCGCGCGATGGCGTTTCTGGCACTCGTCCTCATCGAATCGCTCGTCATCTACGCCCTCGTCATCGCTTTCGTCATCAACGGCAAGTAAGTCCCTCTCCTTCAGAAAGATGTCTCCGGGCCCCGGATTTCCGGGGCCTTTTTTCGTGCGGTTTAAGCCGAAGGGGGACGGTTTACGTATTGCATGGGGAGAGGCTGGAGTTTGAGATGGCCGTTTCCGCACCTCCGAAGCCCTCGTCGTCCCCCTCGTCCTGGAACTTCAGGAGCGGGGAGCTTCCCTACGCGGACGCCCTTTACGGGTCCGCCCTCCGGCTGACGCGGAACCGGCAGGACGCCGAGGACCTCCTTCAGGAGACGTTTCTGAAGGCGTATGCGCATTACGACGGGTTTACCGAGGGGACGAATCTCAAGGCGTGGCTGTTTCGGATCCTCAAGAACGCCTTCATCAACGGCTACCGCCGCGCGAAGGTGGGCCCGAGGGAGGTCGATCTCGGCGCGGGCGGAGACGATGCTCTCGACGCCGCGCGCTCCAGGGCGCCCGAGGCCGCGACCGACGCGACTCCGGAGGACGGTCTCCTCTCGGCCACGCTCGATCGGGGGGTGGCCGACGCGCTCGCGGCCCTGCCCGAGGACTTCCGGCTCGTCGTCGAGCTCGTCGATCTGCAGGACTTCTCCTACCGCGAGGTTGCCGACATTCTCGAAGTGCCGCTCGGCACGGTGATGTCCCGCCTCTATCGGGGCCGCCGCCTTCTGGAGTCGGCGCTTCTGGACTACGGCCGCCGCCGCCACTACTTCGGCCCCGAGAAGCCCACGAGGACGCGGCTCGCCGCTCCGGTGCGGGGTGAGCTCCAATCCCCGGCCGGCCCGGATCCCGTCACGCTGTCGGAATACCGGCGACGCCGCGAACGTTAGAGAACGCGGGCGAAACGATGGACTGCCGCACGGCGAGCCTCCTGATCGAGGCCTATCACGACGACGAGCTGGAGCTCGTGGACGCGGCGCACCTTCTCGCGCACTTCGAAGAGTGCCCGGCCTGCCGCGATCGTTGCGACGAATCGGGGAGGCTCCGCGAGACGTTGAAAACGTGCCGGCCAGTGGACCGTTGCCCGGAGGAGCTCGCGCGGCGTCTCGCCAGCCGCCTCGACATGCGCGCGCGGCCTCGCCGGGGCCTGCCGCGGTCCGTCACGATCGTACTCGCCGCGGGCTGTGGAATCGCCGTGGGGTGGGCGGCGGTGCGGTTCGGGCCGGCCGGCCTGCGCGGCGAGGCGCTCGCGGACGCGGTCCAGCGCGTGGAGGGAGAGCTCGTGTGCCTGCGCTGCGCGATGGGCCACGGCCTGCCCGGTGCGCGGCTCGACGGGACGCCGCATCGGCCTCTCCTCCTCACCGCGGACGGAAGGCTCTTCGTCGTGCGCTCGCAGACTCCGGCGCGCGCTCGCCTCGACGCGGACGGCCCGGCGCGGCGGCGCGTCTCGGTCATGGCCCGTCTCGACGAGGCGAGCGGCACCGCCGACGTCGTGGACGTGCTTTCCGAGGCGCCCTCGGCGGCTTCAGCGGCAGCCCCTTCGGCCGCGGTGCGCTAGGCCCGCAGACCGCCTTGCGGTCTGACCAAAGACGGGCGGGCCTAGTGTCTGCGAGTAATGGGGGAAACACGGTCGTGTTCCCCCCCGACCCCCTTCACCGCTCGAGAGGCGCCTACGCTCCCGGGGAGGCGGGAGGGCTCAGGCGCTTCTCGAAGAGGATCGACTCGCGCGTCGTCTCGCCGACCGTGACCGGGACAAGGTCCACGACCCGGAATCCGTAAAGCCAGTAGAGGTGAGGGCCTGCTGGTGACGCGGCGAAAGACCGCGCGCGGAGGACGAGCAGCCGTCGTTCCCGGCACGTCTCGATTCCACGGAAGAGCAGCTCCCGGCCGACGCCTCCGTTCCGCTCGGAGCCCTCGACGATCAGCCAGTTGAAGCGGGCGGCGCCCGGATCCCCGGCGTCGCGGGAGACGAGCAGCAAGCCCACGAGCCGCTCGTCGCGCTCGGCGGTCAGGAGGACGTCGCGCTCCGGGTCGAAGGCCGCGGCGCTCGACGCCGCATCGGCCCGGGCGGCGTCGCTGGCGAGAGGGCCGTGCTCTTCCGAGACCACGCGCTCGACGAAGGCCCGGGCGGCGGCGAGGCTGTCCGTCCCGCGGCTCCGGTAAACGACGTCCCCTCCCGGCGCGCTCACATCCGGTCCGGCACCGGCACGCCGAGGACGCCCAGAACGTCCGCGAGATGGAAGGAGACGACCTGGAGGGCGGCGCGCCGCGCCCGGCGCGTCGTCTCGTCCTTCTCCTGCGCGATCGGATGCGTGTGGTAGAGGTGGTGGAAGCCCGTCGCGACCGCGAGCGCATGGCGCACGAGGAGCGACACCTCGAGCGATTCAGCCACCTTCTCGAGCGTCTCGAGCGTGCGAGAGCACGTCCTCACGACGTCCCAAAGCCCGTCGTCGAGCGCCTCGGCGGGAAGGGCCGCGAGGCCGTCGATTTCCTCGGCCTCGAGGCGCCCGTGGAGGCCCACCTCTTCGAGCTTCCTGAAGATGTTCGCGGCGCGCACGGCGGCGTACTGGAGGTAGGGCCCCGTGTCGCCCTCGAAAGCGAGCGCCTCGTCGAAATCGAACGCGATGACCTTGTTCCGCGAGAACCGCGTCATGTAAACGCGCAGCGCGCCGACCGCGATCGCCTCCGCCCGGCCCGTCTCTGCAGGTTCACTCGCGCGCGCGAGGATCTGCTCGCGCGCCTTCTCGACGAGCCGGTCGAGGAGGTCGTCGGCCTTCACGCCGAGGCCTTTCCGGCCCGACATCTCGACAAAAGGCCGGGCGCGATCCTCGGCCGTGAGCTCTACGCCGAGCGCCTCCGCCGAAACCGGCGTCAGCGCGACCATCTCGTACGCGAAGTGGATGGACCGGTCGGCCGCCCCGGGGAAGCCGGCACGCCGGACCGCCTCCCTGACCACCTTCTGGGGGTAGGACTGGCGCACGTCGATCACGTTGATGACCTCCGTGCCGTGGCCGAAGCGCCCGCGAGCCGACGCGTCGGACCCGGTCTCGTCCCGCCGCGTCCTATAGAGGGGCGAGACGCCGTCCGAGGCGTGGAACTCGGGCGAGCCGTCGACGTCCCGGTACGGAACCTCCTCGTACTCGAAGTCGATCCCGAGCACGCCGAGCTTCCAGAGCT
>JBGPDK010000170.1:0-7085 GCA_041482235.1 Thermoanaerobaculia bacterium | reverse complement strand
TCGAACGTCGGCCGCTTGTACTCCTCGACGCGGATCGAAGCGCTCCCGCCGGTCGCGCACCGCACGCTCCACGCGCCGAGCGCGCGTCCCGCCGGGATCACGAACTCGCCCGCCGCCGAGCCGTACGCATTCGAGGCGACGGTCTTCGACTCCACCACCTGCCCGTTCGCGTCCACGAGCGAGAGCGTCGCGGCTGCCTGGGGCGTCACGCGCCAGCGCGCGAGATCGCCGCGGCCGCTGAAGACGACGGCCTTCCAGAGCACTTTCTGGAGCGGCCGATAGATGCTGCGGTCCGTGTAGACGAGGGCAGACGCGGATTCGGACGGCGCGGGCCGGTTCCAGAAGCCGAGATAGGTCGGGTCGAGCGCGAGGTCGTCTCCGCGCCGCGCGACGAGGAAGTGCGATTTCCCGTTCCGGTCGAGACCCGGCGCAAAGGCGACGAGCCCGTCCCCCGAGGTCTCCGCCGTCGCGGCGCGCGCGTGCCCCGCCTGCCAGTCGTACCTCCAGAGGGCGACCCTCGCGCCCGCCGCGGGCTGGCCCGTCGTACCGGAAACGGCTCGCGCCTCGACGCCGCCGTCGTCGGTTTGCCTGATGTGGAGGACGAGGTCCGTCACGAGCATGCCGGCGGCGCGCAACGGGTTCTGCCCCGTCGAGAAGTCGGCGCGCGGCGACGCCACGAGGACGTAGAACCCGCGCGCGAGGGCCGGCGGGGTCACGAACGTCCGGTGCAGCTTGAAGTCCGCCGTGGCCGGGAGGTCGACCCTGAACTTGGCCGCGGGGGTCGAATTCGCCACGAGGTCGTCGAGCTCCTTGCCCTGGGGCAGGAGGTTGTAGTCCTTCGCGCGAGAAAGGCGCTTCTCGAGGTCCACGGCATACGCGCGGAAATGCAATACGGCGAGGTTTCGGTGGCTCACTTCGATCGAGCGCCGGCCCGGGCCGTCCGCCGCCATTGCCGCGAGCCGGTAGTCGGGCTGCTCGATCCCGCCCACGATCGCCCGGCACCGCTCGCCTCCAGTCGAACGCGGATACGCTTTCGCGCCCTCGAGGGCGAGGGCGCGCGCCTTCACAAGGCTCCCCGGCGTGTCCTCGGCCTTCACGAGCTCGGCGAGCTCGGCCTTCCCCATCGCCCACCACGGGACGTCCTCGAGGCCGACGAGGCGTTTCGCGAGATCGCGCCGGATGAGCGAGCGGTCGGAGGCGTCCGTGAGCGCCGCGTGAAGACGTCGCAGGCGCTCGAGACGCGCCTCGAGCGCGGCCTCGCGCTCGCCGCGCGCTGCGTGCCACGCCTCGAGGTCGTCGAGGACGGCGCCGAGCTTCACGAGCGGGTGGACGGCGGGGTCGTCCAGGGCCACGAGGCGCGCGGCGGCCGGATCGCCCGCGACGAGCGAGGCGCGGTCGAGCGTGAAGACGCCGTTCGACTGCTCGGGCCGCCAGAAGGACGAGTCGGAAAGGAGCGCGGCAAAGAGATACGCAGTGGCGTCGCGCAGCGTGTCGCGGATACCTTTCGGGTAGGAGTTCGGGACGAGGAACTCGACGAGCGCCACGACCGGCGCGTTTCCGAGCGCCTCGCGGTCGCGGAACACCTCGGCGTACGTGCGCACGGCCTCCGCGGCGATCTCCTCGCGGGTCCATGCCTTCAGGTCCATGGCCCCTGTCGACGCGACCTTTTCGCGCTGGCCGATCTCCCAGGAGTACGCCTGGGCGTACGTCACGAGGGACTGCGCATAGAAGAGCCGCAGCGCCGTGCGCGGCAGGAGGCCCTTCGGCCATGGCTGCTCCCTGAGGAAGCGGACGGACGTCTCGTACCCGTGGAGCGCGGTCGAGAGCTGGACCTCACGCACGAGGGCCTTCGCCTCGTTCGCCTCGTCGCCCGCGGCCCGCGCCGCCGCACGGATCTTCGCGACGCGCTGCGAGGCCTCCTCGAGCTTCTGCTCCGATGCGAGGCGTTCGACCTCCTTCCACGTGGCGGCGCCGCCCGTCACGCGGGCGTCCTCGGAACCGGGACGCGCGACGGCGATCGCGCCCGCGGCCGCGAGAACAAGGGCGCCGAAGCCGAGGAAAACGAGGCGTCGGGGAGTGGGTCGCATGGAGCCTCCGCGAGTCTATGACCCAAGGGCCGGCGGAAGGTTCCCGGAATCAGCGCGTCAAGCGGAACGCCGCCAGGGCTTCGAGCTTCCCGTCTCTTCTCTCCGCGAGCATGCGGCGCGAGAGGCGGCGCACGAGCGAGCCCCAGTCGGGCGCTCGGCCCCCCGCCGCCTTCCTGAGCACGTTCAGCCAGTCCTCCGGCCGGAGGCCGCGCGCCTCGGTGCGGCGAAGGAGGATCAGCTTTGCCCACTCGGGACGCGGCGTGCCGTCGAAGCCGACAGCAGCCGTCTCGCTGCCGCCGCCGCCGGAGAAGACGAACAGCAGACCCGCCCCCGAGAGGCCCGTCTTCTCGAGAAGCAGGAGGCCCACGCGGCCGCGCGCTCCTTCCTGGAGCTCACGGAACAACCCCTCCACGAGCGCATGGCCCGAGGCGAAGAAATCGAGATCCTCCTTGCGCACCGCGTCGTCGCGGTCGAAGGTGCCGAGCCAACGCGCGCCTCCCGGCACGCCGGGCAGGTGCTCGACGAGCGCGTCCGCTCCGAACTCCACGTACCACGTCCGCTTCCCCGGGCGCTCGGCCGTTTCGAAACCGTGCAGGTCCGCGGCGTCGAGAACGAAGCGCTCCATGCGCTCGTCGAGATCGGCGGGAATGCGCGCGAGAATGTCCGGCGCCTTCTCCGGCACGTACCCGTCCTGGTGAAGGTGGTGGTAGACGGCTTTCTGCCGCGCGTCCGCGGCGCCCCGCACTTCCGCCGCGAGCTCCTGGATGGGAAGCGCCTTCCCGATCTTCGCGAAACGCTCGGCCCTGCGAATCGCGGCCTCCACGTCCGCGAGCGAGCGCTCGAGGCCGCCGAGCGGCGACGAGAAGAGACCAATGCGCTCGTAGAGGTCCACGACTTCCCGCTCGAAGCCGTCCGGCGGGCGGAAATAGACGATCTCGACCGGCATCGTCCGGTTGATGCGGTCGAGGCGGCCGATCCGCTGCTCGACCGCGGCCGGGTCGCGCGGCAGGTCGAACAGGACGAGGCGACGGCAGAACTCGAAGTTGCGGCCCTCGCCTCCCGCCTCCGTCGAGATGAGGATCGACGGGCCGTCGGGCCGCCGGAACTCGGCCACCTCGACGTCTCCGCGCTCGGGGGTGAGCTCCTCGTGAAAGATCGCGATGCGCTTGCGGGTCGCCGACTCCAGCCGCTCCTTGAGGGCCGAAAGCGTGTTCCGCTCATGGACGAAGACGAGCGTCTTCGCCGTCCCCTCGGCGCGCCATTCCTCGTCCCGCCGCGCCAGCCAGGCGACACGCGGGTCCGCGGCGTCCTGCTTCTGGTCCCCGGTCAGCCCGGCGGCGGCGGGCGCGGCCTCGAGGTCCGCCGGCGCGGGCATGCGCGGCTGGAGTCCGCCGATGTCCACGCGCCGCGTGGCGCTCGTGCACGGGGGCAGCGGCTCACCGCGTGAGAGAGCCGAGAGGAACTCTTCCTCGGAGGTGTAGGCGTCGGGCCGGAGCAGCTCGAGCAGGCGGAAGAAGCCGTGCGCGTCCGCTTCGAGCGGCGTCGCGGAGAGGAGCAGCACGTGGCGCGCGACGCGGGTGAGGGGCGCGACGGCCCGGTAGGCGTCGCTCCCCGCATCGCCCTTCGCGCGTTCGAGCCGGTGCGCCTCGTCCACGACGAGAAGCTCGAACCCCGCCGTCTCGGCCTGCGCGGAAAGCCGCGCATCGCCCACGAGGTCCTCGAACGCGATGATCGCGTGCCGGTGCGCCTCGAAGGGGTTGAGGCCCTCGCCGTGATCCTTCAGGACGTCCTCGCGCCTCTTGCGATCGAGGAGGACGAATGTCTGGTGGAACTTCCGATAGAGCTCGCCGAGCCACTGGACCGTGAGCGTGGCAGGCGCGACGATGAGCGTCCGGTCGGCGCGGTCGGTGCGGAGAAGGCGCGAGAGGATGAGGCAGGCCTCGATCGTCTTGCCGAGGCCGACCTCGTCGGCGAGCAGCCAGCGCACGGGATCGGATGCCGTGGCGCGCTCGGCAACGTCGAGCTGGTGCGGAAAGAGCGCGATGCGCCCGCCGAGGAAGGAGCCCAGCCCGGCCGCCTGGCGGATCTCCGAAAGCCGGAGCCCGTCGAGCCGGTTCCGAAGCGCGGCCGCGCGATCCGTCTGAAGCGCGGCGAGCCGCTCGACAAGGTCGTCCGGCGGCGCGAGCGGCCAGAGGAGCGCCGGATCCACGGTCCGCCCGTCGGCGAGGCGCGCTCCGGACGGCCCGATCGCGTCCACGACGACCTCGCCCTCCTCGCCCTCGAGCCGCGCCTTCTGGCCGGCGCCCAGCGGCAGCGGACGCAGGGCCTTGTCGGCTGCCGCGAGCGTCAGGCGGGTCTCGGTCGCCGGGAAGAAAACGACGATGCGCCGCCCGTCCACCTTTTCGACGCGCCCCGGGCCGAGGTCGCGGTTGAATCTGTGAAACAGCTTGTCGTTTTCACGGAAGGCGCGCACGCGGCCGCGATCGTGCACGGCGAACGGCCGTCCGGCAAGCGGGCGCGTAAGATTCCTCCATGGCTACGGCGACTTTTCGGCGTGATCTGGACGCGGAGGCGGAAAAATTCTTCCGCGGTACGCCCGAAGAGCGACTCGCAAGAGCCTTGCGCGTGGACCCGCTCGCATTGGAGCTTCTCCTGGCCGGGCTTCCCGATGGAACGAGCCGGGAGGAAGCCTCGCGGCAAGCGCGGAATCTCACCCACGCGGGCCGACGCGCGTCCCGGGTGATGGATCCGCTGCGAAGATGACGCTTCTCGGCCGGACGATCCGCCGGCTCGCCGATGCGTCGTCCCCGACCGCGCTGATCGGCGGCCTCGCCCTCGCCGTCCACGGCATCACCCGGTATACGGAAGACGCGGATCTCCTGAGCGTCGACGGTCGCGTCCTGAAGGACCCCTTCTGGGAGATTCTTCGAATGGAAGGCGTCCACGTCGAGGTGCGACGGGGGAGCCACGACGATCCGCTGCGCGGAGTCGTCCGGCTCACGGCGGAGGGAGAAAGGACCGTGGATGTCGTGGTCGGCCGATCCACCTGGCACGAGGCGGCGCTGTCCAGACGACAGGTCCTCCACGTCGCAGGAGAGGATCTGCCGGTCGTGGATCCCGCGGACCTCGTCCTCCTCAAGCTGGACGCCGGTGGGCCTCAGGACCTGCTCGACGTCCGCCTCCTTCTCCGCGGCCCGGAGGGCGGAGGGATCCGCCGCGCGCTCGCGACTCGCGTCGAGGGACTTCCGGCCTCGCTCCGGGAAGCCATCGAAGCGCTCCCCGACGAGCCCTGATGGACGCCCGGACGGCCGGCTCTCAGCGCAGCGCCTGATCGAGATCCGCGATCAGATCGTCCGGGTGCTCGAGGCCGATCGAAAGCCGGATGAGGTCCTGCGGCGTGGTCGAGCCCGCGCCCTCGCTCGTGGCGCGGTGCTCGATCAGGCTCTCGACGGCGCCGAGCGACGTGGCGCGGACGAAAAGCCGCGCCTTGCCGACGGCGGCGATCGCCGCCTCCCGGCCCGCTCTCACGTGGAAGGACATCATTCCGCCGAAGCCGGACATCTGCCGCGCGGCGATGGCGTGGCCGGGGTGGGACGACAGGCCCGGGTAGTTCACGCGCGACACGGCCGGATGGCCGTCGAGCGCGCGCGCGACGGCGAGCGCGTGCGCGCTGTGGGCGGCCACGCGCACGGCGAGGGAGCGCAGTCCGCGCAGGACGAGCCACGCGTTGAACGGCGCCAGAACGGCCCCGAGAATGTGGCGGACGTGGGCTGCCTTCTCGAACGCCTCGTCCCGGCGGCGGAAGATGAGAGCTCCTCCCTGCACGTCGCTGTGCCCGCCGAAGTATTTCGTCACGGAGTGCAGCGCCACGTCGGCGCCGAGGTCGAGCGGCCGCTGCAGAGCGGGGGTCGCGAACGTGTTATCCACCACGGTGCGCGCCCCGCGAGCGCGCGCCGCCTCCGCGATCGCCGCGATGTCGGAGATTCTCAGGAGCGGATTCGAAGGCGATTCCACGAAGACGAGCCGCGTGGCGGGCGTGAGCGCCCGCCGCACGGCGGAAAGGTCGTCCATCGGGCAGAAGCTCGCCGAAAGTCCCCACTGCGGCAGGAACTCCTGCGCGGTGACGCGCCAGCCGTAATAGGCGTCGTCGGGCATGAGAACGTGCGCGCCCGCCGGCAGCGTCTGCAGCAGCGCCACGCCAGCGGCCATGCCCGACGCGAACGCGAGCGCGCCCGCGCCGCCTTCGAGCGGGACCAGGGCGTCCTCGAGAAGCGTTTGCATGGGATTCGACTCGCGGATGTAGGTGTGGCCGCCGAGAGGCACCATCTGCGCATCGCGCTCGAACGTCGTGGACAGGTACAAAGGAGGCGCGACCGAGCCCGTGGCGGTCTCGGGACGGCGCCCCGCGTGCACCGCGAGCGTCTCGAACCTCATCGCATCGTGAGGAGCGTCCTTGTGTGGCACGATTCCCTCCGTGAGACTTCCGCTGCTTCTCGTCTGGATGGCCACTCTGACCGCTTTCCCTCTCGCCGCGCAAGTCCCGGCGCCGTCCAAACCGGACGTCGGCGAAGGCCTCAAGCGCGAGCGCGAGCGCCTCGCGAACTTCCAGTGGCGGCTCAGGACCGAAATGAAGGTGGACGGCGTCCTGCGCGTCTCGCGGACCGAGAACGTCCACCTCGGTCCCAACGGCGAGCTTGTCAAGAAGATCGTGAAGTTCGAAAAGGCGAAGGAGCCGACGCCCTTCCCCCAGAACGATCCGCGCGCGCGGCTCGCGGCCCCCACGACGAACACCGAGGAGGACACCCTTTTCGAGCAGGCGCAGGCCCTCATGCAGTTCTACGCGCGCCTTTCTCCCGAGCGCGTCGAAGCGTGGGCCGAAAGGGCCGAGCTGATGCCTCCCGACCCCGACCGCGCCGGCAAGGTGCGGCTGCACGGCCGCGGCCTCGGACGCCCGCAGGACGACGCCGTGCTCTACCTCGACCCGCTGACGAAGATCGC
>JBGPDK010000169.1:0-7260 GCA_041482235.1 Thermoanaerobaculia bacterium | reverse complement strand
GCCGCTCCGCCTCCGGTTCGCGCCGCTCCGCCTCCGGTTCGCGCCGCTCCGCCTCCGGTTCGCGCCGCTCCGCCTCCGGCTCCCGCTGCTCCGCCTCCGGTCCGCACCGCCGCGGCGACAACCGACCGTCCCACCCCGGCGGTGCCGCACGCCCGGCTTGCGGGGCAGACTCCTGCGCCAACTCGCGCGTCCGGGGCTCCGCAGAAGCCCAAGTCCGCCGGCGGACTGCGGTCACTCGACCAGGTCATCGTCGAGTACCTCGCTTCGGAAGCCGCTTCGGAGCACCTCGAGATCGCGTTCACCGCGGACGGGGACCTCGTCTCGGGCGAGACGGTGACCCTCACCGTGAAGGCGTTCACGTCGCTCACCGAGAAGCCTCTCGCCGGCTCCCACGTGTCGATACGCGTCGTTTCCACCGTGCGGCCTCCGCAGATCCTCTTCCGCGGCGTCACGGGCGCCGACGGCGCCGTGAAATCCGTCTGCGCTCTGCCGGACATCGGCACCGGAAACGCGGCGCTGATCATCGCGGCCTCTTCGGGCCTCGGGAACAACGAGATCAAACAGCTCATCCGGAAGAGGTCCCGGTAGGCCTCGCTTGTAGCTCCGGCGTCGAGAAGGTATATTCCCTCGCCGCTCCGGGATCGACCCGGAACACGGGCCGCTAGCTCAATTGGCAGAGCAAGAGACTCTTAATCTCTAGGTTGTGGGTTCAAGTCCCTCGCGGCTCACCATGCGTTTTCCGGCCGGCCATCCGGGGCCGGCCGTTTTTTCGAAAGGCGGAATCATGGCCAGGCCTCTGGTCCTCGCTCCGGTCGTCGCCGTGCTCGTCCTCGCGGCGACACACGGCGATGCCGCCCGACCGATGTCCCTCCACGACGTCCTCACGGCCGTGCGCGTGGGCGACCCTCGGGTCTCGCCGGACGGGCGACAGGTGGCCTTCGTGCGCACGACGACCGACCTGACGCTCGGAAACCGCAACGCGGACGTCTGGATCGTGCCCGCCGACGGCTCGGCCCCGCCCCGCCCGCTCACGCGGAGCGAGAAGACCGACAACACGCCCCGCTTCTCGCCGGACGGGAGGACGCTCGCTTTCGTCTCGGCGCGCTCCGGCACGCCGCAGGTATACCTGCTCGATCTCTCGGGCGGCGAGCCCCGCAAGCTGACCGACCTTCCGGCGGGCGTGCAGGACCCGCTCGTCTTCTCGCCGGATGGAAAGAAGCTGGCGTTCGTTTCGGACGTGTTTCCGGATTGCGAAGGCGAGGCCTGCAACCGGAAGAGGCGCGAGGAGGAGGAGAAGAACCCGGTCAAGGTCCACCACCTCACGCGCCTCATGTATCGCCATTGGGACGAATGGCGCGAGAACGTGCGCCACCACATCTTCGTGGCCGACGTGGCGACGGGCGCCGCCACGGACGTGACGCCGGGCGACTTCGACTCCCCGCCGAGCCATTACGAAGACGGCGGCATCGCCTTCTCGCCGGACGGCAAGGAGATCGCTTTCGTCTCGAATCGCGACGGGAACGACAAAGAGGCGACCACGACGAACAAGGACGTCTTCCTCGTGTCCGCCCTCGGCGGCGCCGCCGCGAAGCTGACCGTCGCGAACGCCGCGGCGGACTTCGACCCGGTCTTCACTCCGGACGGAGCGTCGATTCTCGTGCGCGCGCAGCGGCGCCCGACGTTCGAAGGGGACCGCTTTTACCTCGACGTGTACGACCGCAAGACGAAGGCGAAGCGGACGGTGTTCGAGAGCCCGGACCTCTCGGTGGAAGAGTTCTGCCTGAGTCCGGACGGCCGGAATGTGTACTTCACGGCGGACAACGAAGGCCGCAGGGATCTCTTCGAAGTGTCCCTCGCGGGCGGGGCGCCGGTGCTTCTGAAGAAGGGCGGCGCGATCGGCAGCGTGAAAGCGGGCGCCGGGCGCCTTGTTTTCACCGAGGCCTCTCTCACCGCACCGCCGGAGATCTTCTCTTTACCACTCGAAGAAAAATCGGCGTCACCCGCCGCGAAAAGCCCGCAGGCTCAGGCGAAGGCTCTCACGGACGAAAACCGTTCCTGGCGCGGGGAGGTCGCGTTTTCCGCGCCCGAGAGCCTCTCGACGACGGGGGCGGGCGGCGCGCGTGTGCAGTACTGGCTGATCAAGCCGCCGGCGTTCGATCCCGCGAAGAAGTATCCGGTGGTGTTCCTCATCCACGGCGGGCCGCAGGGCGCGTGGGAGGACGGCTGGTCGGCCCGCTGGAACCCGTCGCTCTGGGCCGCGCAGGGCTGGGTCGTCGTATGCCCGAACCCGCGCGGGTCGACCGGCTTCGGCCAGAAGTTCGTGGACGAGATCTCGGGCGACTGGGGCGGCAAGGTCATGGTCGACCTGAACGCCGTGTTCGACTCGGTCGTGAAGATGCCGTTCGTGGACGCGTCGCGGCAGGGCATCGCGGGCGCGAGCTACGGCGGCTACGCGGTGGACTGGATCCTCGGGCATACCGACCGTTTCAAGGCGGCCGTCACCCACGACGGCGTCTTCAACCTCGATTCGATGACGACCGCGACCGAGGAGCTGTGGTTCCCCGACTGGGAGTTCGGCGGGGCGCCGTGGAGCGCGAAGGCGAGGGAGCAATTCGCCAAGTGGTCGCCGCACCTCTTCGCCGACAGGATCAGGACGCCCACGCTCGTCATCACGAACGAGCTGGACTTCCGCGTCCCCGTCGACCAGGGGCTGCAGCTCTTCACCGCGCTGCGCCGGCAAGGGGTGCCCTCCGAGGCTCTCGTCTTCCCGGACGAGGGTCACTGGGTGCTCAAGCCGCTCAACAGCAAACGGTGGCACGAAGCCGTTTTTTCATGGATGAAGAAGTACCTCGAGAAATGAGAGACTTTGGTGCGGGAGGAGGGAGTTGAACCCTCACGGGTCGCCCCACGGGATCCTAAGTCCCGCGCGTCTGCCATTCCGCCACTCCCGCGACTCTTCCACATTCTCTCCGAAAGGCTCCCGATGATCACCTCATTCGTCGACGAATCTCCCACGAAGAAAGTCCTCACGTTCGAGGTGCCGGCGGACGACGTCAAGAAGGCGACCGACCACGCGGTGAAGGCCTTCGCCAAGCACGTGCGCCTTCCGGGTTTCCGGCCCGGAAAGGTCCCGCCGGACATGATCCGGAAGCGCTTCGCCGAGGAAGTGAAGGGCGAGGTCCTCGAGCACCTCATCAAGGCCTCGGTCGGAGAGGCGCTGCGCGAGAAGAACCTCGTCGCGCTCGGCCAGCCGAAGATCGGCGACCTAAAGTTCGCCTTCGAGGAGCCGCTCTCCTTCCGCGTGGACCTCGAAGTGCGGCCCGCCGTCGAGCCGAAGGACTACCGCGGCCTGAAGGTGCCCGCGGGCGACGCCGTTCCTTCCGACGCGGAGATCGACGCCTTCATCTCCCGGATCCGCGAAGGACACGCGGCGTACGAGCCGATCGAGGGCCGCGCCGCCCGGGACGGAGACTTCGCGCTCGTGGACATCAGGGGATCGTTCCCGAAGGGGGACGGGAAGGATTTCGAGGCCGAGAAGACGCTCGTCGAGGTCGGCGGCGAGCACTCGATGCCGGAGCTTTCCGCGCACGTGCGCAACGCCGAGCCCGGCGTGACGGTCACGTTCCACAAGGACTGGGCGGCCGACGTTCCGGACAAGGCCTTCGCCGGAAAGACCGTCCTGTACACGGTGCACCTCGTGGCCCTCAAGACGCGCGTCCTGCCCGCGCTCGACGACGAGTTCGCGCGCCTCGCGCTGACGCCGCGCGAGGGCGACGTCCCCGAGGGCGCGAACCTCGGGATGCTGCGCGAGAAGGTGGTCGAGTCGCTGAAGCGCGAGAAGGAGCAGGCGGTCCGGGAGGCGCGGCGCCGCGCCCTCCTCGACGGCCTCCTCGCCCTCCACGACGTCCCGGCGCCCGAGTCGATGATCGAATCGGAAGTGGACTCGGCGCTCAAGGAGTTCGCCCGGCACCTCACGCGCGAGGGCGTCGAGCTGAAGGACGCGCAGGTCGACTGGAACGAGCTGCGCAAGGAGGCCCGTCCCTCGGCCGAGCGCCGCGTGAGGGAGTACCTGGTGCTCGACGCGATCGGCGACAAGGAGAACGTGACGGTCACGGACACCGAGCTCGACGCGGAGCTGAAGCGCCGCGCGCAGGCGATGGGCCTGTCGTTCGGCGACCTCAAGAGCGGGCTCGCGAAGGCGGACCGGATCGAAGGGGTGCGCGAGGAGCTGCGGATCGCCCGCGTGGTCGCCTTCCTCCTCGCCGAGGCCACCGTCGCGGGCTGAGACCGTGCTGGGTAAACTACGGAAAGCGGAGGCGCTTCCATGCTGATTCCGATGGTCATCGAGCAGACGAACCGCGGCGAGCGCGCGTACGACATCTACTCGCGCCTGCTCAAGGACAACGTCATCTTTCTGGGCTCCGCCATCAACGACGACGTGGCGAATCTCATCATCGCGCAGATGCTGTTCCTCGAGGCCGAAAACCCCGAGAAGGACATCACGCTCTACATCAATTCGCCGGGCGGCTCGGTCTCCGCCGGCCTCGCGATCTACGACACGATGCAGTACGTGAAGCCGGACGTGGCGACGTACTGCCTCGGGCAGGCGGCCTCGATGGGCGCCATGCTCCTCGCGGGCGGAGCCAAGGGCAAGCGCGCGGCGCTGCCGAACGCGCGCATCCTCATCCACCAGCCGCACGGCGGCGCCGAGGGGCAGGCTTCCGACATCGAGATCCAGGCCCGGGAGATGCTGCGCACGAAGCAGCGTCTCAACGAGATCCTCGCGCTCCATACGGGCCAGCCCGTCGAGAAGATCTCGCGCGACACGGATCGCGACAACATCTTCGAGCCCGACGGGGCGAAGGAATACGGCCTCATCGACCTCGTGATCCGCCGGCGCGAGGACACGAAGGTCGCGGCCTAGCCGCGGGGGCGCGCCTCAGCGCAACGTCAGCGCCGCGAACACGCGTCCCTCCGACGCGGCGACGTTGACGGTCGCGAATTCGTCATAAGACGTCACGCGGCGCCCGCAGCCCCAGCTTCCGCCGAGCGCGATCGTCCGCGAGAGAGGGATCCGGCCCTCGGCGCGGAAGGACTGGATCGCGCTGCTCCGGGTGATGCCGCTGGACGTGCGCATCCAGAAGACGGAGTACGTGAGGGCGATGAGGTCGAGCTCGTCGCGGCGGAGGCGGAGCGCCGTGAAGACGGCGGCGCCCGGGCCGTAGTCGTACGGGCGGCCGACGAGCCCGTGCGACTCGTCGGGATGGTCGTTCAGGAGCGCGGCGAGAGGCGCGATACCGCCGAGCGCCTCGGCGCGCAGCTCGACGCTCTTCCCGAGGGGCCGCATCGAGAGGAGCCCGAAGCGAAACGACTGCGAGCTGAAGATGTCCGGGTCGTTGTTCGTGTAGTCGAAGTCCAGGAAGAGGCCGACCACGTTCCGCCCCCTCGTCGAGCCCGGGTCGAGGTCCCAGCCGCCGAGGAGGCCGCGGACCTCGACCCGCGTGAACCGGCTGAAGCTCGGGAGCGAAACGTCGGCGCCGAGGTCGAAGGAATCGAAGGGCCGCGAGACGGCGCGGTCGAAGGGGTCTCCATATCGCATGCTGGCCGAGAAGACGGTCTGATTCGCGTCCGTGCGGGCGGTCAGGATCGTGTGGCGCCAGCCCGCGTCGATCTCGGCGACGAACCGCGATGGCTGGAGATGGTCGCCGCGGTCCTCTCGCACCGCCCGGGCGTCTCCCGCGAGGAGCCGGGTCACGAGCTGCATCGGGTTGATCAGACCCGCGAGGGCCTCGCGGGCAACGCGCGCGCCGCCGCGGGCGCGATCGTCGAGGACCATCTGCGAGAGCCGGTAGCTGGCCTCTCCGGACACCGCCCCGCCGACGCTCGTGTTCACGAAGTCGTTGAGCGAGGGCCCCTGAGTCTCGGCGGCGATCTCCCAGGCCGCGCTGCCGGCCGCGGTGAAGAGGGTCGACTCCCAGAACGTGAAGCCGTTCGAGCGCGGCGCGTTGAAGTAGAAGCTGCCGCCGATGGAGTGGCCGAGCTGGTTCGTCGTGAACTTGTCGTTGTCGAAAGCGAAGCCGGCCCGGAGGTTGTTGCGGACGGTCTCCCACGAGATGCGCGCGTAGTCCCGGTCGGCGACGTAGCGGTTGACACCCCAGGACACGACTTCCAGCCCGAGCAGCTCTCCCGCCGCCAGCCAGAACCGCTTCTCCGGTTTCTTCGCGGCGGGCAAGCCGGGGCGCCGCGCGGCGGGTGCGGCCTCGTCGGGAAACAAGCGGAAGCGGGCGGGCGCGGCCTCCGTGCCCTCTCCTGCACGCAAGGCGCCGGGGCACGCCAGAAGCGACAGCGCGAGGGCGGCGCGCGGCGGGAATGGCGTCCTCACGGGAGGCCGGATAATAGGATGGCGGCCGGCGGGGCGGCCGGGAATGTCCACCGTCGGCGATTTGTTCCACGCATTGGACTCGCGGTAAGATCTCCCTTGGAGTCCGAAAAGGCAGGTCAGGTCCGGCATGACGAAGAAGACGGGTACGGGGGACGTTCTGCGCTGCAGCTTCTGCAACAAGTCCCAGCGGGACGTGAAGAAGCTCATCGCGGGGCCGACGGTCTACATCTGCGATGAATGCGTCGACATCTGCCTCGACATCATCGCCGAGGACCGGGTGCTCGACCAGGCGAAGCCCGAAGCGAAGCTCCCGAAGCCCCGCGAGATCAAGGAGTTCCTCGACGAGTACGTCGTCGGGCAGGAGACGGCCAAGCGCAAGCTCGCCGTCGCCGTCTACAACCACTACAAGCGGATCGACTACTTCGAGAAGAACCGCAAGCTCGACGTCGAGCTCCAGAAGTCGAACATCCTCCTGATCGGCCCGACGGGCACGGGCAAGACGCTTCTCGCGCAGACGCTCGCCCGGATGCTCTCGGTGCCCTTCACGATCGCGGACGCGACGACGCTCACCGAGGCTGGCTACGTCGGCGAGGACGTCGAGAACATCATTTTGAAGCTCTACCAGGCCGCGGGCAACGACAAGGAGAAGACCGAGCGGGGCATCGTCTACATCGACGAGGTGGACAAGATCGCCCGCAAGGGGGAGAACCCCTCGATCACCCGCGACGTCTCGGGCGAGGGGGTGCAGCAGGCGCTGCTCAAGATCCTCGAGGGAACCGTCGCCAACGTCCCCCCGCAGGGCGGGCGCAAGCACCCGCACCAGGAGTTCATCCAGATCAACACCCAGAACATCCTCTTTATCTGCGGCGGCGCCTTCG
>JBGPDK010000168.1:0-7287 GCA_041482235.1 Thermoanaerobaculia bacterium | reverse complement strand
CGTGGCATTGGAGCGCGGAAACCATTCCGCTCGTGTACGCGACCTGGTCGCGCGAAAGAACGAGCTGGTTTCGGCTCGCGTCGAGCATCGTGGTCGCGTTCGGCGTGTAGAACACCTGGCAGGCACTTGCTCCCGTTCCGATCTGGCGGCAAGTCGAAGCAAACTGGCTCTCCGAATCCCGAAGGTCCGACTGCGCCTGAGACAGCCAGCCTCGGGCGGCGGAAAGGGCCGCCGCGGCGCTCCCGGCGCGCTGGATGGCCCCACCGACATTTGACGGCTGGGCCATGCTCTTCACTTCAGGCGTCTGAATCGACGACCACTCGGATGGGATAGGAGGACAGTTTGCCGCGCCCGCGCCGGGCGTCGCCGTGGTCGACGGAACCACGCCGACCGAGCTGAGATCGCCGCGACGCACCTGTTGCAGCCCGCCGTAGGCCTGAACCACACCTGATGCCGCGCCCGCGATCTGATCGATCATCGCGTTCCGGAACGCTCTGTCCTCCTCCCTGTCTGCAGCCTCCTGCGCCGCGACGCGCTGGCGCGCGGCTTCGGCCTCTACGGTCTCACGCCTGGCCGCCTCGGCTTGTTCGGCCTCTTTCCGCCTCCGAAAGCCCTCAAAGGCTTCCTGATCGGCCTCACTCTCGCCGACGGAACCGGAGTTCGATGACGGCGCCATGGACACGAGCCCCTCGGCCGACGCGACCCGGACGATCCCGGAACGCGGGCCGGCAGGGGGCTGCGCTCCCTGCACCCCCGGGTCAAGAAGAGAAGAGGAAACAGTCACAGGTGAACTCGCGTCCCGGAGACAACGAAAACCAATGTCGAACCGACTGGCTGGCGTGCCCCCGTAGCGGAAGGAGGCACGGACCCTCCTCGGAATGTCGTTCCACGAGCCGCCGCGAAGGACACGGTACTCACCCGTGCGCGGCCCGACCGGGTTCAGCGAGGCGCCGGACTGATAGTAGATGCTTGAGTACCAGTCCGCGGTCCACTCCCAGACGTTGCCGAGGATGTCGGAGAGCGCATAGGCGTTCGCCATCTTCAGGCCCACGGGGTGCGCGGAGTTGCCGGCGTTGTCCGCGTACCACGAAACCTCGTTGAGCGGACCGTACCGCACATCCGACGAGCCGCCACGCGCGGCGTATTCCGCCTCGGCCTCCGTGGGCAGGCGCCCGCCCGCCCATTTGCAGAAGGCAGCAGACTCGTCCCACGTCACGTTGACGACGGGGTGCGCGTCCGTGCTCCACGTCGGCTGGCCAGGCGGCTTCGTGGCCGACGCTTCGGCGTACTTCCGGAACTGGGCTACCGTCGTCTCCGTGACGGCCATCGCGAAGGCCTTCGTGATCTTTACGAAGTGCGCGGGCTTCTCGTCGTCGTCGCATTCGCTGTCGGCCGGCGAGCAGCCCATCGTGAAATCGCCCGCGGGGATGCGCACCCACTTCAGGCCCGCCGCGTCCGCGCTCTTCAGGCCCTTTAGTTTCTCGGCGAGCGTCAGGCGGACAATTTCCTGCGCGCCTGCCTCGACACGCACATCGAATTCGCCGCCCACACGCGGGTCTTCCTTCGCGGCAATACGCACGACGTGCCTTCCGCCGGGCAGACTGATCTTCTTCTGGCCTTGGCTTTCGGGAGAGCCGCCCACCTCGCCAGCCCCCTTGCCGTCGATCTCGATGACCGCGGGCGCGTCGCTCATGAAGAGGATCGCGCTCGTGCCCACAGCTCCGCCGCCTCCACCGGCCCCGCCGCCGAAGTCGATCTTCACGACAGTCTGACCCGCGCCCGTGGCGCTGACGACCTTCGACAACCTCTGCCCGTCCGGCGTGGAGGCCGAGACGAGGTGCTCGCCCGGAACGACGGCAACCTTCTTCGGCTCGTCAGGTAGGAGGTCGGCCACCTTCTCCCCGTCGAGCTTTACCGTACATGCGACGTCAGAAGCGAGGAGGAGCGTTGCCTTGGCCGCCGTTGGCGCCTTTCCCGTCTGGCCGAGCGCATTCGTGGCGAGAACACACATCGCCACCGCAAGGAGCCGGGCGGCCGGGACTGTGCGCATCGCAGCCTCCGAAGTTGGAGAATTCCGTGCTTTCGGGATTCTATGTCGAAGGAGAAGCCACGCGGCACCGGCTACTCGTCCGAGAACGGGTCCTTTCCCATTTCCTCGATGACGCGGTCGAGGCGGTACTGGCTCGGCCCGAACACGAATCGCATCTCCCCGTTCTCGCACACGACGTCCTTCACCTGCACGGAGAGCTCCGGCGGCAGGACGCCGTTCAGGTTCACGACGACGATCCGCTCCTCGGGATAGAAAAACGCAAGCCCCTCGGGCTGCCGCCCGACGATCTTCGTGAGGACCCAGTTCGGAATCGGCACCACCCCGAAGATCCGGAGGTCGACGATCGTGAACCCGAGGAAGCCGTCCTTGATGCGCAGCGACTCGATGTGGCTGCGGAAGACAACGGGAATCCCCTTCTTGACGCGGACCGTCAGACCGAGCCGGCCGTCCTCGGGCTCGATGAGGATCCCCCGGACCTCGGGCACGCCCCGGATGGCCTTGCGGGCGATCGCGTTCAGCGTCGTGGCGTCGACGGCGACGACGAGCCCCTCCCACCGGACCGTGAGAGCCGGCAGATCGGGGGAGGGACTGGAATAGACCGGCGTGGACATCGTCCTGATCCTACGCTCGCGGGCCGCGCTCACAAAAGGTACGCCGCAGCGAACCCGAGCTGCGCCATCATGAGCATGAGGTACATGTGGGTCCATGACGGATGGTTCTCGGTCGTGGCCAGCTCGTCCGGATTCCGCCTCAGCAGGTGGACCGTGTACGAGCCCCAGACGGCGAGAAGGAGGCCGAGCGCCGTGAGGAGGACCGGGTTCCCGCTCAGGAGCCGGTGCGCTCTCGCCGCGGGGTCCGGCGTCAGGGCGAGCACGGGAACGAGGAGCCACGGCACGACGAAGAAAGGCGAGATGATCGCGACCGCCCTGCGGTTTCCGTACTTCACGGGAAGCGTCTCGCAGCCACCCGCGCGGTCTCCCTCGGCGTCGGAGAAGTCCTTCGTGGAGGTCGCGCCGAGAAGGAAGAGCCCGAAGACGGACCCGATGGCCCAGGGCTCCGCGGAAAAGGCCGAGGCGACGAGCGTCCATCCCGCGACCTTGAGCAGGCACCCTCTGGGAATCGCGATCGTCACGTTCGCCCAGATTCCGAGGCGCTTCGTCCGCCCGAACCGGGGCATGGAGTAGATCAGCGTGGCGAGGAGGCCCGCGAAGAAGAGGAAGAAGCACTGGTGGTCGGGCGCCGGCGCCGTGGCCCGCGCGAGGAATCCCGGCCGCGCGGGCACGACGATCCACCACGTCGGAGCGAGGGCGAGGACGTAGAGAACCCACGTCAGTCGCCAGGCCTCCGCGGGGGACGCCTCGCCCGTGACGAGCGGCCGGTCGGGCTTGTTGACACGGTCCACCTCAAGGTCGGTGATCTGGTTGAGCACGTTCGAAGCCGCGTTCAGGAGCGACGCGCAGAGCGCCCCGAGCGCGACGGTCTCCAGCAGCTCCGGTGTGACTTTGTGAGAGGCGTTGTGGACGCTGCCGAACGCGCAGACGGCGCCCGAGAGAATGCCCAGAAGGGGAGGCAGAAGCGTGAACGGGCGGGAGAGGCGCGTCGCGAGACGCAGGTTCACGTCGCGCCTTCCAGGACCGCGAAAAGGGCGGGCGCAGCGGCGGCCCCCGCCAGCGTGTTCACGAAGTTCAGGACATGGCCGTTCGAAACCCGCCAGGGCGCGCCCGCCCGGCCGAGGAGGCTCTCAACGGCCGTGCCGAGGGCGGCCGCGAGCGCCACGGCCACCGCGCCCTTCGCCGTGAGAAGAAACCATGCGAAGCCCAGGGCGGCAAGCAGCGCGGCCGCCGCGCCTCCTGCCAGCGTGCCCGCCACGGAAACGGCGCCATCCGTGCCCGCCGGAACCCGGCGGAAATCAGGCAGGAGGGCCGTGGGCGACTCGATGGCCTGGCCGACCTCGGTTCCGACCGTGTCCATGAGAGCCGTCGCGAGCGCGGCGGCCGCGGCGAGGCGATACGCGTCACCGCGCGGGGCGAGGCCCGCCACGAGCGCGCAGAACGCCGCCACCGAGACGTTCGCGAGGACGTTCGCCGCGCCCCGCCTCCCGCCTTTCTCCTCCGCCTTTCCCATCGCCTCCTTGCGCGCCCTCCGGAAACGTGTCGCGAGCGTCCCGACACCGAAGAAAACCCAGAGGAGGAGATAGAGAGGCGCGCTTCCGAAGGCGAGAATGACCGTTCCGAGAAGCGCCCCCGCGAGTGCGCCCGAGGGGCGGACGAGGCCGAGCGCAAGGGCGATCCCGGAGACCGCAACGTTGATCCCGAGCGCGACGAGCGCGCCGCGGAGCGCGCCCGGCTCGAGGACGTCCGCCCACCCCGCGCGTGTCGAGAGCAGGCACGCGAGAACGGCCGCGCCCACGAGCGGCGGGAGCACGTTGTCGTCCAGCTCGGAGGGCAGGCTCTCCACCGCTGCGCCTGCGAGCGCGGCCGCGAAGAGGCAGATCAGCTCGGAGGAGGAAGGAACCCGGGAGGAGACGAATCCATAGAGAAGAGACGCGCCGAGAAAGCCAAAGACCACATAGCCGAGGAAGCCGGAAAAGGTCTTCCGCGCGTTCCACGGAATCCGCGGGCCGCCAGCCGCCATTCCGACCAGCGTGGCGAAGCCATCGCCAAAAGCAAGGTATCCCCATCCGGCGGCGGCGACCGGAAGATTTCTGCGAAAAAGAAGAAGGAGCACAAACACGACGAGCGGGTACAGCGTGATCCCGACCGAAAAGCCCCTGTCCCCCTCTTCCTTTCTAAGAAAATACGGGGTCACCCGGGGCAAGAGGAATGCATTGAAGAGAACGGCGAATCCCGCGGCCGCCAATGCGGCTCCCCATGTGAGCGAAGGCAACAGCAGCGCGAAGAGAGCCATTCCGATGTGCAGCACCTTTCGGGCCGCCTCGGACCTCGTCAGCCTCATGGGGCGGGTCGCACGGGCGCGGCGGCGCGGCGGTCGTCGAGGTACTCCCCGAGGGCTTCGCGCCAGGAGCGCGGCACGGCGCCCGAGAGGCGCTCGTAGAGCGTCGTGTCGAGGACCGACCAGCGGGGGCGTCGCGCGGGGCGGGGAAACTCCGACGTTGAGACCGGCCGCACACGGACATCCGTGTGGCCCTCCCGGACGATCGCTTCCAACGCGAGCTCGTGCCACGTGGCCTCGCCCGCGTTCGCGAAGTGCACGACTCCCCTGACGCGTTTCTCGACGAGCCGGCGGATCGCCTGCGCGAGGTCCGCGGCGAACGTGGGACGTCCGACCTGGTCGTCCACGACCGGGAGGTCGAGCGCCCCTCCCTCGACCTTCTTCAGAATCGTGTCCACGAAGTTCACGCCGCCCGTGCCGAAGACCCACGAAGTCCTCACGACGAGCACGTCCTGGCCTTCCTCGAAGGCCCGCCGCTCTCCCATGAGCTTGGCGCGGCCGTAGGTATTGGCCGGGTCCACGGGGTCGTCCTCGCGATAGGGGCGGATTCCCCTGCCCGAAAAGACGTAGTCGGTCGAAACGTGCACGAGCTTCGCGTCGAGCTTGCGGCAGAGGGCCGCGAGCGCCCCCACCGCGACGGCGTTGACGAGCACGTGGTGGGGGTCGGTTTCGGCCGCGTCGACACGCGTGTCGGCAGCGGCGTTCAGGACGACGCGTGTGTCGCGGCCGAGCGCCGCCCGAAGGGCGGCGCCGTCGGTGATGTCGAGGGCGGCGCGGGTGAAGCGCTCGGCCTCCGGGAACTCGCGTCCGAGCGCCCGCCCGAGCATTCCGCCGGCTCCGAGGATGACCGTCTGCACGAACGGCGAAGTCTACACGGGGGGCCGCGCCCGCTACTTGCGCAGCGGCACGGCGAAGGGGTCGTTCGTACCGGGAGTCGTGTTCCCGTCGAGCACGTAGGCGGTCCCCGCGACCGCGCAGTCCGTCGTCACGTTCTTCACGAAAACGGAAGCCGCGCGCACGTCGCCGGTGATCCCGTAGGTGTCCTTCAGACGATTCTTCTGGATCATGGTGCGAGGCGGCACCGTGAAGGTCCTCGTGTCCCCCAGGACGTTGCCGCCCGCGTCGTGCACCTCGGACTGGACGGCGCACGGAGTCGTCGAAACGTTCACGAGAACGAAGTTCGTCCGCGCGGAGGCATCTTCCCGAACGGCGACGAAACGGCCTGTCTCGCCGAAGGCGAGGGCGAGCGAGGGCACGGCGCCGGAGGACACGTCCACCGCCTCGGTGAACTGGCCGAAGGCGCCGGCGCCCCCGGGCGCGGGCGTCGCGGTGCGCGCGCCGATGAGAAGCCGGCTCGTGGACTGCACGAGAAGGGCGCCGTAGTCCGAGGAAATCGAGAAAAGCGTGCCGAGAACGTCCGGAATCTCACGCGAGCCGGAGGCCGCGACGATCTGAGCTTTGGACAGGGGCTGGACCGCGGGGACGTTCTGGTCGCCGTCGTTTCCATGCCCGAGATACTGGACCTTGAACTGGCCGTCCACTCCCTCCACGTTCGTGAGGGCGAGATCGCTCACGAACCCGCCGGTGCGCGCGACCGACGGCACGACATAGGTGTACGGGTAGTCGAGGGACGCTGCCCGGGCCACGTTCAACTGCAGCGTGCCGCCTTTCGAGGGCTCCCACTGGCCCGAGCCGCTCGGCAGGCCGATGCCGCCGACGGCGATCGCGTAGGTCGTGCCCGCGCTCAGGAGAAGCGTGACGGACGACTGGAGCGACCCGGGCGCGTCGTCGGGATAGAACCCGTTCTGGCGGCAGATTCCCGAGACGGGGCTCAGCGACCCGCACGAGCCGGTGTACAGGCCGAGGATCGTGTCGTAGTCGGGCGAAGTGCCGAGCGTGTCGATGCGGTAGGTCTCCGAGGCCGTGGGCGTGAACGAGAACCAGGCGAGCCGCGAAGGCGGCGCCTGGCCGCCCGTCGAAAGCTGGCCCTTCGTGTAGCACGGGAAGACGGGCGGGTTTCCGTCGTCGGCGATGTCCCGCGTGTCCATACGCGAAGAGGACCAGGGCAGGGCCGCCGCGTCGATGACGAGCGCCTGGGCACAGGTGACGTTCGAGGCGTGATCGTCCCCGACCAGCCCGAAAGCAGGGAGCAGGAGGAGGATGAGGCCGAGGGCCCGGGTTCGTCTCACGGAGGAAGTGTCGGGACCGGGCGAAATCTCTCTCGCGGCGGAAAGGGTCACGGAAGGCTTCCGGTGAAGTCCAGAAAGCTGCCCACGTTCTTCAGG
>JBGPDK010000167.1:0-7294 GCA_041482235.1 Thermoanaerobaculia bacterium | reverse complement strand
CGGTCGCGCTCTTTCCTCACGCGCTGCGCCTGCACGGCCATCGTCACTGCCAGCGCCACGAGCAGCAGCGCGATCGCACCCGCCGCCGCGACGCTTCCCTTGTGCCGCGCCGCGATCTTGCGAAGCACGTACATCGTGCTCGGCGGGTGCGCGAGGATCGGCCGGCTCGCGAGGTAGCGCTCCACGTCGTCCGAGAGATCCGCCGCGCTCTGGTAGCGCCTGTCGGGCTCCTTCTCGAGAGCCTTCGCCGCGATCGTCTGCAGGTCCGGGTCGATCGCGATTCCGCCGGAGGTCGTCTTCAGGGGGCGGGGCGGCTCCTCACAGATCGTCCGGATCGCCTGCACGACCGAGATGTTCAGCGTGTCGTACGGACACCGGCCCGACAGCAGCTCATAGAGGACGACGCCCAGCGAGTAGACGTCGGTTCTCAGGTCGATGTCGCGGCTGTCCCCGCGCGCCTGCTCGGGGCTCATGTAAGGGAGCGTCCCCTTGATCGTTCCCAGCTCGCTCATCACGGTCGCGGCCGCGACGTCCGCGTCCGTGATGCGCGCGAGGCCGAAGTCGAGGATCTTCACCTCGCCGGATTCCGTGACGACGATGTTCGAGGGCTTCAGGTCGCGGTGGATGACGCCGCGCTGGTGCGCATAGTTCACGGCGCGGCAGATCGTGTCGAAGAGCTTGAGCCGCTCGCGGAGCTGCTCGGGCGTCGGCCGGTCGCCGCCGAGGCGGTCCCTCGCGAACGCGCTCAGCGTCCGCCCCGAGACCAGCTCCATCGTGAAGAAATGCTGCCCGTCCTCGGTGCGGCCCGCCTCGTAGATGGCGGCGATGTTCGGGTGGGCGAGCCGCGCCAGGGTCTCGGTTTCCCTCCGAAACATCCGGAGATAGACCTCGTCGACGAACTGGCCGCCGCGGACGACCTTCAGCGCGACGATCCGGCGCGGGCTCTGCTGCTCGGCTTCGTAGACGATCCCCATCCCGCCCTCGCCGAGCTTTCCGAGGATCCGGAAGCCGCCGATCTCGCGGGGCAGGGTTTGCGGAGCCGAAGGCGGACGTCCGGCGTCGGCATCCAGCGTCGGAGCCCCGGTGACCGGTTCCTCGTTCCCGTCGCGATCCGCCATGAGCGGCGCGAGTCTACGGGAGGCCGCTCGCGCAAGACACCGGAGCTCTCAGGTCGACGGTGAGGTGTGTGAGCGGATCGACCGCAGACGGGCCCGCCGCAGTTCCCTTCACGCTGTCATAAACCCTGGTTGCCACGACGCCGCGTTCTTGCGGCTTCAGCCGCTTGGCCAGCCCCTCCATGAGCTTCACCTCGTCAAGATCGGCCTTGACGAGGTTTCCCGGCTCGAGGACGACTTGATATGGACTCAACTCGACCGAGTCCGCCGAAAGAGTGAGTCTGCCGAACGACGCCATTGCGACCGAGCCGTGTCCCTTTTGCCATTTGAGTGATGTGGCCTTGATGCCGCCGATGCCCTTCGCCGAAATCATGCGCCCCGATTCCGAACGGTCGACGAGCCCGGCGTCTCGCGCCCCGCCGTCCCCGGAAAGAACCCACAAGGTACGCTGCGCCGAACAGCCCGGCACAGACAGCTCGAATTCACCCTGGCCGTACGTGTGGTGGTGGCCGGCAAGGATCGCGGCCGTTCTAATGCCCCTCCGGGCCGCCCGCGTGATCGCCTCCTCATACAACGTCTGCGGGATGCGGCCGGGCGAATCGGTCGTGCTCGGCGTTTGATGGCCCACGAGGATCATCACCGACCCCGAGGGCATCGTGTCGATCGTCGCGCGAATCCATTCGAGCTGACTCTCCCTGCGGCCCCCGACATCCACTGCAAGATCTGGATCCGTCTGGGTGTCGAGCATGAATACACGGAACACCCTCGAGGGCGGCCCCACGCTGAAGTCGAGGTAATACCAGGTCGCACCCTTTGCCGCGCGCCTCGACTGGAACGCGCTAAACCCCCTGGCAGCGGTGAACATTCTATTGAAGGAATAGGAATTGATGTTTCCATAGGCCACATTTTCCTGGTATTCACAGCGGTCGCATTTGTACACGCTGCCCCTGAGAGCGTCGTTCGTGCGGTCTGTCTTCAGCATCCGCCGAAATTCGGCGCATCGGTCGGGGTGCCTCCACTCGCTGCAGTCTTCCCCGGGCCTCATGTGTTCCAGGGTCGTGGCGTCTCCCGCGACCGAATCCATTTCGACCTGCGATTGAAGAGTTGCCTCCGAGCCCCCGCACGGGCGACTCTCATCTTCCGGAACGCGGGGCAAATCCCACGTTTCGTGGTCTCCGACCACCGGAAAGAAGTTGTATTTCGACTCTGCTGAGCCCGGGTTGCAGAAAGCCGGACAGAGGTTCGGCAGGACCCGCAGAAAATGGGATTTCCAGAGACGCCCGCATCCGCCAACTGACACCGCGTCGCCCACGAACAGCAACGCACGAGAACGTGCCAGATCACTTAGCGCCCCAATGCGCGTCGCGACCGCTGCATGAATCGCCCGAGCTCGCACGCCGCCCCCGAACAGATTCTGAAGCGCGCCGCCGCGCGTGTCGCCGTAGACGACGAGGTCGACGGACGCGTCCGCGCCTACCATCGATCTCGCGTGCAGGGGTCCCGTCAAGAGAAGCGCCAGAAGAACAGCGCGCCCACGGGTTTTCTCGATTCTCATGTCTCGTCCTCCGTGTCCTTCTGCTAATTGCCGCAACGGCCGTCCGCCGTCAATGCGTTGCATTCGCAGTCCCCGATGTCAGTTTGTTTTTCGTCGAGTCGGAACGGTTTGGAACAAAGGACTCTCGTTTTGCCCGGGGGACATCCTTCGAGCTTCGGACATGCAAGATGAACTCGGAAAGAGTACGGCCCGGGCGAAAGGGCCGAACTCTGCGGACTCTCCGAGCTCTGCGCGATCGGCGCCCTCCACAGGACCGCCCAATTCCGCAGCGCGGGATGAGCTTCCTTGTTTGGCAGGTCCGCGTACTGCCTGCAGGCGACCACGTCGGGCTTTCGGCAGATGGCGCAAGCCGGCCCCGTGCAACACTCCTCGTCAGCCGCGTCGACGAGAAGCGTGACGAAATTGTCTCCGCGGTCGTCATCCTCCTGTTTCGTCACGTTGCCGGGAGGCGTGAACGTGCGGGTCTCCCACTTTCCGTCGCGCAGCTCCCGCATCTCCACGCGCCGGCCAGCCACGGCCTGGAAGTCGAGACGCTTGGAGTCGAGCACCTCGGTCCACGTGAAGGTCGGGAGGGACCGCGCCGGGCGGCCCGAGGCGTCCACCAGGATCTTGTGGAGCTCTTCATCGACCGCGGCCCGGCGCTCGCCGCAGAGCTCCGGCCCAAACCGCGATATGGGCCGCAGACCGGGCCTGAACACGACTTCCGGCACCGAGGCCGTGAGCTTCGACTTTTCTCCCAGCAGATTCGAGAGCGTACAGCCGAGAAACGCGCCTTCGGAGGGCCCCCAGATCGTCGACGCGCCTGCGTAGTCCTGCGCCGCGTACTCGGCGGCCGTCGTGACGTACGAGGCGTACTCGTTCGCGAGGCCGATGATCTCGACCTTGCCGTGCTCGAGGTGGAGCTTCTCGCGGATTTCATGGCCCATCGCCGTCGTGAGCTCCGCGGGGAAGGCCACGACACTGAAGGTTTTCGAGCAGTTCCCGAGGGATACAGTGGAAACCGGAAGAGTCGACGGAAAAGTCTCGGGAGGGCCGATAAGGTCCGTGAGCGGTATCCCCCTGAGGAGCTTGGAGTCGAAGGCTTTCAGCTTCGGCCCCTGTCCGTCCTTCGGCTCCGTCGTCACGCCCTCTTTCCAGCCCAGCGAGTAGAGAGGACTGCGGTCGCCCTCGCCTCCGCCCGGCCCGGCCGCGCCGAAGGTCGGCGCCTTCGCGAGCCGGACGTCCCCCCATCCGCTGATTCCGGACGCGCGGCAGTTCGGCTTTCGGGTTGCGTCGAGGTCCGTCTGCCTGGCCGTGATCCACACGGGTTCGGGCAGGGTCTCGCCGTCTCGTGCAATGGATTCCTTGATGGCGGTCGCGAGCTTCTCGCCCAACCTGGCCACGGCCCCTATGTCCCGCTTGACGCGCCTCGCCGTGATGTCTCCCTCGGCTCCGTTGAAAAAGCCGACCACGGGCTTCACACCCGCGGGCGCCGCCCACTCTCTTTCGAGCGCGTTCATCGCCCACCCCGTGAAATCCGACGAAAACAGCGGCGCGTCGTGCCACAGGACCGTCGGGTGCACCGCCAGGAACACGAGAGCGCCCACTCGCCTGCCCTCGGCCGTCGAACCGCGCCGGATGTCGAGGATCGTGACGTTTCGGTCCACGGCGCGAAGGCGCGGGCAGTTCTTCTCGATCGCCCAGCCCCCGGGCGGCTCGCAGTCGTCTTCAAAGTCGCATCTGGGCTCCAGGACCATGCGCTTGCACGGCTCTCCCTCGTTCCCGAAAGCCTTGACGATCTCGTCGCGATCGGGGTTCAGGTCGAAGACGGCCGGGGCGCGATTCCGGAGAATCGGGGGCAGCCGGCCGCGGTGAACGACCAGGCGCACGGGCTCGCCCTTGTTGGCCAGGGCATCGCGGCGGGCCTGTTCGACGGCTTCCACCACCCGGCCCACGAGAACCCGGAAGAGGCGATTGTCGAACCCCGGATACGTCGAGCCGAAGTCGTTGAATGAAGTCGCCGACATGTAGTTGGCGGGACCGTGGTGCGTGTGATTGGCAGCCAGGATCAGCTCTTCACGATGAATGCCGAGGGGCCCCAGCCGGCGCGCCACCTCCGCATACACCGACTTCGGCAGCGCGAAAGAATCCAGAGACACGAGCACGAGCTTGTGGCCGTCGCGGTCCTCGAAATAGAACGCGCGCGCGTAAAGGCGAAGCCAGTGCCCGCGGGCCAGCGAGCCGGCCGGGCCGTGCCCCCCGGTCGCGTAACCCGGCGGGGGCGTGATCTCCGCGCTCGCGGCACCGACGATGAACGTCCCGGGTCCCGACCCTTCGACCACTCGATAGGCCGGGATGACCAATGACTCGCTCGCCATGCGAGCTGCTTTCAGAAGCGCGCAGCCCGTGAGCGTCGTGGTCAGCCATGTCACCGTCACGCACGAGAGCGCGAGCGAACCACGGAGCTTTAGGAGAGAGACACCCTTGCCAGTCGCCATCTGATGGCATACCTCCGAATGCGATTCTTCAGACACTATTGGCCTCTGCTCATTCAGACAACCAGTCGAGCCCGCTTGACCCCCCGGGCGGCAGAAGATCCGCGCGCGTGCCGTGCCTCCCGATCCGCCATACTCCCCCGCAGGGAGACTCCGATGAAGCTCCTCGACCGCGTCCGCCGCGTGTGCCTCGACCTTCCGGGCGCCTACGAGAAGATCGCCTGGTCGGCGCCGACGTTCCGCGTGGGCGAGCGGCAGTTCGCGATGTTCGTGGACAACCATCACGGCGTCGGCTTCTCGGGCGTGTGGTTCAAGGCTCCCGAGGGCGCGCAGGAGGAGCTCGTCGCGTCTGACCCCGAGCGCTTCTACGTCCCGCCGTACGTCGGGAAAGGCGGCTGGGTGGGCATTCGCCTCGACGCGAGGACGGACTGGACTTTCCTCACGGGCCTCGTCGCCGAAGCGCATCGCGAGGCCGCCGCGGGCCAGAGCGCGGCGCGCATCGCGCGCGGGCCGGCGGCAACCCCGAAGGCGAAGGCGCGCCCCTGGCCGCGCACAGCCCGCAAAAAGCGGCGATAGGCCGGCTTCCTCCAGCGCCTCTTCAACCGCTTTACCCCAAACCAAACTCCTCGTCCGGGTGGATCTCCAGGAACGGACCGTCGGTATCGATCACCAGCGCGCCGCCGAAGGTGACGAGCATCCCCTCCCTGACCGGCGTCTCCGCGCACACCTCGTGCGCGCGCGTCCCGGGCTCGACCTCGAGGCGCAGATAGTGGCGCGCGGGCGCCACCTCGGCGCCGACCGCCAGCGCCTCCAGCGCCACGTCGATCGTGTAGAAACCGTCGGTCGAGTGCTGCGCCTCGCGCACCGGCCGCCCGCTCCCCTTTCCCGCGCATCCCGTCTCCTTCCAGCCGCTGATCCCGATCCGCTTGAACGGCGTCGTCAGAAAAGCGATGAACCGCGAGAACCACCCGAGCGCCTCCTGAGGCATCTTCGACAGCATCGCCACCGTCCCCACCGCGTCGCACGCCACCGCGCGGACTCGCATCGGGGCGTGCTCTTCGAGGTGCTTGCGCCAGTAGTGGCGGATGCGCATGAGAAGGCGATCGTATCCGGTCGTTCACTGCGGCGCCTGGGCTTGCTCAGTTCACCGTCTCGTCCGGTGGCTCCTCCGCATCGGCCCCCGGCTCCCCTTCCGCCGCCTCCTCCTCCGACGTCGCCCTTCTCCGCCGCTTCCGGATCCCGGCAATGATCGCGAGGACCGAGATCCCGAACCACAGCGCCGCGGTGCTCGTGAGGATCGGGATCCAGCGCTTCAGCGACGCCTGCCGCTCGTAGAACGCCCCGCCGATGTCGATGAGCGTCGCGCCCGTCGCGCCGCGCATCGCCTCGTCGAACGTGTCTCCCTGCGCGACGCGCGCGAGGACGATGCGCGGCACCGCCGGGCCGTAGCGGTCGAGGAGCTCGTGCACGAGCGTGCCCGACAGCGCGTATCCGTGCTCCACCTCCCGCCGGTCCCCGTGGAACAGGTCGTCCAGCTTCCAGAGCGGCACCCGCGGGCCCGACAGCACCCCCAGCGCCAGCTCGGTCTCGTCGCGCAGCCGCCACGAGCGCGCCGCGAGCATCGCGAGCCCCTCGTCGAACCACCGCGGCACGGGCCGCCCGCCGCTCGCCCGGTGGATGAAGACGTGCGCGACTTCGTGCGCGAGCACCTCCTCGAGGCCGCCGTCCGGATACGACGGCGTGCGCTCGGCCAGAAGGACGACGACGCTCCCGGCATCAGAAGTCACCCCGTCCGTGTACCCCGACACCCACGCCGGCGCCGCGCGCGCGAGCGGCGACGCCTCCGGCGCGAGGACGACGCGGATGTCCGGCCCCGGCGCGTCGAGGCCCACCAGCTCCATGACGCTCGCGACCCACGGATGCGGCCCGGCGGCGAGGCGGTTCGCGGACGCGGGCAGGCCGGGCTGGGGCTCGAGAACGAGACGCGTGGGCTCAGCCGCCGCGAGGGGCGAAACGGCGAAAACGGCGGCGAGGGTCAGGGACTTCCAGATGGCCGATTCTCCCGCACGGCGGTTGACCGCCTCTCGTCACCGAGCCTAACGTCCGCGCGTGGACAAGTTGCCACGGCGCGTCCTTGCCGCGCGGATCAT
>JBGPDK010000166.1:0-7325 GCA_041482235.1 Thermoanaerobaculia bacterium | reverse complement strand
TCGTACACGATCCCGACGAGAAGAAAGAGCCCGCCCGTCGAGAGCCCGTGGTTGATCGACTGGAGGATCCCGCCCTGGATGCCGGCATTGTTCAGGGCGAAGAGGCCGAGCATCACGAAGCCGAGGTGCGCGACCGACGAGTACGCGACGAGCTTCTTCATGTCCTTCTGCACCATCGCGACCATCGAGCCGTAAATGATGCCGACGATCGACAGGGCCGCGACCCAGCCCACCGACGTGAGCCCGAGGAACCGCGCGTTCGAAGCGAGCGCGTCGGGGCAGAGGGGAAGCGAGAACCGGAGGAACCCGTACGTTCCCATCTTCAGGAGGACGCCCGCGAGGATGACCGAGCCGGCGGTGGGCGCCTCGACGTGCGCGTCGGGCAGCCACGTGTGGAACGGGAACATCGGCACCTTGATCGCGAAGCCGATGAAGAACGCCCAGAAGAGCCAGAGCTGGAGGTCCGGCGGAATCGAGGACGCGATCGCCTGGAAATGCACGATATCGAAGCTCGCAGGGTTTCCGAGGCCCTTCCACCACAGGAAGCCGGACGTGTTGAAGAAATAGAGGGCGATGATCGCGAGCAGCATGACGACCGAGCCCGCGAGCGTGTAGAGGAAGAACTTGATCGCGGCGTAGAGCTTTCGCGGTCCGCCCCAGATACCGATGAGGAAGTACATCGGCACGAGCATGATTTCCCAGAACACGTAGAAGAGGAAAAAGTCGAGCGCGCAGAAGACGCCCACCATCCCGGTTTCGAGGAGGAGGAGGAACGCGTAGTACTCCTTCTCACGCTTCGTGATCGCCGAGAAAGACGAATAGACCGAGATGAAGGACAGGAGCGTCGTGAGGAGGATCAGGAGCGCCGCGATGCCGTCCACGCCGAGCGAATACTTCGCGCCGAGGGAGGGGATCCAGTCGTGCGTCTCGCGGAAGAAGAAGTCCCCGGACCTGCGAAAGCCCGCGAAAGTCCAGAGCGGCACGGACAGCAGAAACTCGGCGCCCGCGAAGAGCGTCGTGACCCACCGGACCATCCCGGGCTTCTCGCGCGGCACGAAGACCACGACGAGCGTTCCGACGACCGGCAGGAAGATGAGGAGAGAAAGGAGTCCGTTCATTCGCCGCCCTTCACTTCAGGAGGAGATAGACGCATACGAGACCGAAGATGCCGACGGCCATCGTCAGCGCGTAGTTCTGGGCACGGCCGGTCTGGGCGCGGTGCATCCCGCGAAACGCGGCCTGGAACACGCTTCCCACGCCGTTCACCGCGCCGTCGACGAACGTGCGGTCGAACCACGAGGAGACGTTCGAGAGCCCGACCGCGAGCGAGGCCGCTCCGTTCGGGATGAGGTCGACGACACGCGCGTCGATCTCCCAGAGCAGCCGCCCGCCCTTCTTGATGAGGCCCTCCACGAAGACGGCCTCGTAGAATTCGTCCACGCGGTATTTGTCGCGGACGAGGCGGTAGAAGCCGCCGAGGGAGGACGCGATCCTCTCCGGCATGGCAAACGGGTAAGCGCCGGAATAGAACGAAACGGCCAGGAAGATTCCCAGAAAGGCAATGACGACCGACGTGACCATCAAGCCCAGCTCGGTGGAGTGGGAAATCTCGTGCAGATGCGGCTGCCATCCGGCTGCCAACGGAGTGACGACCGGCTCCAGGAACCTTTCGATGGAGTTCTCTTTTCCGAGAATGAATTTCGGGATGCCGAACCAGCCGACCACCACGGCGCCCGCGGCGAGCACCCAGAGCGGGCCCGTCATCGACACGGGCGACTCGTGGACGTGCTGGAGCTGCTCCGCCGTGCCGCGGAACGTCCCGTAGAACGTCATCCTGATGAGCCGGAACATGTAAAAGGCCGTGATCCCGGCGGTCAGGACGGCGAGAACCCAGAGCACCTCGTAGCCCGCGCCCCACGTCTCGGCGAGGATCGCGTCCTTCGAGAAGAAGCCCGCGAGGCCGGGGACGCCCGCGATCGCGAGCGTCGCGACGAACATCGTGACGAACGTGTGCGGGATCAGCTTCCGGAGGCCCCCCATCTTCGTCATGTCCTGCTCGCCCCCCAGCGCGTGGATCACGGAGCCCGAGCCGAGGAAGAGGCAGGCCTTGAACCACGCGTGCGTGAAGACGTGGAACATGCCCGACGAGAAGGCGAGCGCGCCGCAGCCGAGGAACATGTAGCCGAGCTGCGAGACCGTGGAGTACGCGAGGACCTTCTTGATGTCCGTCTGCGCGAGGCCCATCGTCGCGGCCAGGAGCGCCGTCGCGCCCCCCACGACCGCCACGACGAACGAGGCGTCGTGGGTCAGGAGGCCCCACACGCTCGCGCTCTCGCCGAGCGTCTTGAGCGCCCACTCGTGCGAGATGCGGAAGAAGACGTTGCAGCGCGCTACCATGTAGACGCCCGCCGTGACCATCGTGGCCGCGTGGATGAGGGCCGAAACGGGCGTCGGGCCGGCCATCGCGTCGGGGAGCCACACGTAGAGCGGAATCTGCGCGCTCTTGCCGCACGCCCCCACGAAGAGACAGAGGCACACCGCCGTCAGGAGTCCCCCGGCCGCGTAACGGCCCGGATCGCCCGCAGCGAGCGCGAACATCCGGTCGAAGTCCAGCGTGCCAAAAAGGGCGAGGCACCCGAAGATGCCCAGGACGAACCCGAAGTCGCCGATGCGGTTGACGACGAACGCCTTCTTGCCAGCATCGGCGGCCCACGTCTTTTTCCAGTAGAAGCCGATGAGGAGGTAGGAGCAGAGCCCCACGCCCTCCCAGCCCACGAAGAGGACCGGCAGATTCGCTCCGAGGACGAGGGTGAGCATCGCGAACATGAAGAGGTTCAGGTACGAAAAATAGCGGCCGTAGCCGGGGTCGTGGCCCATGTACCCGACCGAGTAGACGTGGATGAGGAACCCGATGAGCGTCACGAAAAAGAGCATGAGCGCCGAGAGCGCGTCGATCCGGAACGCGGCGTCGAGCGCGAGCGCCTTCGCGCCGAACCATGTCGCGTTCTCCCCCATCGGCATCCACGTCCAGAGCGTTGCGGCGATGCCCTCTTCGCCGTGCGTCTCACCCCACCACGCGTAGATGGCGAGCGTCGCCGCGAGGAAAGACAACGCGCACGCCAGGGGACCGATGATCGAGTGCGCGAGGGCGAACGGGATCTCCTCGTGGCCTCCGTGATCCTGCCCGCCGTGCCCGCCGCCGTGGACGTCTGCCACCGCGGCCCCGGGCGCGTGCGCGTCGCCATGCCCGTGGGGGCCCTTCGGGGCGTCCTTCCCGCCCAGCTTCGAATGCGAGGCGAGATACAGGAGCCCGTTCACGAGGAACCCGATCAGCGGAAAGACCGGAATCCAGGGCAGGATGGCGGCGGCTCTCAAGGGCTACCCCTTCAGCTCCGCCGCGTCGTCGAGGTTCACGGACCCCTTGAGGCGGTACATCGAAATGATGATCGCGAGTCCGATCGCGGCCTCGCCGGCGGCGAGGGTGATGACGAAAACCGCGAAGAGCTGCCCGTTGAGGTCGCCCAGCTGGCGCGAGAACGCGATGAGGTTCAGGTTCGCGGCGTTGAGAATGAGCTCGATCGACATGAGAACGGTCAGGAGATTGCGCCGGATCAGCACGCCCGTCACCCCGATGGCGAAGAGCAGGAACGAGAGTGCGACGTAGTGGGTGACGCTGACCATCAGTCGACGTGCTCCATCGTCCGCTTCCCGAGCACGACCGCGCCGATCATCGCGACGAGCAGAAACACCGACGCGATCTCGAACGGCAGCAGGTAGTCGCGGTAGAGACCCCACGCGACCGCCTGGCTGTTTCCGGCGACCTCCTCCGTGACCGGCGTCGAGACTTTCTTCCCGTTCACGACCTCGGTCACGTTTCGCGTGATGGACGTCGACGCAAGTCGCGCCGGGTCGGCGGGCGCGCCGGCGTTGGACAGCCCGCGCACGCGCGAGGAGGCGACCACGGTCCCGCCCACGATCGCGAGAAGGAGAATCCCCGCGAGGAGGCCCGCACCGGCCTGCGTGTGCACGAAAGGCTGGCCCGCCGTGCGCCGGATGTTCACGAGCATGATCGTGAAGAGGAAGAGCACCATGATGCCTCCCGCGTACACGAGCACCTGGACGGCCGCGAGGAACTCGGCATGCGCCATGACGAAGAGCGCCGCGACGCCGAGGAACGAGAGGAGGAGGAACAGCGCGGAGTGGACGGGCTGGCGCATCGCGACGACACCGATGGCGCCGAGGACGACGAGCGCCGCGAAGAACCAGAAGAAGAACGCCTCCGTCACCCCCGCTCCCCCTGCTCGACGACGGTGAACGGCTTGACGTTCTCGTCCCATGTCACGAGCTTCCGGATATCGAGGTAGAGCGCCTCGTGCCGCTCGTACGTCCCGAGCTCGTAGGTCTTCGTCCGGAGCCAGATCGACTTCGGGTTCGTCGGGCACGCCTCCTCGCAGAGGCCGCAGAACATGCAGCGCTTGAGATCGACGTCGAAGCGGTCGAGGACCTTCTCGTTCTTGCCCGCCTCGTTCTTCTCGTTGTGCCAGTCGATGAAGATGATGTTGATCGGGCACTCGATCGCGCAGAGCGTGCACTTGATGCAGCGTTCCTCGTCGAGCCGGAACATCCCGCGGAACCGGTCGCTCGGTTCTCTCGCCTGCTCGGGGTACTCGACCGTGTCGGCCTTCCGGAAGAGGTGCCGCCCGGTCATCCTGAGGCCGGCGAAGATGTCGAGGAGGAGGACGTCGTCCCAGAAGCTCACGTCAGGCCTCCGCAGCCCGCGCGCCCGCGGGCGCCGGAGCCGTCTTTGCCGCGGGCGGCTTCTTGGCCGCGCGGAGCCGCGTCACGATGAGGAAGGCGCCGATGGCTACGGCCCAGAGGATCGTGCCGAGGATTCGAAGCCCGCGGAATCCGCCGAGCGCCGCGAGGGCGACGAGGACGAGGTTTCCGAGGGAGATCGGGATCAGGGTCTTCCACCCGAGCGCCATGAGCTGGTCGAACCGGTAGCGCGGGAAGGTCCCGCGGAACCAGATGTAGACGAAGAGGAAGGCCGCGACCTTCAGGACGTACCAGAGGACCCCCGGGACGACGTCGAGGAACGCGAGCGCCGCGACGCTCGGGAACGGCCGCAGCCAGCCGCCGAAGAACAGCGCCGTCGCAACCGCCGAGATCGTGATCATGTTCGCGTACTCGGTCAGGAAGAAGATCGCCCAGCGGAAGCCGGAGTACTCGGTATGGAACCCGGCGACGAGCTCGCTCTCGGCTTCCGGGAGGTCGAAGGGGATGCGGTTCGTCTCCGCGACCCCCGAGACGAAATACAGGAGGAACGCGACGAGACCCGGGAGGATGAACCACATGTGGTGCGCGCGCTGAGCCTCGACGATTTCGACGAGGGAGAGCGAGCGCGCCATGAGGATCGCGCTCACGACCGCGAAGCCCATGGGGACCTCGTAGCTGATGAGCTGCGCCGCTGAGCGGAGACCCCCGAGGAGGGCGTACTTCGAGTTCGACGCCCAGCCGCCGAGGATGATCCCGTAGATCCCGATCGACGTGATCGCGAGGACGAGGAGGAGCGAGACGTTCAGGTCCGCCGCGTACCACGCCGTCGTGATCTTCCCGAGGCCCGGGATCCGCACCGTGAACTCGGGGCCCCACGGGAGAACCGCGAAGACCGCGAGGCCCGGGACCATCACGAGGACCGGCGCGAGGAAGTGGATGAAGTGCTGCGCCTTGGCGGGGACGACGTCCTCCTTCGTGAGGAGCTTCACGACGTCGGCCACGAACTGCAGGATCCCTTCCGGCCCGACGCGGTTCGGGCCCTTGCGCACCTGGAGGAAAGCGAGGAGCCGGCGCTCGATGTACGTCATGACCCCCGCCGCCGTCGCGACGAGGATCACGACGACAACGGCCTTGACGGCCGGGATGAGGAAGAAATTCAGGAAGGCTTCGGAGACTTCCACTAGAAGGTTGCCTCCGCGCAGACGGAAAGGGATTTCATCGATCGACCTCGCCGAGGACGATGTCGATCGTGCCGATGATCGCGACGAGGTCGGACACCATGTGGCCCCGCGCCATCTCCGGCAGCGCCTGGAGGTTGATGAAGCTCGGCGGCCGGACGCGCAGCCGGTAGGGCTTGTTGCCGCCGTTCGAGACGAGGTAGAAGCCGAGCTCGCCCTTCGGGGACTCGACGCTCGCGTACGCATCCCCGGCGGGCGGCTTGATGACGCGCGGGACCTTCCCGCGAATCTCGCCGGTCGGGTTCGCGGTCAGCCAGTCGCAGCACTGCAAGAGGATCCGGCGGCTCTGGCGCAGCTCGGCGATCCTAACGAGGTAGCGGTCATACGTGTCCGCGTTCTGCCGCGTCGGGATCTCGAAGTCGAGCTCCGGATAGCACTCGTAGGGAATCGCCCGCCGGATGTCCCACTCGAAACCGGAGGCGCGAAGAGGCGGGCCCGTGACGCCCCAGGCGATGCAGCGTTCGGTCGTGAGGATTCCGACGCCGATCGTCCGCTGCTTCCAGATGCGGTTCTCGGTCAGGAGCTCCTCGTACTCGTCGATCTTCGAGCCGAGGTCTTCCGTGAACGCGCGGAGCTTCTCGATCCAGCCGGGCGTCAGCTCCTCCTCGAGGCCGCCGACGCGCATGCAGTTGAGCGTGAGGCGCGCCCCGCAGTACTCCTCGAAGAGGTCGAGGATGACCTCGCGCTCGCGGAACGTGTAGAAAAAGGGCGTGATCGCGCCGAGGTCGATCGCGGCCGTCGCGAGCCAGAGCAGGTGCGAGGAGATGCGCTGCATCTCGTCGAGGACGACGCGGATGTACTGCGCGCGCTTCGGGATCTCGAGGCCGAGCAGCTTCTCGACCACGAGGACGTATGCGTGGTTGTTCGTCGCGGCCGCGACGTAGTCGAGGCGGTCCGTGTGCGGTATCACCATCGGGTAGGTCTCGGTCTCGAACAGCTTCTCGGTGCCGCGGTGGAGGTACCCGATGTCCGGGCGTGCCGATACGATGCGCTCGCCGTCCACCTTGAGGACGATGCGCAGGACGCCGTGCGTCGACGGGTGCTGCGGCCCGAAGTTGAGCTCCATCTCGCGGAGCCCGAGCATCGTGTCGCCCGCGTCCTCGACCGCGCCGACGGTGCCGACGATCTCGGTCACGAGACGGTCTTCCTGTTCTTGTCGTCGGGTGCGGGGCCGCCGCCCTCCGGGTAGCGGTCCGGGTAGATCGCGGCGCCCGTGTCGATCCCCTCGACCGGGAAGTCCTTCCTGAGCGGATGGCCCTGGAAGCCGTCCCACGTGAGGATCCGGCGAAGATCGGGGTGGCCCTCGAAGGA
>JBGPDK010000165.1:0-7346 GCA_041482235.1 Thermoanaerobaculia bacterium | reverse complement strand
TCAAGGTGACCGTGGACGTGGCGGCCGGCGCCCCGGCCTCGGTTACGAACACGGCGACGGTCTCGGGCGGCGGCGAGGTGAATACCGCCAACAACCTGGCGACCGATCCGACGACCATCAACCCATGAACGGTACCTTCAAATGACGATTCGCTCCCGCTGAGCGGAATCCGTTCCCTTTTCGCGCCGCCTCGGCCTCGAGCCGAGGCGGCGCGAACCATATTAGACTCTGCCGCGAAATGGACGTGACCCCCTGGCTCGGCTCGCCAGAAAAGACCGACGCCGGGCTCTCGGCGCTCGCCCGCGGCGTCATAGGCTCGGAGATCCTGCGCATCGCCGGCGAGATCCGCGCCCTGCAGGCGAGCGGCCAGCCGGTCTGCAACCTCACGATCGGCGACTTCGACCCGAGGTTCTTCCCGATCCCGAAGGAGCTGCTCGACGGCACGCGCGAGGCGCTCGAGGCCGGGCAGACGAACTACCCGCCCGCCGAGGGCATCCTGCCGCTGCGCGAGGCCGTCGTCCGCCTGTACGAGAGGGATCTGGGCCTCAAGTACCCGGTCGATTCCGTCGTCATCGCGGCGGGCGCGCGCCCGCTCCTCTACGGCGCCTACCGTACGCTCGTGGATCCTCTCGACACGGCGATCTACCCCGTCCCGACGTGGAACAACAACCACTACGCTTATCTTTCCGGCGCGCGCGGAGTCCCGGTGCCCGTGACCGCCGCGTCGAACTTCTTCCCCACGCCCGAGCAGCTCCGGCCGCACCTTCCCACCGCGCGGCTCCTCATCCTCAACTCGCCGCTCAACCCGACCGGTACGGTCATCTCGAAGGCGGCCCTCACGGCCATCACGGCCATGGTCGTCGAGGAGAACCGGCGGCGCGAACCTCTGGACGGCGCGCCCGGCAAGCCGCTCTATTTCGTCTTCGACCAGGTTTACCGGACGTTCACGTTTGGAGAGGCCGCGCACCACACGCCCGTCGGGCTCGTGCCCGAGAGCGCCCCGTACGTCATCTTCCTCGATGCGATCTCGAAGGCCTTCTGCGCCACGGGGATGCGCGTGGGCTGGGGCGTCATGCCGCCCGCGATTCGCCGGCGCATGTCCGACATCCTCGGACACGTGGGCGCGTGGGCGCCGAAGGCCGAGCAGGTCGGCGTCGCGGCTCTCCTCGACAAGCCCGAGGTCGTCCGCGCCTACAGCGATTCCGTGCGCCGAAAGCTCGTTCAGCGCCTCGAAGCCCTGTACGGCGGCGTAATGGAGATGAAGAGGGACGGCTTCCCGGTGGACGCGATCGAGCCGCAGGGAGCCATCTACCTCTCGGCGCGCTTCGACCTGCACGGCCGCACCGTGCGGGGGGTGGCCGTCAGGACGAACGAGGACGTGCGCCGCCTGCTCCTCCACGAGGCGGGGCTCGGCGTCGTCCCGTTCCAGGCCTTCGGCCTCGCGGGCGACACGGGCTGGTTCCGCCTTTCGGTCGGCGCGGTCTCGATGGACGACATCGCCGCGGCCTTCCCGCGCCTCCGCGCCCTTCTCGCCGCGGAGCCGGCGCCCGCCGTCAGCGCCGGTCCCGCGCGCGGGTCCGGCCCCGGTTCGCGAGCTTCTCGGTGAGCTGAAGGTTCCGTCGGATCTGCTCGAGCATCTTCGCCTCGAGACCGCGCCCCACGGACACCCGCGTGTCGCGGCGCTTGGCGCGCCCGAAGGCCTGGCGGGCGGCGCGCGCGTCGCCGAGCGCGAGATACGCGAGGCCGAGGTGCGTGAGCCCCGTCGGCGTTTCGCCGAGGTCGGTCGCGCGGCGAAGGCACTCCACCGCACGGTCGTACTCGCGCCTCTTGTAGTGGACCCACCCCTTGGCCGCGAGCGGAAACTGCCGCATCTCCTTGGGGGACAGCTTGAGCGAGAGATCCGCGAGCTCGAGCGCCGCGTCGAGGTCCTCCCCCATCTCGGCCAGCGTCGTGGCCCGCTGAAAGTACGCGATCGAACGCGCGTAGTTGGATTTCACGGCGCCGAGCATCTCCTCGGCGACGCGGCTCCCCTCGCGGAACTTGCCCTCCGCCTTGAGGGCCTCGAGCAGCGTCGTGTACGCCGCGGCCGCGACCATCTCGCCCGGCGCGCGTGAGAGGACGCGGCGCGTCGTGGCGACGGCCTCGGACGTTCGGCCCACGGCCGAGCACAGGAGCGCGTACGCGATGAGTAGCGTGGGGTTCTCCGCGTCGAGCTTCAGCGCGCGGCGATACAGCGCCATCGCCTTCTGCGGGTCGCGCGCGGCCGCCGCCTCGGCTTTGCGGGCGAGCTGCGCCGCCTCTCCCGTGACCTTCGGCAGAGCCCGCGCCCCCGACGGCGCGAGGAGCTTCGAAGCCTCCTGGTACTCGATGCGATTCGGGTTCAGCTCGAGCGCCGACTGGAAGCGCTCCGCCGCCTTCTGCGTCCAGCCGCGGTCGAGGTAGCAGAGCCCGAGCTGGTAAAGCGCGTCCTCGTCGTCGGGATCGAGGCGCACGGCCTTCTGGAACGCCTCGATCGCCTCGGCGAGCCGGCCGCGCTCGTACGCGATCGTGCCGAGCAGCGAGTAGGCCTGCGCGTTCTCGTCGAACGTGACGGCCTTTTTCAGGAAGGTCTCCGCGCGCGCGAGCTGCCCCTTGAGCGCGTAGAGCGCCCCGAGCGTGAAGTGCGGCAGGAAGGCGTCGGGCTTGACCGCGACGGCCTCCTTCAGGGCCTCGAGGGCGCGGTCGGTCCGGCCGGCCTCGTTCTCGAGGACGCCCACGTACACGAGCGCGTCGAAGTGCTTCGGCTCCTTCGCGAGGACGGCGTGCAGCATCAGGGCCGCGCGATCCGTCTCGCCCTCGTTGAAGTACGTCTCGCCCAGGAAGAAGGCGAGGTCGGCGTTGCCCTTGTCGAGCCTGTACGCCTCCTCGAGCACCTTCACGGCCTTGTCCGGGTCGAGCGCGTAGAACGCGAACTCGGCGTCGGACAGATGGCCCTTGAAGCGCTCGCGCCGGTCCCCCGAAAATCCGCCGAGCATCCGCTCCTTGCGCTCGAGGAAACGCTCGCGCTTCTCCATCGCGGTCATGTGGTGGTCCACGCGCGTCTCCCAGAGGTCGAGCAGCTCTTCCTCGACGAGGAGGCCCTTCCGCTCGAGCAGGTCCTTGAGCGCGAGGAGCCCGGTCTGGGCGACGAAGCCGTTCTTCTCCTGGCGGTTGAGGGCGTCGAGGAGCATCTTGAGCGTCTCGGCGCTGCGCTTGACGATTTCCTCGAGAACGCTGACGCGCTCGAGGAGGTGCTCGTCCATCGAGACGCTCTCCTCCTGCTGCGTCCCCTCCTCGTACGCCTCGGAGGCTCCCGAGACGACGAGGAGCTTGCTCTGGCATTTCGCGCAGTACTCCCGCTCGAGCTCGTTCGTCGCCCCGCAGACCTGGCAGATCACGAGAGCTTCTCGCCTCCCGGAGCGTCGTAGCGGTAGAAGCCGCGGCCCGTCTTCCGGCCGTGCCAGCCCGCGTCCACCATCTGCACGAGGAGCGGGCAGGGGCGGTACTTGTCCTCGCCGAGCCCCTGGTGCAGGACGCGCAGGATCGCGAGGCACGTGTCGAGGCCGATGAAGTCCGCGAGAGTGAGCGGGCCCATCGGGTGGTTCATGCCGAGCTTCATGATTCCATCCACCGCCTCGGGCGTCGCGACCCCCTCGTGGACGACGAAGAACGCCTCGTTCAGCATCGGCAGCAGAACGCGATTCGAGACGAAGCCGGGAAAGTCGCGGCACGAGAGCGGGGTCTTCCCCAGCTCCTTCGCGAGCGCGACGACGGTGTCCGCCGTCTCGTCCGAGGTCGCGATCCCGCGGATCACCTCGACGAGCGCCATGACGGGCACGGGGTTCATGAAGTGCATGCCGATGAAGCGGTCCGGCCTCTTCGTGCGCGCCGCGAGCCGCGTGATGGAGATGGACGAGGTGTTCGTCGCGAGGATCGTGCCGAAAGGAACGAGCGCGTCGAGCCGCGCGAAGAGGTCCACCTTGGCCGCCTCGTCCTCGACGATCGCCTCGACGACGAGGCCGGCCTCGGCGAGACGCTCGAGGTCGGCCGCCGCGGCGATGCGCGCGAGCGCGGCGTCGCGGTCCTTCGCGGCGACCTTTCCCTTGTCGACCTGGCGCGAGAGGTTCTTCTCGACCGCCTTCAGGCCTCTTCCGGCCAGGTCGGGCGTCACGTCGACGAGCACGACCCTCTTCCCGGCGAGCGCCGCGACGTGCGCGATGCCCGCTCCCATCTGTCCGGCGCCCACGACGCCGATCGTCCCCGGTGTCATCGGAGCTCCTTCTCCTTCGCGGCCCGTCCCGAGGGCTCCCAAACCGGAGCCTATCAGTCAGGAGGCGGCGAGCACGAGGCGTCGCTCGCGCGAGGCAGCGGCCGCGAGCGAGACTCCGATTCCCGCGAGGGACGCGAGGCCCCAGATCAGGGGGCCCGCCAAGGGGACGAGCGACAGGAGGCCGAGGATCAGGAGGCCGGCCGCGAGCGCCGCCGGATCGCCGAACAGGAGATCGCCGCGAGCGCCGCCGCGCATCGTGCGCCGCCCGAGCGCGACGAAGAGGACCGCGAGGCCGAAGATCTTGGCGGCGACGAGCGCCGCGAGGAGCGCGACGCCGAAGCCGAGCGCCGGCCGCGCCGGCAGGACCGAGAGCGCGAACGCCGCGAGGAAAACCGCCGTCAGGACCGCGGTCGCGCCCAGCACGGCGAGGAACGCGAGGCGGCCGGGCGCCTCATCCGCCGCCCGGAGGACCGGGCGGGGGACGAGAAGAAGAAGCCCGAAGGAAACGACGAGCCAGCAGAAGAGAAGGAACAGGCGGAAGGAGACGACGAGCGGCGAGATGGACCGCTCGAGGAGAGGCGAAGTCTTCAGCTCGGAGAGCACGGCCGCTTCGAGCGCCGAGACCGTCCGGACGCGGCCGCGCACCTGCGGGGTGCCGCGCGCGGAGGCGGAGTCCGAAGAGAGACCGCCGGGGATTTCTTCGAAAGTGAGAGTGCCGCCGACGGAGAGCACATCGCCGTCGATGACGGCGCCCCGTTTGATGGTCGCACCGGACCCGAGAAGGATGAGATCGCGGCGAATCCGCCCCGACACAATTGCCGTGGCTCCTCCGACGAGCACCGCGCTCCCACCCAATTCACCTTCTAAGGAAAGCGCCCTTCCGAGAACCACGACATCCCCGGTGCGGATCGTGCCCTTCGGAATGGAGAGGGAGCCATCTTCCGCAGAGCTGAGCGGCGCGAATCCCAGGATCAGAAGTGGAACGAGAACCCTGATCGCCTGGCGAGGGCTCACGCGCGCCCCTCGTCAGAGGCGATGCGCGCCCGCGAGGGCGCGAGATGGGCGCCGGGAGAGCCGCCGCGCGAGGAAGGCGAAGAAGCCGCCCGAGGCGAGCAGGGCCGAGGCGAGCGCCGGGCGGGTGCCCGGAGAGCGAAGCGCCGCTGCGAGTGCGTCGGCAAGTGTGGGCACGGCGGCGAGAAGCGCGGGGAGGCCTCCCGCGGTGCCGGCGGCCATCACGCGGGCCCACGTCTCGAGCGCGGTTTGCGGCCCCAGGGACCAGAGCGGCGCGAGGAAAACCGCGAGGCTGGCCACGAGGAGCCCCGCGGCTGCCAGGGCCGGAGCGCGCCACGCTCTCCCCTGCCGGACCTCCCAGGGGGCGAAGGGACGGGAGGCCATCACGCGGGCGGTGAGCTCGCTCTCCCACCGGGGCGCCTGTGACGTCGCAACACATTCATCCAGAATGAGTTCCAGACGACGATCCAGCTCCAGCTCCGCTTTCGAGGGCGGCGCGACGGGCTGGGCGGAAGCGGGGTGCTCGTTCATCCCGATTCTCTATACGATGTCCTTGGGCAAAAGATCTCGAAGGGCCTGCCGGGCCCGGAAAAGCTTGTTCTTGACCGTTCCGAGCGGCATCCCCTTGAGCTCGGCGATCTCCTCATACGGCATCTCGCCGTAGTGCCGAAGGCTGATGAGCTCGCGGTAATCGTCGGGCAGGCGGTCGATGGCCGCAGCGAGGGCGGCGCGCAGCCTCTTGCGGGAGAGCTCTTCGTGAGGATTCGGGCGCGTTTCGGGAGGGTCCACGGCACGAGCCTCGCCGTCCTCGCCGGGCGGGCGTTCGAGGGGCAGGGTGCGGACGCGCCGCCTCCTCAGATGGTCGATCGCCGCGTTTCCGGCGATCCGGAAGAGCCAGGTGGAAAACTTGAAACGCGGGTCGAAGGAGTCGAGGGCGCCGTACACTTTGATGAAGACGTCCTGCGTGATGTCGCGGGCATCCTCGACGTCGTACGTGAAGCGTTCCACGTACCGCGAGAGGCGGGTCCGATAACGGTCCACGAGGACGGCAAACAGCTCCGTCTCGCCCGCGAGCACGAGCCTCACGAGCACCGCATCCTCGCGCGCATCGGGGGGCGACACGAGGAGATCGTGCCATACCCTCCTTTTCCGGAGCGCCTAGAATGCCCGACCGGACGATGACCGCTGAAGGAGGTTCCGTGAGCTTCAACCCCGAATCCACTTCGGGCGTCCTGCACCGCCCTGCCCGCGGCGCGGCGATCAACGCGTTCGAGGAGATGGCGTCGCGCTTCGATCAGGCCGCCCGTCTCCTGAAGCTCGACCCCGGGCTCTGCAAGGTGCTTCGCGAGCCCATCAAGGAAGTGAAGGTGGCGATTCCCGTCATCATGGACGACGGCAGGATCGAGCTTTTCATCGGATACCGGGTACACCACAACATCGCCCGCGGGCCCGCGAAGGGCGGCATCCGCTACGACCCGCACGTGTCTCTCGACGAGGTGCGCGCTCTCGCCTCGTGGATGACCTGGAAGTGCGCCGTCATGAACATCCCGTTCGGCGGCGGCAAGGGCGGGGTCATCTGCGACCCGCGCAAGCTCTCGCGCGGCGAGCTCGAGCGCATCACGCGCCGCTACACCGCCGAGCTCATGGACGTCCTCGGGCCCGAGAAGGACGTTCCGGCCCCCGACGTCGGCACGGACTCCCAGACGATGGCGTGGCTCATGGACACGTACTCCATGCACATGCGCCATACCGTGACGAGCGTCGTGACCGGCAAGCCGATCACGATCGGGGGGTCCCGCGGCCGCGTCGAGGCCACCGGCCGGGGCGTCATGATCGCGGGCCGCGAGGCCGGAAAAGCCCATGGCGTGCCGCTGAAGGGCGCGCGCGTCGCCGTGCAGGGCTTCGGAAACGTCGGATCGATCTCGGCGAAGATGTTCTTCCTGCAGGGCGCGAGGGTCATCGCGGTGTCCGACGTCGGCGGCGCCATCCAGAACAGGGCCGGGCTCGACGTCCCCGCCCTCCTCGAGCACGTCGCCAGGACGAAGAC
>JBGPDK010000164.1:0-7355 GCA_041482235.1 Thermoanaerobaculia bacterium | reverse complement strand
GTGTCGGCCACCGCCCCGGCCTCGGTCACGAACTCCGCGACGGTCTCGGGCGGCGGCGACATCAGCCCCGCCAACAACACCGCGAACGATCCCACGACCATTCTCGCGAATCCCGATCTGACGATCACGAAGGCGCACACGGGCAGCTTCAGGCAGGGGCAGGTCGGGGCGACGTACTTCCTCACCGTCTTCAACGTGGGCACCGGCTCGACCAGCGGCCCCGTGACGGTGACGGACACGCTTCCCGCCGGCCTGACCGCGACGTCGATCTCCAGCACGAGCGCGGGCTGGGTCTGCACGCTGGCTACCCTGTCGTGCACGCGCAGCGACGCGCTGGCGGCCGGAGTGAACTACGTGCCCATCAAGCTGACCGTGGACGTGGCGGCCGGCGCTCCGGCCTCGGTCACGAACACGGCGACAGTCTCGGGCGGCGGCGACATAACCCCCGCCAACAACACCGCGAACGACGTCACGACCATCGCTTCGAATGCCGATCTGCGGATAGAGAAGGTGCACACGGGCAATTTCAGGCAGGGGCAAATCGGGGCGACGTACTTCCTCACGGTCTTCAACGTGGGCACCGGGTCGACCAGCGGCCCCGTGACGGTGACGGACACGCTTCCGGCCGGCCTGACCGCGACGTCGATCTCCAGCACGAGTCTGGGCTGGGTCTGCACGCTGGCTACCGTGTCGTGCACGCGCAGCGACGCGCTGGCGGCCGGAGTGAACTACGTGCCCATCAAGGTGACCGTGGACGTGTCGGCCACCGCCCCGGCCTCGGTCACGAACTCCGCGACGGTCTCGGGCGGCGGCGACGTGACCCCCGCCAACAACCTGGCGAACGACCCGACGACCATCCTTCCGTGAACGGTCACTGAGTCCGGCCAGCCCTTCCAGCGCCGTAAGCCGTCTGCATCATGGCGGGCCCGTCGGGGGGGCTCCCAGATTGCACTTGAGGCGTGAGCCTTGCGAGAGGAGTCCATCATGGCGAAGCTTCTCAGGAACTCGACCCGACCCGTCGTGAGCGTCCAGGAGGACGCGACCGTCGAAGACGCGGTGAAGACCATGGTGAAGCACCGGATCGGAGCCGTGATCGTGCTCAGGGGCGACGAGATGGCGGGGATCTTCTCGGAGCGCGACGTCCTCGACAAGATCGTCCTCGCGCGCCGAGACCCCGCCATGACGCCCGTCTTTGCCGTCATGACGTCGCCCGTCGTGGCCGCGCCCGGGAACGCCGAGGACGCGGAAGCGGCCGAGACGATGACCGAGCACCATATCCGCCACCTGCCGATCCTCGACGGGGAGCGGAGAGTCGTCGGGATGGTCTCGCTGCGCCACGTCATGGAGGAGCGGATCGCCGACCTCGAGCACGAGGTGAACGCCCTCGAGGCGTACCTCGGGTATGACGGCGTTTCGGGCTGACGATCCCGCGCCTGGAAAATCGCGCGTTCGCGGAATTTACTGGGCGGCCGGCCGCGTTCTCGGCCGCCGGAGGGCACGGTCATGAAGGTCGGAATCCTCGGAAGCGGTGAGGTGGGTCAGGCGCTCGGGAACGGTTTCGTCTCGCGCGGACACGAAGTGAAGCTCGGGGCGCGCGAAGCGGCGAACGAAAAGACGGCGAAGTGGGCGGCGAAGCACGGCACGAAAGGCTCCGCCGGGACGTTCCGCGACGCGGCGGCCTTCGGCGAGGTGCTCGTCCTCGCGACGCTCTGGAGCGGGACCGAGGCCGCGCTCCGCCTCGCGGGAGTCGAGAACTTCAAGGGCAAGGTCGTCCTCGACGTCACGAACCCGCTCGTCCTCGAGCCGAATCAGCCTCCAAAGCTCGCCCTCGGCCACTCGGACTCCGGAGGCGAGCAGGTGCAGCGCTGGCTGCCGGGCGCGCGCGTCGTGAAGGTCTTCAACACCGTCGGCAACGCTCACATGGTCGACCCGAAGTTCCCCGGCGGGCCGCCCGACATGTTCCTTTGCGGGAACGACGCCGCGGCGCGGGCAGCCGCGGCGGAGATCTGCGGCGCATTCGGCTGGAACGCGATCGACCTCGGAGGGCTCGAGGGCGCGCGCCTTCTCGAGCCGATGTGCATACTCTGGGTGAAGTTCGGGATCCTCTCGGGCTCCTGGAACCACGCGTTCAAGCTCCTCAGGAAGTAGCGGAGGCCTCATGCCCCGAAAGGACGACGCACTCAGGCAGCACCTCTCCCGCGCCCTCGGCTGGGCGGAGGCCCACGTGGCGTTCGAGGATGCCGTCAGAGGGATCCCCGTGAGACTGCGCGGCAAGAGGCCGCGCGGCCTGGACCATTCGCCCTGGGAGCTCCTCGAGCACATCCGGCTCGCTCAGCGCGATCTCCTCGAGTTCTGCATGAGCCCCGAGTACGTGGCCGGGGACTGGCCGGACGACTACTGGCCAAAGTGGCCCGCGCCGCCTTCAGCGTCGAGCTGGAAACGAAGCGCCGACGCGGTCGTCGCGGACCGGAAGTCCCTCGAGACCTTCGTCGCGCGCGTGCCGGACCTGACGGCGGCGATCCCTCACGGCAAGGGAAAGACCTACCTTCGCTCGATCCTTCTCGTCCTCGACCACACGTCGTATCACGTCGGCCAGCTCGTCATGGCGGGAAAGCTGATCTCCGCACGAACGCGATGACCCCTGGTGCTACGATTTGAACTGGATCAACTCGATGTCGTACCGCTGCCTTCCGTGCTGGGCGCTCGCCGCCGCCCTGACGGGAAGTCAGCCGGCGGCGGTCCCCATGCCGATTCAGTTCCAGCTCGTCCTGAAGGTCCTCACGGCCGAGCGAAACAGGCCTCTGGAGACACGAACGGCTCTCGCCATCGGCATCGTCTACCAGCGGAAGTCACCGGACTCGAGGGACGTGAAGGACCGATTCGCCGCGGAGATCGAGAGAGAAGCGGCGAACCACCGGGCCCCGACGGTCCGCTTCAGGCTCATCGATGTCTCGGATCCCGCGGCCCTCGCGTCCGAATTCGAACGGGCGAGCCCCGACGTCCTGTACGTGAGCCCGCTTCCCGGGTTCGACCTCGACTCGATCGTCGCGCTCAGCCGGGCGCGGAAGATCCTGACGTTCACGGGAGTTCCGGGCTACGTGAGGTCCGGATTGTCGGTCGGCTTCTCTTCGGAGCGAGGTGACGCGAGGATCCTGATCAACCGCAAGGCCTCTCTGGCCGAGGGGGCCGACTTCAGCTCGAAGCTCCTGAAGCTCGCGCAGGTAATCGAATGAACGGGACTCGCGGGGAGGGACCCCTCTTGTGAAGCGGTTCTCCCGCTGGTCCGTGCGAACGAAGCTCGTCGCCGTCATCAGCGGGTTTCTCGGCCTCATCTCCCTGGCGATCTTCATCGACATGCCCGTGCGATTGAGACGCCAGGCCGTCACGGCCGTCGTCGAGAAGGCCCACACGCTCACCGAGATGGCGGCGTTCAACGCCGGCGCGGCGCTCTACTTCGAAGACCGGACCGGCGTGGAGGAGTCGCTGGCCGCCGTGCGAGAGAACGCCGACCTCGTCTACACCGTCGTTCTCGACAAGGGCGGCCGGGTGGTGGCCGCATTCAACCGCGAGCTGGCCGAACGTTACGGGTTCGAGGAGATCGCGATGACGCCCCGGGTTCTAACAGGCGTCCCGCCCGGCGCGTCGCGGCCTCGGACCGAGGGGGGATTCTCTCCCGACGACCGCATCTACCAGGCGAGGTCCCCCGTCACCTACAACGGGCGGGACGTCGGGCGCATCTACGTCGGCCTCTCCCTCGACCGCCTCAACGCCGAGATCGGACGGAGCCACGCCACGATCGCGCTCCTCAGCCTGCTCATCTTCGTCATCGGGATCATCGTCGTCTTCGCGCTGAGCACCGTCATCACCGAGCCGCTCAGCCGCATCGCGTCGGCCGCCCAGCTCATCGCGGCGGGCGATCTCGGCTCTCGTGCTCCTGTCCGGTTCGACGACGAGGTGGGCCGCCTGGCGCGCTCGTTCAACGAGATGGTCGAAAAGCTCGGGACCGCCCAGCGCGAGCTCGCCAGTCTGAATCGGGACCTGGAGAGCCGGGTCGAGCAGCGGACGCGCGAGCTGACAGAGGAGATCGAGGGCCGCGAGCGCGTCGGGAAGGCGCTTCGCCTATCCGAAGACCGATACCGCCTCCTCATCGAGCGGAACCTCGCCGGCGTCTACGTGACGACGGTCGAGGGTCGCCTCCTGACGTGCAACGACGCTTTCGCCCGTCTCTTCGGCTATGAAACCGGTCGGCCGCTGCTCGAGGCGGAGGGAACGTTCCCGCATTTCGACGCCGACGACCGGACTCAACTCCTCGTCCGGCTCCGCAGAGAGGGAGCGGTCTCGAACCGGGAGGTTCGCCTTCAGAACCGGGACGGCCAGCCCGTCTGGGCGCTCGAGAGCGTCCGGCTCGTCGAGGGAGACGCGGGAGAGCCGGCGATCCTCGAAGGGATTCTGCTCGACATCACCGACCGCAAGCTGGCCGAGCAGGAGATCGAGCACCGCGCCTTGCACGACGCCCTCACCCAGCTTCCCAACCGAACGCTCCTGAACGACCGGATCGAGGTCGCTCTCGCCGCGGCACGCCGCACGGGCGCCACCCCGGCGGTCATGTTCGTGGACCTGGACGATCTGAAGATCGTCAACGACACGGTGGGGCACGCGACAGGCGATCAGCTTCTCAGGATGGTGGCCGAACGCCTCACGGGATCCCTGCCGAAGGAATGCACGGTCGCCCGGGTCGGCGGCGACGAATTCACCGTCCTCGTGCCGCTGGTCGCGAGCGAGGAGGCCGCCGCCGACCTCGCGCGGAAGATTCTGGAGCGCCTCTCCGAGCCGTACATCGTCGGAGGCGACGAGCTGCGCGTGACGGCCTCGATCGGCGTGGCGGTGTTTCCGAAACACGGTGACAGCCCGGAGAGCCTCCTGAAGAGCGCCGACGCCGCGATGTACCGCGTGAAGGTCGGGGGGGGGAACGATTCCCTAGTGTCGAGCCAGTTCGGCAAACGCAAAGTGCCCGGCCGCCTGTCTCTGGAGGAGGAGCTCCGGCGCGCGCTGGAGCACGAGGAGTTCGAGCTCCACTATCAGCCGCAGGTGGACCTCGAGACGCTTTCGATCACGGGGACCGAAGCCCTCATCCGCTGGCGGCACCCCGAGCAGGTCCTCATCCAGCCGGCGGGATTCATCTCGATCGCGGAGTACTCGGGACTGATCATTCCGATCGGCGAGTGGGTCCTGTACGAGGCGTGCCGGCAGCTGAAGGCGTGGCAGAACGCCGGCCTGCCTCCCATGCGCGTCGCGGTGAACGTCTCGGCCCGGCAGTTCTACCAGCGCGATTTCATCGGCGTGATCGAACGTCTCCTCCGGAAGGCGGACCTCGATCCCGGCTCTCTGGAGCTCGAGATCACCGAGAGCCTCGCGATGCAGAAATCCGACTGGTCGATCCGGATGCTGGAGAAGTTCAAGGAGATGGGCATGAGCATCGCTCTGGACGACTTCGGAACGGGCCAGTCGTCGCTCAGCTACCTCCGCCGTTTTCCCATCGATACCGTGAAGATCGACCGGAGCTTCGTGAAGGACCTCACGAGAAACACGAGCGTGGATTCGATCGTGATCGCGACGCTGCTTCTCGCGAACCGCATCGGCCTTCGAACCGTGGCCGAGGGCGTCGAGAACGAGGCCCAGAGACAGTTCCTGAAGGAGTACGGCTGCAAGGAGTTCCAGGGATTCCTCTTCAGCCGGCCTCTACCGGCCGAGACGCTGGAAAAGAGACACTTCGCGTCGCTGATGGCGAAGCGTCAGTAGCCCACGGCCTCGATCACCGTGCCGTCTCCGCTCCGCCCGTCCACGACCGACCCGTAACTGAAGAACGAGCCGTCCGGGGAGCTGACCGTAACGTACGCGTTGTCCTCCGTGGAAGCCCCAAGGAAATCGAAAATGTTGTTGGCCTGGAACCAGTCGAGCGGCTCGAGCCTCTGCGAGCGCGGCGAGCCGAGTGCGGTCCCGTCGGCGCGATAGAGCTGGAAGGTCACCGTGACGGGGACGGGCTGCGGGTTCATGACGGCCACGTTCGACCGGTAAAGAGAGTTGTTGGACAGCCCGAGGATGATGCCGCGGCTCACGGAAGAGGCCAGCGGCCGTCCCGCGATTCCGACGCCGAACGTGCCCGCCGACGACGCGTTGTTGTATGTCCGGCTCGTCGCGAGGAAGGGCGCGTCCGAATCGAGCTTCAGCGCCCCCGCGCCCGCCGTCTGGAATAGGTTGTCGAGGACGTTCGCGATCGCGACCTGGGAATGGGCGCCGAGGGAGAGCGCCTTGCCCGGACTGTTCGAATTGTCCTGGCCGGCCGGGAGGTACGTGACCGTGAGCGCGATCTCGGAGGCCGACGTGTTCGTGACCCAGACGTCCGTCTGGAAATGGGCGCCGCCGACGCCGGACACGTTCACCGCGGCCGGGACGAAGATCGTCGTCCTCGAATTCGGCGGAGGGACCGGGCTCATGAGGAAGTCGACGGCGGGAAGTGCCTGCCCCGCCGCGAGATGGAACGAAGGGGCGGAGGCGAAGCTGCCGGCGTCGGAGTAGTACGAGACGACGTAGTGCTTCGCCTCGTCGAACGCCACGAACTTGTATTCGCCCGGAGTGAGAGCCATGGTGAAACGGCCGTCCGCTCCGGTCGTGGTCGAGTAGACGAGCGCGCCGTCCAGCTCGTGCGCGGCGACGGTAAGGGAGGCCAGCGGCGCCCGCGTCCCGCGGTCGAGGGCGCTGCCGGTGACCGTGGCCGCCAGCGGCAGGATGAAGTTGATCCCGGTCTTGGCCGCGGAAACGGGAACCTGCAAGGCGGCTTCGAAGCTCGACTGTCCCGAGTAGAAGGAAGTCGCGTACTTCGCGTTCTCGTCATAAGAGGCGAATCGGTAGGTCCCGGGTGGAACCACGAGGCCGAAGGCGCCGTTCCCGTCCGTTTTCGTGAACCCGCGCCGGCTTCCATCGGTGTTGTAAGCGGCGACCACCATCCCGGAAAGCGGCGTGCCGGCGGATGCGAGTACGACGTTACCGGACACCTTGAAGCCCCGGACCATCTCGAAATCCACGCCGCTCAATGACGCCGTCAGGTTGAGCTGCGCCGAATTATCGAACGACGTGGCGTTGCTGTAGTAGCTCGTGGCGTACGTTCCGTTGACATCGTAGGCGAGCAGGCGGAAATTTCCGAACGGGACGGGGAGGTTGTAATGCCCCCCCGCGCGGGTGAGGATCGTCCGGGGGACCCCCGTCGCATCGTAGGCGGCCACCGTGATGTCGTCCAGGGGCACCCCCGAGCCGACCACCGTGCCACTGATGAACGCCGTCTGCGCCGCTGCCGGGCT
>JBGPDK010000163.1:0-7367 GCA_041482235.1 Thermoanaerobaculia bacterium | reverse complement strand
CTGGGCACCATCTTCTTCGACGAGATCGGCACCGTGCCGCTCGAGACGCAGGCCAAGCTGTTGCGCGTCCTGCAGGAACGCGAGTTCCTGCCCGTGGGCGCGGTCGAGCCGCAGCACGCCGACGTGCGCGTCATCGCGGCCACGAACGCCGACCTCCCGAAACTCGTGGCCGAAGGGCGCTTCCGCGAGGACCTCTTCTACCGCCTCTGCGTCATCACGATCCCGCTTCCGCCACTCCGCGAGCGCCGCGAGGACGTGCCGCTCCTCGTGGAAGTGCTCCTCGCGCGGGCGGCGGCCGAGAACGGCAAGGCCGTCCCGTCCGTCACGCCCGCCACGATGAAGGCGCTCCTCGATCACGACTGGCCCGGCAACGTGCGCGAGCTCGAGAACGTCCTCGAGCGCGCTCTCGTCCTCGGCCACGGAGTCATCGACCTGGACCAGCTTCCGGACACGGTGCGGCGCTCGGTGCCGCGCGCGGCGGCTCTGCCGGCCGAGGGGCTCTCGTTCAAGGACGCCGTCGCGTCCTACGAGCGCGCCCTTCTTTCGGCCGCCCTGCATCGCGCGTCGGGCGTCCAGAAGCGCGCGGCCGAGCTGCTCGGTCTCAAGCCGACGACCCTGAACGAGATGCTGAAGCGCCACGGCATGCTTCCGCGCGACGCGAAGGAGCCGGTCGAGCCGGAGTCCGCCGCGTCCTCGCGCGCCTAGGTTTCCCGCGGCGCCGGCGTTCCGCTCCTCGTCTCGCTTCTCTTCAGGAGGACGAACGTCCGGTCGTCGCCGAAGGGCGTGCCCGAGGTGAACGCCACGAGAGCCGCGGCGATCTCGGCGTCGATCTCGGCGACCGAGAGAGCACGCGAGCGCACGAGCGTCTCGACGAGGCGCTCCATCCCGAATTCCTCCTCCTCCGGATTCGCGGCTTCCGTCACCCCGTCCGTGTAAAGGGCGAGGAGATCGCCTTCTCCCATGGTGAACGTTCCCGAGCCATACGTCTTGCCCGGAAAAAGCCCGAGCGGCGGGCCGTGGGCGGAGAGCAGCTCCCACGTGCCGCTCTTGCGCACGAGGATGCCGGGATTGTGGCCCGCGTTCGTGTACACGACGGAGCCCGACTCGGGGTCGTAGAGCGCGAGAAAGAACGTGATGAACTTCTCCGGGCTCGTGCGCCGGAAAACCATGTCGTTGAGCCGCGAGCAGAGCCGGTCCGGCGGGAAGTGCTCTCCGGCCCACACTTGAAAGGCGGCCTGCACCAGAGTCGCGAGAATCGACGCGCCCATGCCCTTTCCGCTCACGTCCGCGACGACGACGTCGAGCGACTTGTCTCCCCGCTCGAAAAAGTCGTAGTAGTCGCCCGAGACCGTGCGGGACGGAACGGTCCGGCCGAGGAGCTGCGTATGGGGCAGGACGGGCTCTGTTTCCGGCAGGAGGCGGCGCTGGATGTCCCACGCGAGGGCCATGTCGCGCTCGATGCGCTGGCGGGCGGCCGCGCCTTCCTGCAGGCGCAGATTCTGGATCTTGATGGCCGAAGTGTTCGCGAGCGACGTGAGAAGGCGCAGGTCCTCTTCGCTGAAGCTCTTCCGGCCGAGGCGGACCTCGAGGTAGATGAGGCCGATGACCCTGTCCTCGACGAAGAGCGGCGCCGCCATGCACGACGTGATGCCCTGAAGGCGGATGGACTCGGCGGCGCCGAGGCCGGCGTCGGTCGCGGCGTCGATGAGAAGGACGCCGTTCTTCTTGTCCACGACCGACTGAATGAGCGTCTTGCTGAGCCGGATGTCCGACGGGTCGACGCCGGGCGCGTACTTCACCATCTCGGGCTTCATCTCACCCTGCTCGTCCGCCAGCATGAGAAGGCCGCGGTCCGGCTTGAGGAACGTGAAAGTCTTCTCGAGGATCAGCTCGATGAGGCGGTTCAGCGGGATGTCCCCGAGAAGGTCGACGGAAATCTCGTTGAGCATCCTCAGCGACGCGTTCACGCGCGCAAGCTCCTCGGCTCCGACCTTCGAGTCCCAGGCCTGCTTGTGCGGGCGCACGAGGTCCTTGGAGGACTGCAGGAACGTCGTCCTCTTCGTGCTCTCGTCCCCGAGAGCCTCGATGACGACGCGGGTCGTGGACTCCTCGACAACCTCAACGAGCGTCTCGCCGAGCTGGATGCGGTCCCCGGCCGTGAGCGGCGCGGGCACGGTAATGCGCTCCCCGTTCAGAGAAGTGCCGTTGCGCGAGCCGAGGTCCACGAGCCGGATCGGCCCGCCTTGGAGGACGCCCTCGATCCGCGCGTGGACGCGCGAAAGCGTGCGGTCGGAGAGCGGCACGTCATTCGTGGAAGAGCGGCCCAGCGTCAGGACCGGGCGGTCGAGCTTGATGCGGCGCGCCGGCTCTCCCGGCACCCGCACGTTGAGGAAGAGCACGACGGAAGTCTAGCAAGGACAACCGCTTCGAGAATTTCCGAGAGCCGACCCATGTTATTCTCTCCGGTTCCGGCGCCGCTCACGGCGCGGCGGAGCCGTGAAGGGAGTCCTCATGAAGGAAAAAATTCATCCCGAGTACCACGAAGTGACCGTGCACTGCGCGTGCGGAAACACGTGGAAGACCAAGAGCACGAAGACCGAGCTCCGCCTCGAGATCTGCTCGAACTGCCATCCGTTCTTCACGGGCAAGTCCAAGCTCGTCGACACCGCCGGCCGCGTCGAGCGCTTCCAGAAGCGCTACGCGAACACTCCGAAGCAGGCGGCGGCAGGGGCCAAGGCCAAGCCGGCCGCCACCACGAACGCCTGAGGCGCCGGCGGCCCTTTCGGGCCGCCAGCGTCCGCTTCCCATGTTTCACAAGCTCGACGAGATCGAACGCCGCTACGCCGATCTCGAAGCCCGCGCGGCATCGCCCGCGGTGCTCGCCGACCACGCCCTCGCCACGAAGACGATGCGGGCCATGCGCGAGATCCTGCCGGTCGTCGAGAAGAACCGCGAGCGGAAGAGGATCGACTCGGAGCTCGCCGGCGCCACGGAGCTTCTCGACACGCTTCCGCCGGCGGACGAGCTTCGGCCCATCGCCCAGCAGGAGCTCGAAAACCTGCGGGAGAGGCGCGCCGCCGTCGAGGAGGAGATCCGCCTTCTCCTTCTGCCGAAGGACCCGAACGACGGCAAGAACGTCGTCCTCGAGATCCGCGCCGGCACGGGCGGCGACGAGGCCGCCCTTTTCGCGGAAGAGCTCCTCCGGATGTACGTGCGCTACGCGGAGGGCCGCGGCTGGAAATTCGAGATCATCGACCGCAGCGACTCAGGCGGCGTCGGCGGCCTCAAGGAGGTCCAGGCGATCGTCGAGGGCGAGGGCGCCTTCTCGCGCCTGAAGTACGAGGGCGGAGTCCACCGCGTCCAGCGCGTCCCGGCCACCGAGGCCGCCGGGCGCATCCACACCTCCGCGGCCACCGTGGCGATCCTGCCCGAGGCCGAGGACGTGGACGTCGCGATCCTGGACAAGGACGTCCGCGTGGACCTCTTCTGCGCGTCCGGGCCCGGCGGGCAGGGCGTCAACACGACGTACTCGGCCGTGCGCCTGACTCACATCCCGAGTGGCGTCGTCGTGCAGTGCCAGGACGAGCGCTCGCAGGTCAAGAACAAGGCGAAGGCGATGCGCGTCCTCAAGGCGCGCATCTACGAGGCCGAGCGCGAGAGGACGGAAGCCGCGTACGCCGCCGATCGCAAGAAGATGGTCGGCTCGGGCGACCGGTCCGAGAAGATCCGAACCTACAACTTCCCGCAGAGCCGGGTGACGGACCACCGCATCGGGTTCACGTCTCACCGGCTCGCGGAGATTCTCGACGGGCGCCTCGACGAGCTGATCGAGCCGCTCGTCGCGCACTTCCAGGCGGAGAAGCTCAAGGCCGAGCTGGCGAAAGCCTGAAGAGAAGAAAGAAATTCTGCTTAGAAGGTAAAGAGAGCTGGAGCTCGCGCTTACTTCTTCTTGGCGGGTTTCGCTTCCTTCGCAGAGGCGTCCTTCGCCTCGATCGAGCTCGCGTGCATCTTGTACTTGATCGTGACCTTGCCGCCGACCTTGGCGTCGCCGGTCATCTTCGTGTCCTTGCCGATCGCGATCTGAAAGCGCTCCTTGCCCTTCATGACCGTGATCGAGTCGGCTGTCTTCTCCGTGACGTTGCCCGTCACCTGGAAGTCGTCGACGGCGAAGGCGGTCGCGGCGAAGAGCAGAAAAGCAGCGGGCACCAACACTCGAAGAATCTTCTTCATCGCGTTCTCCTTTTCGAAAATCCTATCATCCGGCCCGGTCGAGGACATACGCAGGCTCGCCCTCCCGAACCGTCACGTCCGTGACCACCCAGCCCATGGCAAACAGGGCCGTCGCGAGCTTCCGGAACCGCGTGCGCGCCGCGAGACTGCGCTTCGGATCGGTGCGGTAGACGCGTGGCGCGTCCGCGAGGAACGGGAGGAGGACGCGTGGCGCGAGCGAAATCGTCCCGGGTCGCGTCGCGACCGGAAGGTCCGAATGCGCGTCCGGGGGCGGCCTCTCGCCGCGCGCCGCGCGCTCGACGAGCGGGTCGTCGAGCCGCCAACCGACCTCGAAGCGATCCGTGGGGAGGCCGGCGTAAATGCCGCCCATGTGCCCGTAGAAGTCCGGGAGGAGCGTGCGCACCGTGCCGCGCAGCCGGCTGATGTTCAGCTTCGCATTCTTCAGGAGAAACGGGTCGTACGTCCACGTCACGAGCCGGATTCCGCGCTCGAGGCACCACGCCCTCTGGAAGAGCTTGAGCCGGGTGGAAAGGCCGCGCCCCTGCGCTTCGGGCCGGACCGCGAGGAGATGCGAGTGCTGGCAGGGCTCGCCCCGGTTCGTGCGCGGAATGCCGTGCACGAAGCCAAGCATCTTCCCGCCTTCGAACGCCGCGGCCGTGAGGCCGCCCGCGTGCGTGGCCGCGACGAGGTCGCTCGCGGGGGAGATGTCGCGCTCGGCGAAGCCCCAGGCGGCCTTCGAAACGGACGCCGTCTCGATGAACTCCCTCGGCGTCGCGAGCTCGCGGACGACGAGGCGCCGGCTCATGCCGCCTCTTCGAGCAGACCCGCGAGGAGCGCCGCCCGACGCGGGAGATCGTCGACGAGGAGATGCTCCGTGCGCGCGTGCGCGCCGGCGCCGGAAGGCCCGAGGCCGTCGAGCGTCGGAACGCCGGCGGAGGCCGTGAGGTTCCCGTCGGAGCCGCCGCCCACGCGCAGCGCCGGAAGCGAAAAGCCGAGCGTCAGGGCGAGAGCGGCCGCGCGCCGGTAGAGCGCGAGCGAGGCCTCGGTCGATTCCATCGGCGGGCGGTTGACGCCGCCTTCGATCGTCACGGCTACGCGCTCGTCCGCGGGCCGGTAGGCGCGGAACCCCGCGAGGACGCGCTCGCCTTCGGCCTCGGTCCAGAGCCGGAAGTCCACGGAGAGCGCCGCGCGCTCCGGCACGACATTCGTCGTCGTGCCGGAGGCCGCTACCGTAGGCACGACCGAAGTGCCCAAGGCGACGTCGGCGAGCGCGTCGGCGTACAGCGTGAAGCGCGACATCTCGAGGAGGGCCGACGCCCCCTTCTCGGGCTCGAGGCCCGCGTGCGCGGCCACGCCCGAAAACAGCGCCGTCACGAGACCGGTTCCCTTCCGCGCGATCTTCGCGGCACCGCCGTCGCCGGACGGCTCGAGGACGAAAACGCGGTCGCGTTTCAGAGCCTCGCCGACGAGCAGCTCGCGGGACGCGTGGCTCCCGACTTCCTCGTCGGGCGTCAGGAGAAGGGTGAGTCCCTCGGCGGGATTCACGTCGCCCCGCGCCACGGCTTCCAGGACGGCGATGGCGACCGCAACGCCCCCCTTCATGTCGAAGACACCGGGGCCGCGCGCGACGCCCTCCTCGATGCGGAACGGAATCCCGGCCAGAGTGCCGGCGGGCCAGACCGTGTCGAGGTGGCCGAGGAGAAGCGTGCCTCCGCGCTCGGAGCCGAGCCGCGCGCGGAGGGCGTCTCCGCGTCCCGCGCACGGCACGCACGAGGCCGCGATTCCGGCCCCTTCGAGCCGTGCCGCGATCCAGCGCGCGAGGTCGCTGACGAGGGCGGGCTCGACGGACGGGCTCTCGCGGACGACGAGGGCCTCGAGATCGGCGAGCATCGACTCTTTGCGCGCGTCAAACAGCGCGGACAGATCGCCCACGCGCGCGCTCACGCGCGAAGCTCCCGGATTTCCGTCGTGACGCGCCCGAGGACGTCGGGCCGGATCACGACCCCGATGCCCGGCCCTTTCGGAACGGGCATGAGCCCGTCCTCCGCTTCGAGCGCCGGCGCCACGATGTCCTCCTCGAAGTAGCGCGACGAGGAGGACGTGTCGCCCGGCTTCGTGAAGCCCGGCAGGGTGGCGATCGCCACGTTGTGCGCGCGCCCGACTCCGGCCTCGAGCATGCCCCCGCACCACACGGGCACTCCGGCGGCGCGCGCGACATCGTGGATGCGCACGGCCTCGCCGTGTCCGCCCACGCGGCCGACCTTGATGTTGATGACCTTGCAGGCGCCGAGCTGGATCGCGGCCTCCGCGTCGGCGAGAGAGCGGATCGACTCGTCGAGGCAGATGGGCGTCTTCAGCTTCCTGGCGAGCTCCGCGTGGGCGACGAGGTCTTCGTGGTGGAGCGGCTGCTCGATGTAGTCGAGCTCGAAGGCGTCGAGCGCGCGGAGCGCTTCCGCCTGCTCCGGCCGGTACGCGGCGTTCGCGTCGACGGTGAGGACGATGTCGGGGAAGGCGTCGCGCACGGCGGCGAGCCGATCCGCATCCGAGCCCGGCTCGATCTTCAGCTTGATGCGCCGGTATCCCTGCTCCACGTGTTTCCTGACGTTCTCGACGGTCTCCTTCGGCGTGGGCGAGATCCCCAGCGAGACGCCGACCTCGATCTTCTCGCGCGAGCCCCCGAGCGATGTCCCGAGGGGGACGCCCGCCGCCTTCGCGAAAAGGTCGCGGAGCGCGCACTCGACGGCTGCCTTCGCCATCCGATTGCCGCGGATGCGCGCCGCGAGGCGCTCGAACTCTTCGGGGGAGCCCACCACCTTGCCGAGGACCAGCGGGAGCAGGAACGACCTGAGGATCGGCGACGCCGTGCAGAGGGCCTCGGGCGAGTAGAACGGCCCTTCCTCCGCCACGCATTCGCCCCATCCGGAAAGGCCCTCCGCCCGAAGCTCCAGGAGGAGGAACTTCTTGACGCCGATCTCGCCGAACGACGTGCGGAAGCGGAACTTGAGCGGCATCTCCACCTGCCGCAGCATCGCGCAGTCGACGCGCATCGGACGATTGTCTATCATCGATCTCCTCTCGTTCCGGGGGGACATGATAAGGAAATCGACCGCCGAGGAGGCCCGCATGACCGGTCCCGT
>JBGPDK010000162.1:0-7542 GCA_041482235.1 Thermoanaerobaculia bacterium | reverse complement strand
TCGAGGCGGCCGCGGTGCGCCTGCAGGACCTTCTGGACGACGGTGAGGCCGAGGCCGGTGCCGGGCACGGCTTCGCTGCCGTGGAACCTCACATAGGGCGTCGCGATCCGGGATTTCTCGGCGGCCGGAAAGCCGGGCCCCGAGTCCGTCACCGAAACGCGCAGGAAGGGCTTGCCCTCGTCGGGCACGATCTCGGCCTTCACGCGCACGGCGCCGCCCGGCGGGCTGAACTTCACGGCGTTTCCGAGGAGATTCGCGGCGGCGCGCCGGAACATCGCGGGGTCGAGCCGCACCTTTGGGAGATCCTTCGGCACGTCGGCTTCGATCGTGACGCGCCGCGCGACCGCGAGCCAGCGCGCTTCCTCGAGCGGCAGCGCCATCGCGTCCGCGGGCGCCGTCGGGCGTTTCTCGGTCTCGGGGGCGTCCGCCGCGCGGTAGACGAGAAGCGCGTCCTCGATGAGCCCCTGCAGGCCGCGCGCCGACGCGAGCGAGCCGTCCAGCATCTTCGCGAGGCGTTCGTCGCCCGTCCGCCGCTCCTTGTCGCGCGTGAGCTCGAGCGCGGCCGTCAGCGCCGAGAGGGGGTTCTTCATGTCGTGCACGAGCATGGCCGTGAGCCGGCTCCGGTCGCGGTCGGCGAGCTCGCGGCGGCGCTGCTCGATCGCGAGAGCCTCGAGCTGCTTCTGCAGGTTGCCGTAGAGACGCGCCACGCGGATCGCGAGCGCGAGCTGGTCCGCCACGCGCCCGAAAAAGACGATCTCGTCGGGCGGAAACGCCCGCGGCTCGGCCCACGACATGCCGAGGACGCCCATGAGCTCGCCCTCGCGGTGAATCGGTATGCCGACGAGGCTCGTCGCGCCGAGCGCCTCGAGAGCCTCGAAGGCGAGCGACGAGGGGTCGAGCTCGCTCCGGTCGGAGACGACGTAGGGCTCGCGCGAGGCCACGAGCGCGCGGAAAGGCTCGCTGTCGGGCAGCGGGCGCTCGTATCCCACGAGGGACGAGCCGGCGTCGCTGTCGCGCCAGTCCATGAAGACCGTGCACGACGTGGCGTCCTCGTTCAGAAACCAGATCTCGACCGAGTTCGCGGCGAAACGCGTACCGAGGAGCGACGTCGCGGCGCCGAGCACTTCCTCGAGATCCAGCGAGTCGCGGGAGGCGAGCGCGATGGACGCGAGGATGTCGTTGCGCTTCGCCTCCGTGCGGAGCTGCTCCTTGAAGGCGTTCTCGTGGCCCTGTGAGCGGCGCTGCTGCAGGAGAAGAAGCCGCTCGAGCCGCATCGCCAGGAGCGGCCCCTCGTCGCTCTCGCGCACGAGCTCGAACGACTCGACCGGGATGCGCCGCACGAGCTGGTCCGTGATCTCGGCGCCGGGCGGCAGAACCACGAGGCAGGGGGGCGATTGGGGCGCGAGGTCGAGGAGGGCCGGCCGCGCGCGGGCGAGGCCGAGTCCGAACGCCTCCGGCCGCGCTACCCACACGACCGGCCAGTAATCGAAGAAGCGCGGATCGGTCACCTGTCGCTCGTCGTGACGTTCCACGAGTACCCCGGACGCCGACAGCGTGCGCGCGACCCAGGCGGTCGCCTCGGGCGCGCCCACGAGCTTCACGCGTCGCCGGAGCCGGCCCCGCTCCACGCGCGCCGGTGCCTCTTTCGTGTGCTGCACGACGCCATTCTCCGCGCCGCGCGCGGCTCGGGCAACCCGGAGGTCGCGTGCGATCATCAGGGAGATGCCGGCAGGCCTCGCCTTCCTCGCCGCCGCGGCCCTTGCGGCACCACCCGCCGACGTAACGTCGAAGGCGCCGGCATTCCCGCCGCTCGTGATCTACGAGCTCCTCGAGTCCTCGCGGAACGTCACGCCGGCAGGCGAAAGGACGGTCTCCGCCGGCGGAACGGTCACGGTACGAGGCTCCGTCGCGCGCTGGGATCTCACGCACGGCGCCTTTCCGCGATCTTCGGCGTCCTCCGTCGTCGCGGGGCCTTACGGCGTCACGCTGCTCGACCGAAAGGAAAAGCTGGCGGCCCTCGCCACTCCCGCGGACTTCGCCGCGCTCTTCCAGGGAAGCCCCTCCGATGCGGGCGCGGCCGCGGTCGTGGTGCGCGACGTGGCGGTCGCCCTCCGGCCCGACGGCGCCGGCCGCCCGTTCCAGGACCGGCCCACGTCGCGTTTCCGGCTGGAGGCCGCGTGGAGCCTCGTCCTCTCGACGCCCGGACGGATCACCCGTGTGAAGACCGAGGCCGCCGGGTTCGTCGAGATGGCCGCGCTTCCCGAAGCGCTCTCGCCTCTGGACTCCCTCGGTCGCCTTCTCCCCGGTCGGGGATCGGCACGCGAGGCGCTCGAGGCCGAGCTCGGGAAGGCGGCCGGTTTCCCCGTATTCGTCGAGATCACGATCACGTCCTCGTCGAGCGCCGAAGCCCCGGGGATCCCGTCGGGCACGGAGCCTCCGCCGAAGCCCCTGATCGCGCGCTCCACCGTCACGCGGCGTGTAGGGAACCTGACCGTGCGACCCGGGACCAAAGGGGACGAGGCCCTCGTCGCCGTCCCGGACGACTTCCACACGCGAGGGCTCGACCGCCTTCTTCTCGGGCGCGAGGTGCCATGAGCGAGTCCGATCTCACGCCGCTGCGGGACCTCCTGCCCGAGCTTCTGGCCGGTCGCCCGCTCGTCGTCCTGACCGGAGCGGCGGCGCTCGAGCGGGAACGGGGGGCCGCGTGACCGGCGTGAAGCGGCGGCGGCCCGGGCCTGCGTCGGGCCGGCTCGCGGAAACGCGGAAGGAAGAAAGACCCAGAGAGAAGATGCTTAGAAAGGGTCCCGAGGCTCTCGATGACGAGGAGCTTCTGGCAATCCTTCTCGGCACCGGCACCGCAGCGAGGCCCGTGCTCGAGACAGCCCGCGAGCTCCTGAGGGACGGCGGCTTTCCCGGCCTCTTCGCGCGCGGCGCGAGCGATCTCGCGCGGCTCGCGGCCGGAGTCGGCCCCGCGAAGGCGACCCGCATCGAGGCGGTACTCGAGATCGGGCGGAGACTCGGCCAGGATTCACTTTCTAAGAAAAATCTCCTCTCCGACCCTTCCTCGGTCGGCCGCTACCTCATGCAGAAACTGGCGGGCGAGACACAGGAAGTCATGGGTGGCCTCCTTCTGGACTCGAAGAACCGCCTCGTGAAGGACGCGCCGCTTTTCCGCGGCACCCTGACTCACGCGTCCGTTGCCCCGGCTCCACTCTTCCGCCAGGCGATCCTCGCGGGCGCGGCGGGCGTGATCCTCTACCACAACCACCCCTCCGGAGACCCCGAGCCCTCGCCCGAAGACGTCGCCACGACGCAGCGTTTCGTTGCGGCGGGCCGGGAGATCGGCATCGAGGTGAAGGACCACATCGTGATCGGCCGCGGGCGCACCGTCTCGTTCCATGATCGCGGGCTCCTGGGCCGCTGACGATGGCTGCGCGCGTCGACGTCGCGATCGTGGGAGGCGGCATCGTTGGCCTTGCCTCGGGCCTGAAGCTCCTCGAGCGCGCGCCGGGCCTCTCCGTCGTGGTTCTCGAGAAGGAACGCGAGGTCGCCTCGCACCAGACCGGCCACAACAGCGGCGTCATCCACTCGGGCCTCTACTACAAGCCGGGCTCCGAGAAGGCGAAGACGTGCATGGAGGGCCGGCGCCTCCTCGTGGAATTCTGCCTCAGGCACGACATCCCGCATGAGATCTGCGGCAAGCTCGTCGTTGCCACGTCGGAGTCCGAGCTGCCTGGTCTCACCTCTCTCGAACGCCGCGCGGGCGAGAACGGTCTCACGGGCGTGCGCATGCTCGCGCCCGCGGAGTTCCGGAAGATCGAGCCCCACGCCGCGGGCCTTCGCGCGCTGCACGTTCCGGACACGGGCATCGTCGACTATCGCGCCGTGTCCGCGAAATTCGCGGAGGTCATCGCCTCGGCGGGGGGGCGAGTCAAGACCGAAGCGCGCGTGACGGCGTTGTCGTCGCCTTACGCGGCCGTGAGGATCGTCGCGGGCGGCGAGGAAATCGAGGCGGACGTCGCGGTGAACTGCGGCGGCCTCCAGTCCGACCGGCTCGCGAGGCTCGACGGCGCCTTTCCCGGCATGCGAATCGTCCCGTTCCGGGGCGATTACCACCGCCTCGTTCCGGCGCGCGCGGGGCTCGTGAAGCACCTCATCTATCCCGTGCCCGACGCACGCTTCCCGTTCCTCGGCGTCCACTTCACGCGGATGATCGGAGGCGGCGCCGAGGCCGGGCCGAACGCCGTGCCGGCGCTCGCGCGCGAGGGCTACACGAAGACGTCGTTCGACTTCCGGGACGCCTGGGAGACCTTCACGTATCCCGGCTTCTGGCGCCTCGCCACCCGGCACATGGGCATGGGCCTCGGCGAGATCCATCGCGCCTTCAGCAAGCGGGCGTTCGTGAAGGCGCTGCGGCGCCTCATGCCCGACCTCCGCGGGGAGGACCTCGAGGAGGGTGGGTCAGGAGTGCGGGCGCAGGCCCTGCTTCCCGACGGGCGGCTCGAGGACGACTTCCGGATCGTGACGCACGGGCGGGTCCTCCACGTACTGAACGCCCCGTCGCCGGCCGCCACGGCCTCGCTCGCGATCGGCGACCGGATCGCCGCGCGCGTCCTCGCGATGCGGCGGGACTAGAGTCGGCGCGGTATCCTCGATTCCGCATGGCTCGCCGCTACTTCACGACACCGATCTACTATGTCAACGACCGGCCCCACATCGGGCACCTCTACACGACGGTCGTCACGGACACGCTCGCGCGGTTCTTCCGCCAGCAGGGGGAGGACGTGCGCTTTCTGACCGGCACGGACGAGCACGGCCAGAACATCGAGAAGGTCGCGAAGAAGGAGGGCGTCGCCCCGATTGTCGTGGCCGACCGGCACGCCCCGACGTTCCGGAACCTCTGGCAAGAGTTCGGCATCGCGAACGACGACTTCATCCGCACGACCGAACGGCGTCACCGGGTCGGCGTCGAGGAGATCATCCGGTTGATCGACGCGGCGGGCGATCTCTACACCGCGGGGCACGAGGGCTGGTACTGCGCGAACTGCGAGGCGTTCTATCCGGAGAAGGACCTCGTCGACGGGAACTGCCCCGTGCACGGCTTCAAGGCGGAATGGCAGCGCGAGGAGAACGTCTTTTTCCGCCTCTCGAAGTACGGTCCGCGCCTTCTCGAGCTGTACGGGAAGGGCGTGGACGGCAAGCCGTTCGTCTTCCCCGAGTCGCGCCTCAACGAGGTGCGCTCGTTCGTGGATTCGGGCCTCAAGGACCTCTCCGTCTCGCGCACGACGATTTCGTGGGGCATCCCGTTCCCCGGACGGCCCGGGCACGTCGTGTACGTCTGGCTCGACGCCCTCGTGAACTACATCACCGCGCTCGGCTTCGGCTCCTCCGACCTCTCGCTCTACGAGCGCTACTGGCCCGGCATCCACGTCATCGGCAAGGACATCCTGCGGTTCCACGCGGTCTACTGGCCGGCGTTCCTCATGTCGGCCGGCCTGAGCGTGCCGCGCCAGGTCGTGTCGCACGGCTGGTGGCTCAGAGACGCGAAGAAGATGTCCAAGTCCACGGGCAATGTCGTGCGGCCCGACGACCTCGTCGCCGCGTTCGGCGTGGACGCGCTGCGCTGGCACCTCGTCTCGGCGATGTCTTTCGGGCAGGACGCGAACTTCTCCGACGAGGACTTCCTCGCGAGCTACAACGCCGACCTCGCGAACGGCCTCGGGAACACGCTCTCACGCGCCGTGAAGATGGCTGGCGACGCCTTCTCGGGGAAGACCCCTTCCGAGCGGTGCGACGACAACGAGATCGTCGGTGCCGCCCGCGAGGCCGCGGCCTCGTGGACCTCGGCGTTCGAGGGCTACCGCTTGCACGACGCCGCGTCGGCGATCCGCGGGCTCGTGACGCGCATCGACGGCTACATCGCTGCGAAGGAGCCGTGGAAGAAGGCGAAGGCCGAAGGGGTCACGCCGGCCCTCCATCGGATCCACTTCGCGACGCTCGAAGGCCTCCGCCTCGCGGCCGTGATGCTCGCGCCGATCGCCCCGCGCACCGCGACGGAAGTACTCCGCCGCCTCGGGATCCAAAGGCGGTCGGAAGACCTGCGCCCGTCCGATCTCGCGTGGGGCCTCCTGCCGCTTGGCGCTGCGCTTCCTGCCGCGCCGCCGCTGTTTCCAAGGGCGGACGCGAGAGAATATTTTGCTTCCAGAGGTGCCGGCACGGGCGGTGCTTCAAAGGAGAGCTCAGTGGCAGAGACGAAAGAGAATATTTCTTCGAAGGGTCTGTTGACTGGTTCTGCCGCCGCGAGCAGTGTGGCAGCGGGTGGCGCCTCCCCCGCGCCGTCGCCGGCGGCCGGCGGCAGCACAGGCGCGCTGACAGCGCCCGATGCATCGGGGAATTCACCTTCTAAGCAAAATCCACCGTCACCCGCTACTCCTGCGCAGCAGGCCACGACTGCGGCGTTACCCGTCTCCTCCGAAAGCAAAATCTCCATCGACGACTTCATGAAGATCGACCTTCGCGTCGGAGAAGTCGTCGCCGCCGAGAAGGTCGAGAAGTCGAAGAAGCTGATGAAGATGACCGTGAAAATCGGAGAGGACGTGCGGACGATCGTGGGCGGCATCGCGACCGCGTACACGGCGGAGCAGCTCGTGGGCCGGAAGCTCGTCTTCGTCGCGAATCTCGCTCCCGCGAAGCTCATGGGCATCGAGTCGAACGGGATGGTGCTGGCCGCGACGCTCCCCGAGGCGGGGGAGCCCTCGCTCCTCATCGTCGACCCGGCCGTGCCCTCGGGAGCGAAGGTCAAGTAAGTGGGCCACTTCAACCTCGGCGACAACGACGACCATCGGCTTCTGCCGCCGTCGCCCCCCGCCCCGGCCGTTCCGGCCGACCCGGCCGCGAAGGCGAACCTCGAGGCGATCCTCGCGTCGCCGACGTACGTGAAGGCGCAGGAAGACCTCGCCTTCCTCGCGCGCCGTGAGCTGCGCGGCGTGCGGCTCATGCTCGAGCTCGAGAAGGCCGACCTCCAGATGGACCAGGAGGGTATCCGGACCACGATCGTCGTTTTCGGCGGCGCGCGCCTGAAGGAGGGGGACCGCTGGTACGCCGAGGCGCGGGAGTTCTCGCGCATCGTCTCGGCAATCTGCCAGGCGAACGGGATGGGCGACTTCGTCATCACGACGGGCGGCGGCCCGGGCGCGATGGAGGCCGCGAACCGCGGCGCGTGGGAGACCGGCGCCAAGACGGTGGGCTTCAACATCGAGCTTCCGCACGAGCAGTTCCCGAACGCGTACATCACGCCGTCCCTCTGCTTCAAGTTCCACTACTTCGGCATCCGCAAGATGCACCTGCTCATGCGCGCCCGCGCGCTCGTCGCGTTTCCGGGCGGCTACGGCACGCTGGACGAGCTCTTCGAGACGCTCACGCTCGTCCAGACCGGGAAGATGAAGCGCGTCCCGATCGTCCTCGTGGGCCGCGCGTACTGGGAGAAGCTCATCAACTGGCAGTTCCTCGTCGACGAGGGCGGGATCGCGCCCGAGGATCTGG
>JBGPDK010000161.1:0-7661 GCA_041482235.1 Thermoanaerobaculia bacterium | reverse complement strand
CGGTCGAGAAGGCGGCGCGCCTTCTCGAGGTTCTCCTTGTCGAGGAGGACCCACTCTCCCCGGATCTCGACGAGGGGAATCTGACGGGCGGCCAGCTCCTCGAACTCGTGCGGGGTCAGCAGCGCGTCGCCCACGGCCACGCGCCAGTCGAAGTCGACGAGGGCATCGAGGCCGAAGCGCACGACGGGCGCGTCCGCCTCGCTCACTCCCGGAGCGCGGCCCACGAGCCTGAGGGCGACGCGCGCAAGGCTGCCGCCGCCGGGCAGCCGGACGGCGATGCCGGCCTCTCCGAGAAGCGGGGCCTCATCGGACAGGAAGCGCCACGCCTCGTCGGGCGACAGGGAGGCACCCGAGGGGTGCCGCTCCTCGAGGCTCCGGGCGATCGGGCGCGAGAGCGCCGCGGCAGTCCCGAGGCGCGCGAGGAGCGCGTCCTGCGGGTTCGTGAACAGGCGCCCGCGGCGCCGGACCGAGGCTTCCGTCGTGGCCCAGATCTCCTCGGCGGGAAGGGAGACCTCGGGGCCATCTCCGGACTCGAGGACGTACGCGAGCGAGAACGGGCCGCCCGCCTCCGGAGGCGGCACGACGCGGATCCCGAGGCGCAGCAGGCTTTCGGGAAGCGGGTCCAGAAGCGGGAGGCTCCACTCGGTCAGGCGAGCCAGGACGCCGGCGTCGAGCGCGCGGGCCGGGGGAGAGGCGAGCGCGGCGATGACCTCCGCCTCGGGAGTGTCGCCCGCGCGGCGACGCTCGACCGGAAGGACGTCTTTCAGGACGTCGCGCGCCGCGGCGTCCACGGCTTCGTCCAGGAACGCGAGGAGCAGGCCGCGCGCGGCCGGGAGCGCGCCGTCGGGCCCCGGGCGCGCGCCCGGCGGCAGGAGCGCGCGAGAGACCGGCGGCATGGCTTCCGCGAGGCGTCGGAACCGTTCCCTCTCGTGCGGGTCGTCGAGGACCGGCCGCCAGCGCGGCTGCGCTCCGTCGCTGCCGGGCGCGACGCGCCGCCTGAGGAGAAGGTCGAAAACCCAGCGCGCCACCTCGGCCCAGTAGTCGAGATCGTCGCCCGCCGACACGGAGAGCGGACGCGCGCGGAGGGCGACCGGGAGCGCGAGGAGGGTCTCGAGAGCGTCCGTCACGGGGAGCACGAGGGCCGGAACCTCGTACGTCCGGAGCACGGCGGAGAACGGCGCCGCGTAATCGGCGGGCTCCCGGAGAGCCGGAGCGGACGGAACGGGACGCCCGTGGACGGCAGGGACGGCGAGCGTGAGCGTCGTGGTCTCGGCGCGGGCGGAGACGAAGGACGAAAGACCTTCGGCGCTCAGCGCGGCCAGCAGCTCCCGCGACTCGAGGGCGCGCGGGTGCCGGTCGCGCCCCTCGCGCGGCGCGAAGAGCCCCTCCGTCCACAGGGCGAATCCGGACGGACGCGGGGCACCGTGCAGGACGATCAAGCCCTCCATTGTCGGTTATCCTCGGCCCCCGATGAAAGTCCCGAAGTCGCACGAGCTTTTCCGCAGGATGTCGAGCGCGGAGGTGGCCTCCGTCGTCGCGACGGCGTGCGAGGACGACGAGCTGCCCGAGAAAATCGCCGGCGGCGTCCTGACGTACCAGCAGATCCCTCTCAACCGGTTCGCAAGACTGTCCGAGGAGGCGCGGCTGGCCTACGTGAGGCGCACGCTGCGCGACAAGCGCGCGTCCGATCTCGCCCTGTACGTTCTCTCGGCCGCCCTGACGCGCAGGCAGGCGGCGCTCATCTCGTCTTTTCTCGAGGCGCTGAAGCTCCCCCACGAGGGACCCAGCCTGACGACGGAAGGCGCGATCCCGGTCCCGGCCGCAAAGGCGCTGCGCCGGGCGGTCGACGCCCTTCTGCGCGTCCACGAGGCGCGCGACGTCGCGCTGTACCTCCACGCGTTCGCCGCGCAGCCCGACGTGGACTGGCCCGTCCTCGAGGATCTCCTCGAATCGGACGCGAGGCTTGCCCTCACGGACCGGTCCGCGGAGTGACTGCCCGGGCGAGGACGCGGAAGCGCGCGTCGCCGCCCGCCTCGGCCCAGCCCTCGGGGCGCCATGCGGCGAGCCGTGGGTTGACCTCCACGAGGAGCGTGCGCGCGGCCGGCGCCGGCTCGGCCTCCTGCGGGTCGAACGCACGCTGGTAGAACTCGACGACGGTCACGGGTGACCCGTGCGCGAGGAAGCGCACGACGTTCGCGCTCTCCGTCACGACGCACAGGACCGGCCCGTTCGCGGAGGCCGCGCGCGCTCTCTCGCCCATCGCCGTCTGGACGGACGCGACGTACTCCCTGGACTCCCGCGACGGGTCCGACTGGCGCGAGAAATAGCGCGCGAGTGCCTGGGTGGCGACGAGCAAGAGTCCGGCAAGGACGGCCAGGCGCGACCGGGGGCTCCGCATGAGCGCGCCGGCACCGAGTGACGCGAAGACGATGTACACGGGCAGGATCACGAAAAGGCGCGTCAAGCTGGGGCCCATGGGGCCGAGCAGCGCGACGGCGAGGACGAGCGTGTATGCCAGGAAGAGCGTCGTCACGTCGCGCCGCCGCGCGAGCCGCCAGACGAGCCCGCCGGCGAAGAGGATCCCCGTCGCGAGCGGGACGGGGTCGAGCCCCGACCCCGTCAATCCGGCGCTCACGCCGTCGAACACGTGAGCGTCTCCCCAGATGAAGCGGTACCGGTGCGGCGTGTCGAACGGGAGAACCATGGTCGCGACGAGGTTCGCGAACCGCGCCGCGCCCGAGCCGACGGCGACGTAGGACCCCCGCGTCAGGAACTCGTGCGGGTGCGCCGCGAAGAACAGGAGGTTCGGGAGCGACGCCGTCACGAAGCCGAGGCCCGCGGCGCCGCCGGCGCGGAGCCACGCGCGGCGGTGTTCGCGGTCGGCATGCCAAGCGGTCGCGAGCGCGAGCACGAGCGCGACGGGAAGAAGGCGGCAGGCCGTGTATCCGTAGAGGGACGCGCCCACCGCCGCACCGACCCACAGGAACGGACCTGGGCGAGCGGGCTCGCGCGCCGCGCGCGCGAGGAGGAGGGCCGCGAGCGCGAAAAAGAGCGGGGCCGAGATCGCTCGAAGGCCGGAGCGCCCGTAGTGAAAGAGCCACGGGGAACCTGCCGCGAGGAGGAACGGCGCGAGCCATGGCGTCCCGGGGTCGAGGGCGCGCGAGAGGAGCGTCACTAGAACTGCCGTCGCCGCCGCCGCGAGCGCGGACGGCAGTGCGACGGCGAGAACGGTCGGGCCGAGCAGCTTCGCCGAGAGGCCCACGACGTAGAGCCAGAGCGTTTCGGCGGAATTCCCGAGGACGAGCGTGAGCACCTCGGCCCGTCGTTCCTCGAGGAGGATGAGACCGCGGAGCGCCTCCTCGGCGGTGTCGTTCACGAGGCCGTCCGGCACGGTGCGGTAGCGAAAGAGGAGCAGGGCAAGATAGACCGCCGCGGCACCGGCGAGCGCAGCGGCGGCACGTGCGCGGGAGGCTCCGGACGTCTCGGCGCCCGTCATCCGGCCCTGGACGGCGCGACCGCGAGGACGATCTCTCCCTTCACGCCGGGCCGCTCGGCGAGGAGGCGCGCAATTTCCGAGGCGCTCCCGCGCAGGACCTCTTCGTGCAGCTTCGTCAGCTCGCGTCCGAGGACGACGGGCGGGTCTCCCCACGCCCGCGCGAGCGCCGCGAGGGATTCCACGATGCGGAAAGGCGATTCGAAGAGCACCGTCGTCCCGGAGCGCGCGGCGTGCGCCGCGTACCAGCGGTCGCGCTCGCCCCGGCGCGACGGCGGGAAGCCGAGGAACGTGAACGGGACGGCCGGAAAGCCCGAAATCGACAGGATCGCCAGAACCGCCGACGGTCCGGGAATCGCCTCCACGCGATGGCCGGCCGCGGCGGCGGCCGCGACGATTCGCTCGCCGGGATCGGAGACGAGAGGCGTGCCCGCGTCGGAAACGAGGGCGAGCGTCTCGCCGCTCGACAGCCTCTCGAGCGCCTCGTCGACGCGGCGGTGCTCGTTGTGACCGTGGCAGGACACGCGGGGCGCCGTGAGGCCGTGGCGCGCGAACAGGTTTCCGGTGCGGCGCGTGTCCTCGCAGTACACGACGGCCGCGGACGCCAGCGCGTCCCGGGCCCGCGGCGACAGATCGTCGAGATTCCCGATTGGCGTGGCGACGACGAGAAGACGGCCCATCGCCGCATTCTCTCGCGTCCGCGCCCGCGGAGCCCCTGCTACCATCGAGGCCGTGTTTCGCGGGCCGCTCGTCGCGCTCTCTCTGGCAGGCATCACCTTCGCGCGGACCGCCGGGAGCACCGCGCCTCAGGCCCCGCCGGCGGCGCCTCCTCCCTCGACGGCGCCCTCCGGCCCCGCCGTGCTCGTGGACCGCATCGCGGCGGTCGTGGGCGACGAGATCGTGCTCGAGAGCGAGATCCGGAAGCTGGTGGCCGTGGGGTTTCTCGAGCGGAATCCGGGCGAATCCGGCGCCGCGTATCGCGACCGGGTGCTCGACCAGCGCATCGTCGATGTCCTGCGCGAACGTCAGCTCCGCAGGTCGAGCGGGTTCGATCCGAAGCCCGAGGAGGTCGAGGCGCGTGTCGCGGCGCTCGAGGGGCGCCTTTCGAGCATGCGCGGCGTCCCGGCAGCCGAGGCGCTGGCGGCCGCCGGGACGACGCGCGAGGAGCTGGCCGCGTGGGTCAAGCGCGGGCTCACGCTGGAGGTTTTCGTGAGAGAGCGCCTCGCCCCGGGACTGAAGGTGACCGAGGCGGAATTGCGCGCCTACTACGACTCGACTTTCCAGGAAGCGGCGAAGAAACGCGGGCTCGCGGACGTGCCGCCGTTCGAGGACGTGCGGGAGGAGATTCGCGACGTCGTGCGCGAGCTCAAGCTCAACGCCGAGATCGAGCGCTGGACGGCGCAGCTCCGCGGCGAGACGCGCATCCTCGTTTATCGGCGCTGATCGAGCTCCGCCTTCCGGTAGAGGATCCGGTTCGCGAGGACGCGGCGCACGTACGCGCGCGTTTCCGGGTAGCTGATCGAGGCGAGGAGCGCTTCGGCGGGCGCCTTTGCGCCGCCGGCCCACAGCGCCGTCTGGCCGGCGCCGGCGTTGTAGCCCGAGGCGGCGAGCACCGCATCGCCCCCGAAGCGGGCGAGAAGATTCTTCAGCGTGCGCGCACCGAGGCGAAGCGAGCGGGCGGGATCGTACAGCTCCGCGTACGCGGGCGGTGTCTCGTGCAGCTCGCGCGCCGCCTCCCCCGCGGCCGGCAGCGTGAGCTGCATGAGGCCGCGGGCCGCGGCGGGAGAGGCGGCCTCGCGGTCGAAGCGGCTCTCCTGCCGCATGATCGCGTAGAGCAGGTCGCGCGGCACGCCGCTCTGGTCCGCGGTCTCGGCCACGAGCCGCCCGAAGGGCCGTGGCGCGAGTCCAAAGAGCACGGAGCGCGGTGCGAGGTCGAGGAGGAAGTCGTCGGGCACCATGCGGTCGAGAGCCGCAGCGGCCTCGAGCGCCGCGGGCCCGGCATCCGCGTTCTCGGCGAGGCGCGCGGCCACGAGGCTGCCGAGCAGGGTGTCGAGGCGCGCGGCGTCGCGCACGATCGGCTCGGCCTCGAGCGGGAGCCCGAGCTGCAGGAGGCGACAGGCGGCGGCGTCTCCGCAGAGCGTCGGGAGCGATTCCTCCGGCAGGTCGGGCGCGAGCAGCACCTCGGCGTAGAGGGGAAGCGACCGGTAGGCGAGCTTCAGGAGGTCGCGGGCGCCCGTGTCGCCGAGGAGCGCGGGCGGCAGGAGGTGCACGGTGGCCTCCTGCAGGCCTCCGGACCTGATGAGCGCCTCGCCGCGGAGACGCTCGCGGCGGAGAAAAGCGTCGCGCGAGCCGGCAGGGAGCCCGAGTATTCGCTGCGTCGCGAGCTCGCCCGCGGCCGTGAAGGGGCGCGTGGCCAGGAGCGCGGCGTAGCCCGCGAGCGCGCCCGCGACGTCGCCCGAGGCCTCCGCGACGCAGCCGCGCCAGAACGGAAGCTCGCTCTTCCAGGGCTCCGGCAGCCGGCGCACGCGCGCGAGGCGCTCGATGGGAAGGAGAACGCGCCGAGCACCCGCGCCGTCACGCGCCTCGGCGCGCCGCTCGAGAAGATGGAGGAGGCCCTCCACGCGCCCGGGCTCCTTCGCGAGGCTCGGGCGCATGAGGATCGTCTCGGCCGAGGCCAGGTCGCCCCTCCGCATGAGAAGGCGAGCCCTCTGGAGCGCGGCGATCGCGGCCGGGCCCACGCGCCCTTTTTCCACCCGCCGGAACTCCGCGGCCGCCGCGTCGAGCTGTCCGAGCTTTTCGAGCGTGGCCCCGTGGTTGAAGCGCACGCGCGCGAAGAACGCGTCCGTCCCGGGCACGTCGTCCTTCTTTCCCCGCGCATGCCTCGGGTTTCGGGGCTGGCCGTCGAGAATCGACTGGTACGCCGTGGCCGCCTCGGCGAAACGGCCGCGCGAAGCGAGGATCCGGCCGAGGTCGAAGCGGGCGCCCCAGCGCGCGGGGTTGTCGCCCTCCCGCGCGGCACGGGCGTCGCGCTCCGACGCGAGACGCTCGGCGAGCTCGAGGTCGCGCTGCGCCTTCGCGGTCTCGATCAGAAGCGGCAGCAGGCGGTCGGGCAGGTCTCGCGGTCCCCGTCCACGCATCTCGCGCGCGAGCACGACGGCGGCCGCGTCGTCGCGCCGCGCCTCGCGGAGAATCTCCTCGCGAAGCGACGCCGCGCCCGCACCGTCGCCGGACTGGTCGAGCGCCTCGGCGCGAAGCGCGAGAAGGCGGCGCCGCTCGCGCGGCGGGGCCGGAGGCCGCGCGGCCACGAGGCGGGCCAGGGCCGACGCGTCCAGACGCGTCTCGAGCGCGTCGAGCGCGATGCGGAGCGCGCGCCGCGAAACGGCGCCGCCCTTCCTCTGCAGCAGCGGGGAGAGCAGCTCGAGCGCGCCCAGCCCGTCGCCGCCTTCGAATCGCAGCGCTGCGGCGGCGAGTCGGGCCGGCACGTCGAGAAGGTCGTCGGCGGAGACGTGGTGCTCGAAGAGCGCGATGGCCTCGTCGCGGCGCCCGGTGGAGGCGAGCGCGCGCGCCTCGAGGTAGTCGAAGCGGCCGTCGGAGTATCGCTCGGCGGGTTCCTTCTTCAGGGTGTCGAGCTGCTCCAGGACTTCCGCCCATTTCCCGGCGCGCGCGGCGGCCGCGAGGTCGCGCTCGTTCACGGCGCCTTCGGCCAGCGGCCTGGCGCAGGCGAGCAGGGCGAGGGCGAGAGAGCGGAGGCCGGTTCTCAGCCCGGCGGCCACGCGAAGGCCCGCCCGCCGAGGAGGTGCAGATGCAGGTGGAACACGCTCTGGCCCGCCTCCACCCCGTCGTTGACGACGACGCGGTAGCTCCCGAGGGAGAGGGAGCGCGCGACGCCGGCGAGCGCGACGAGACAGGCGCCGAGAAGCGCGGCGTCTCCGTGTCCGGCTTCGGAGAGGCGCGAGAGGTGCGTCTTCGGAATCACGATGACGTGCGTCGGCGCCTTCGGAGCCACGTCGTGGAACGCGAGGACGCTCTCGTCCTCGAAGACGATCTTCGCGGGAATCTCCTTCCGCACGATCCGGCAAAAGATGCAGGAGGGCTCGGCGGCGCGGCTCACGGCGGGATTATCCGTCGACTCGCTCGACCGAAGCGCCGAGGGCCTTGAGGCGCAGGT
>JBGPDK010000160.1:0-7736 GCA_041482235.1 Thermoanaerobaculia bacterium | reverse complement strand
CTTCGCCGCGCTGCGGACGCGCCGACGGGGGACGGAACTCCTCGCGCTCGCGATCCCGCGCCGCGGCATCGGCCGCGCGGTCATGGACCGGCTCACGCGCGCGGCGAGGCGGATCGTTCCCTAGCCGGAGGCAGCCACGAACGCGCTCGGGAAGCGGGCCAGGAGCGCGACGGCATCCACCACTTCGCGCAAGTCGACGCACTCCCCGATCTTGTGCGTGTTCTGCTCGATGCCCGGCCCGATTCCGAGCATGGCCGGGTGCTTCACGGCGCCCGACGTCACCCAGCACTTGCGCGGCGGTACGGCAATCGACGTGTCGTCGACGCGGACCGGAAAGCCGACGCCGTCCGTCGAGAAGATCCACCGGTCCACCCGCGGCTCCTTGCGCAGGGCGCCGCGCTGCCCTCCGGCCGCAACGTGCGGGGTCACGACGCCGCGATACGCCGCGACCGCGGCCTGAATGGCCGGATGCTCCTCCGGCGTGAGCCAGCCCATGTAGATCTGCGGGTTGCCAAGGACGAAGCCGGTCCAGGTCGGCTCCTCGTACGTCGGCACGGTGACGTCGACGGTCAGCCCTGCGGCCCGCGCGGCGGCCACGGCCGGGAGGCCCTCGACGTCGGCCATCGCCTTCTCGGGCGTCTCTCCGATCGTGAGGCGCCGGTCGAAGCGGAAGACGAAGCGTTCGGGGACCGCGCAGTCACTCGGCGTGTCGAGGCGGGCCCACGAGGCCGTGCGCGTGCCATGCCCGAGGAACGCGTGATCGAGGAAGCCGTCCCGCGCGTCGTATCGCTTCGCCGCCTCGGCGAGGATGGGCGCGCCCCACTCCAGCGGGTTCTTCCCTTCCCACGGCATCGATCCGTGGCAGGATTTCCCGGTCACCGTCACCTGGATCTGCATGCGGCCGCGCTGGCCGCGGTAAATCCCGAGCGCTCCTTTCGCGGAGTCGCCCGTGCCCTCCGTGAGGATGACGGCGTCCGGGACGAGCGCCGGCCCGGCGCCGGGCAGGACCTTCTTCATCAGGAACTGCGGCCCGCCGCCGTCGTTGTCCTCCTCGGTCACGGTCGCGTACGAGCGGACGATGGCGCCGCGCAGCGAGCCCTGCGGCGCGAGCTCCAGCAGGACCTTCGACGCCACGACCTGCGCCACGACGCCCGAAAGCTGGTCGGCCGAGCCGCGCCCGAAGACGAGGTTTTCCCACTCGGACTCGGGCGGCAGGTATCCCAGCTCGCGTTTCAGGAAGTCACGCCGCAGGCGCGCGGGATCGAAGAGCCCGTCGTAGGCGTCGACGCCGCCGGTCTTCTCGCGCCACGCCGGCCGCAGGGCGTTCACGGTGTCGGTGTGGCCGTCGAAGTAGATGACGCGCTTGTCCTTCGGGGGGACGCCGTCACCCGGGTCCTCGAGCGACCACACGAGGTTGCCGTAGCCGTCGTAGCCGACGTCTTCGGGGCGGCGGACGGCGCCGGCCTCGACGACCATTCGCTTGAGGTACTCGAGCCGCGGCTTTTCGTGGTTCGAAAGGCCGCAGCTCGGGTCGCCGCCGGCGTCTTTCGGCCGGTCGACGTAATCAGCCGGAATGCGGATGACCTCCTTGAGAATCTTCGCTGCAAGCGGCCGGTAAAGGGCCGCCAGCTCCGCAACCCGGGCGTCGAGATCGCTCATTTTCATTTTCTCCGTTCGCTCACAGCGCCGCCAGCCGGCGGGCCAGATCAGGCACCTTGGCCGTCGCGAGCGCCGCCATCACGACGTAGACCTTCCAGTTCGCCTCCCGCGCCACGTTCTCCACGTGAGAAGCCATGACGCCGGGCGAGACCTCGGCTCCGATGTCGGCGGGAAGGCAGTGCATGTAGAGGGCGCCGCCCCCGCGCGTCGTCTTCATCCGCCGTTCGTCGCAGATCCAATCGCGGTGCCGCGCGTTCGAGGCCAGAGCCTCCTTCTCGATTTCCCCCATGCGCTTGCCGTCGCGCGCGCGGTTGGCCTCGACGCGCCCGAGCATCAGGTCGTACGGCCCCCAGCTCTTCGGATATACCGCATCGGCGCCCTCGAACGCTTCGTCCATGGAAGAAACCGTGCGGAACGAGCCGCCCGAAGAGGCGGCATGCGCGGCCGCGGACGCGAGGCACGGCTCCATGAGGCGATAGCCCTCCGGATGCGCCAGCGTCACGCGCGCTCCGAAACGCGTCAACAGCATGACGAGCCCCTGGGGCACCGAGAGGGGCTTCGCGTAGCTGGGTGCGTAGGCCCACGAAACGGCGATGCGCTTGCCCTCGAGACCTTCGGGGAACTTCTCGCGGAGCCAGCACAGGTCGGCCAGCGTCTGCGTGGGATGGTCGATGTCGCACTGGAGGTTGACGACGGGAACCCGCCGCCCGTCGCGCGTTGCCGCGAGGTAGTCGTCGATCCCCTTCTTCACGTCGCGCATGAAGGCGTTTCCCTCGCCGAGGATCAGGTCGTGCCTCACACCGAGAGCGTGCGAGTTCATGCCCAGCATGGCGCCGGTCTCGGCCGCGGTCTCGCCGTGCGAGACCTGCGTGGACGAGCCGTCCACGATGACGGGATGCATGCCCAGGCGAGCCGCGGCGCCCGCCCACGCGGACTTCGTGCGCGTGGAGTTGTCGAAAAAGAGCGCGTAGGCGAGCTCGTGGGGCAGGAGCGGCGCCTTCTTCCCGGCGCGGTCCAGCTCGGCAAAGCGCTCGGCGACGGCGAGGAGCTGGGAGAGCTCCGCCGTCGTGTAGTCGTCCGTCAGGAGGAGGCTCCGGCCGAGGAGGCCGGACAGAACGTCGGGATCTTTGGCAACGGTTGTATTCACGTCAGCTCTCCGGAGAGTTGTGGAGTGGTTTCCGGCGACCCGGACACCTGCGGGAACATCGCGGTCAACCAGGAGACGGCGCCGGGTGCGAAAAGCCCGGTCACGACCGCGCGGAGCGAGTGATAGTGCCCGACCTGAACGACGTGGCCCTCGGGCGGCACCGCCGCGAGAAGGCGCGACTCTTCCGGAGCCGCGGCTTCGGCGGACGCGAACCGCAGCTCGGCGACGCCGTCCCGGAAGAGGGCCGAGCCGTCCGGCCTCACGAAAAGCTCCAGGTCGCGGCCCCCCCAGCGCCCGCGGGCGGCGAACGAGCCGTCGTCCTTGCGCCTGACGAAGAAGCCGGGGCGCGGCGCGTCGGCCAGGAAGAACGCGAGGGATGAGAAAAGGCGGGGCTTCTCGATGTAAGGACCGCCGTCCTCGGGGCAGAAGACGTCGCAGTTCCCGCAGTCGTTGCAGGCGTCGGCCCAGTTCGCGAGCTGGTGCGCCGACGACTTCGGCCCTCCCGCGATGAAAGTCCGTTCGTCGCCGGGCGAGAGGCGACTGTCGCGGACGACGAGGTCGCGGAACGTGATCCTCCGGGGCGGCGTCTCGTACGAGAAATTCGCGTCGTTCGGGCAGACGGGGACGCACTTGTCGCAGTTGACGCAGTCCAGAAGGTGGAGGTGCGTTCCGATCTTGCGCGGCAGCCGGCCGGTCTTCGCGGCTTTGTAGCGCTCGGCGCCGAGAGCCTCTCGCGCCGCGCGGCGGTGGTTCAGGAGGGACGCAACGGCGACGTCACCGCCGGCCCCTCCGGCGCGGGCCCGAATGAAAGCCGGAATCGTGGCGGCGCCCGACTCGTGCATCGCCCCCGCGAGAGCCTCCGCCTGCCGGTGGAGGCGTTCGTAGCCTCCGGGCCGGAGAAGGTCGGTGCAGCTCGTCACCGGCACGAAGCCGCTCGAGACCGCGCTCGCCACGTTCGCCGAGTCGATCCCGGCGGAGAAGGAGATCGGGAACGCGGCGCCGAGCTCTTCGCGGAGCCTCGACCCGAGCGTCAGCGCGAGCACGTGGAGCGGCTCGCCGGAGAGGTACGCCTCCTCGCCGGGCATGAAGTCCCCGGGATTCACGACGACGAGCGTGTTCGTGAGCTTCACGCCGAAGCCGAGACCGAGTCGAGCGGCCTGGCCGGAAAGCTCCCGGAACATCGAGAGGGCGTCGTCCCACTTCAGGTCGCGATCGAACGCCTGCCGGCGGAGGGCGATGTGCGTGTACCCGAGCCGGCGGTGCAGGATGTCCTCCACTTCCTCGTATCCGAGGAGCGTCGGGTTCAGCTTGACGATCGTGTGGAGGCCGAGCTCCGAGAGGAGGTGCCGGCTGATGGCCGCGATCTCGTCGGCCGGGCAGCCGTGAAACGTGGAGAGCGTGACCGAGTCGGAGAGGCGCGTCTCGCAGGGAACGTCGGCGAGGCGGCGAAGTGAGGAAGGAAGCTCGCGGCTCAGGGCGGCGCGCTCCCGATCGAGAACCGCCCTCGCATCCTTGATTCCTTCGAAGAAGGAAGCGATCTTCTTCGACCGGATGCCGTCCAGGCTGTAGCCGACGGAAACATCGAAAACGAAGTCGCGCTCCGCCGAAGGAATGCCGCACAGCTCGCCCAGGATCGCCACGAGGAGGCGGGCCTTCGCGTACTCGCGGAGGGACTCCTCGACCAGGAGCTCCTGCGACCACTCGATATTGAAGCCGACGGTTCGCATGTCGATGCACGGGCGCGGGATCACGAGCCGGTCGTCCACCTGGACCGTCTTCAGCTCGAGGATGCGGCCTCCGGCCAGCCACGAGAGCGCGATGTTCTGCGCGAGCTGCGTGTGCGGGCCGGCCGCCGGGCCGACCGGCGTCGCACAGCGGTGGCCGTGAAACTCCACCGAGAGGTCGAGGCCCGAAAATCCCCTGAACACGTGTCGCACCGGAAGGTCGTAGACCGATCCCGTGGGAAGCTCCTCCGCCGCGCGGCGCACGAGGACGGAAAGCGGGAAGGGCCGGAGCGCGCTCACGCCATCCGCTCCCACAGCTTCGCCGCCTCCTCGCGCGCCCGGGCGTGGACGCGGGCACCGTCCACGCGCGTCGACCTCCGCCCTTCGACGATCGCCTCGCCGTTCACCACGACGTCGCGCACGTGGCGAGTCCCGAGGCCGAAGAGGACGTGCCCGGCGAGGTTCGCTGCCGTCAGCGGCGTGGGAGGGTCGTAGTCGAGAACGATCCAGTCCAACGGACGTGGCCCGAGGGCCGCGTCGGCCAGGCGCTGGCTCCGGGCGAGAAGAGCGACCGCGTCGATTCCGCCCACCGGTCCGTACGCCTCGCGGGCGCGCAGGTGCGCGACGCGCGCTTCCGTGAAAAGGTCGCCGTCCATCCCGTCCGTGCCGAGAGCGACGCGCGGGCCGAGAGTCCTCACGTCGGCGTATCCCACGGCGTTCTGCAGATTGCTTCGCGGGTTGTGAACGATCCAGGCCCCGGCCTCCTGGACGCGCGCGCGCTCCCCCGGCGAGAGGTGAACGCCGTGGGCCAGGATCGTCTTCGGACCGAGAGCGCCGGCGCGATCGAGGCGCCCGAAGGACTCCGTATCGATGCGGTCCTCGGCCGCGTGCACGTGCAGCCAGGCCGCCGTGCTCCTGGCAAGGTCCACTGCGGCGCTGAGGGTTTCGTCCGAGACCGTAAAGCCGGCGTGGAGGCCCACCATCGCGGGAAGACCTTCCCGGATCGCGCGCTCGCACTCGGCGAGGCCGTCCGCCGCGCCCTTCGGTCCGTGCCGGTCCGTCGCCCCGTAGGTGAGCGCGACGCTCACGCCCACCGCCCGCGCCGCGCCCGCGAGAACGTCGAGAGAGCCGCAGATGAAGGACGGGGACTCGTGGTGGTCGAGGACGAACGTCGCGCCGGAGAGAGCCGCGTCGAGGAGAGCCTCTTCCGCCGAGGCCCGAAGCGAAGTCTCATCGAGGGCGGCGTCGAGCCGCCACCAGACCCGCTCGAGGATCTCCTGGAACGAGCGCGCGGGCTCTTTCGGGGCGGCCATTCCGCGCGCGAGCGCCGAGTAGAGGTGCGTGTGCGCGATGACGAGCCCGGGCATGACGAGACAGCCCGCGGCGTCGAGCCGGCGCCGCGGCTCGGCCCCGAGGAGCACGTCGCGCCGCTCGACGGAGGGCGGATCGAGCGCGACGACGGTACCGCCGGAGATGACGAGTCCGCCGCCCGCCGCGTTCACCAGCCGCGCGCCTCGCGGAGCCGGCGGTCCACGTCTTCCGCGAGCGCCGCCTGGCCTTTCCACCAGCTCTCGGAGCGCTGCGCGTCGAGCTCCTCCACGGTCTTCCCCTGTTGCTCGACCCACGTGAAGTACTTCAGGTTGTGCCAGCGCTCGCGGCTCTCGCGGGTCCCTTCCGTAATCCAGTCGAGCTTCTGCCCGTGGAAAACGGACGCCAGTCGGGCCTCGGCCCGCTCCCGCGTCAGCGGTCCCGTGCGCGCCGCAAGTCGCTTGAGAACGGACGGGTAGCGGTCCAGGGCGTCCGTCGCCACGGTGACGACGGCGTCGTCTTTTCCCAGCCCCAGCCACCGGGCGGTCTTGATCGCCCCGAGGATGTTGCAGACCCCGCTGACGCCGAGGAGAGTCGCGAGGCGGTGCGCGGCCTCCCCCAGGCCGCCCCCTTCGGCGAGGAAGTCACGCCCGATGGGGTCCGCCGCGAGCTGGAGGCCCAGGAGGCACTCCTCGTCGTCGATGCACATCATGGCGTCGAGGTTCGTCACGTGGTGAATCCACGTGACGTGCTTGTCGCCTATCCCCTCGATCGCGTGCCCGCCGTAGCCGTTGGACGAGAGCGTGGGGCACTGGACCGGCTCGAGACCGACGATCCGCGTCCCGAAGCGCGCCTTGAGGGCGTCGCCGGCGGCGATCGTGCCCGCCGATCCCATGGCCGAGACGAAAGCTGCCGGCCGGCCCGCTCCGAGCGTCTCGACGGCCTCCGCGGCCGCGGCGCCTGTGACGTGGTAGTGCCAGCGGTAGTTCGCCATCTCGGCGAACTGGTTCATGATTCTCACCCGCGAATTCGCCGCGAGGCGCTTGCACTCGTCGTAGATCTCCTTGACGTTGCTCTCGCAGCCGGGCGTCCTGATGGCCCGGGCGCCATACGCGGCGATCTTCTCGAAGCGCTCGGCGCTCATCTCCTCCGGCAGGATGACGACCGACTCGTAACCCATGCGCGGACCCACCCACGCGCCCCCGATTCCGTAGTTGCCGGTCGAGGGCCAGACGAGCGTCGACGCGCCCGGCGCGACGTCGCCGGCGAGCTGGTGCTCCATGAGGACGGAGTACGTGGCCCCCACCTTGTGCGCGCCGGTCGGAAAGTCCCGGGCGTAGAGGAGGACGATGGGCGCGACGACGCCGGTGAGCGCATCCGGGAGGCGGAGCGCCCGCACGCGGCCGTCCTCCTCGTGCCACGTGATGTTGAAGAGGTTGACCGGATCGAGCGGCGCCTCGCGCCGGGCGACGCCGGCCCGATGCTTGAGCTCGGCGGGAAGGCGCGAGGGGTCGCGCATCTCGGAGTACGTCGGGCCGTGGATCATTCGTTCTTCTCCAGTGCGTCGCGGACGGCGTCGAGAGAGGGCGGAATCCTCTTCGGGGTTCCGACCGAGCGCATGGCACCGCGAGTATCTTTCAGGCCATTGCCGGTCGCCACGTGGAGGACGCGTTCTCCGCGCCTGACGAGGCCCTTCTCGATCGCGACCTCGAGGCCGGCGAGCGCGGCGACCCCCGTGGGCTCGGCAAAGACACCCGTCGCGCGGGCCAGGCGCGGAATCCACGAGAGGATCGCCTCGTCGCGCGCCGTCACGATCGCGCCGCCGGAGGCGCGGACGGCCCGGAGGGCCTTGACGCCGTTTCGTGGCGCGCCCACGTTGATGGAGTCTGCGAGCGTCG
>JBGPDK010000159.1:0-7782 GCA_041482235.1 Thermoanaerobaculia bacterium | reverse complement strand
CGCGATCCGCGCGAGCGCGACCAGAAGGAGCGACGTCGCGAGGATTAGCCCCGCGAGGAGCCCCGTGCGCGCTCCCCACCGCCGCCTGGCGAAGGCGACCGCAAGGAGGACCATGGACACCGCCGCGAGCTTTCCCGGGAGGCGCACCGCGAGCTCGGTCTGGCCGAGGAGCGCCATCGAAGCCGCGACCGACCAGTAGTAGAGCGGCGGCTTCTCGAAGTAGAGGACGCCGTTCAGGCGCGGGGTCAGGAAGTCGCGGGAGACGAGCATCTCGCGCGGGACTTCGCCGTAGCGGCCTTCGTCCGGCTCGAAGAGCGGGACCTTCCCGGGTTCGAGGACGAGCAGCAGGACCGCGAGAAGGAGCAGCGCGAGGAGCGTTCGGTCGAAGCGCTCCAGCCGGCTCACCGGGCGCTCACCGAGACGGCGCCGGCGAACGTCCAACGGCGCTCGGGACGATAAAGGCCCGCGTTGCGATCGGGCGAGTCCACCTGGAACCGGCACGCCTCGCGCCAGTAGTCGTAGGGCGTCTCGCGGCGCGAGTGCACGGCCACGTCCACGAGATAGGTCCCGCTCCCGAGATCGAGGCGCGGAAGCGTCACGCGCGCAGTCGCGGGACCGTCGAGGCGTTCCGGCAGAAACCCGTCGATCTCCGTGTTGCTGCCGTGCACGCAGACGTCGTCGGGCGTGAAGATCCCGATCCCGAAGACGAAATCGGCGGTGGAGATCCGCGGCGCCACCGAGATCTCGATCGTCAGCGATTCACCCGAGCGAAACGCGTACCGCTCTGCGCCCGAAGAGTCGAGCAGCCGGCAGCCTGTGACCTCCACGGCGCGATTCCCCCACCGGCGAGCTTTCTCGTCGGGCCCAGGAGGAATCTTCTGCTCCAGAGGTTGATCCACACCCTGTTGTGATTCCTGCTTTCGAGAAGTATCGGGAAGAGGTGGATTTTCTTTGAAGGGGGTATGTGAGTCCGCCCGCTCGACGGCCGCGGCGGCACCGGGAGCGTCAGAGCCCTTTGCCCCTTCTAGGAAATGCGCCGCGTCCCGCTGCGCAGAAGTCTCCCCGGCGCGAAGCGCCGTCTCGCCTCCTTCCGCTGCCGTCCGAAGCAGAATCTCCTGGTCTTTCCGGTGCTCCGTCGCGAGGCGCGCGCCCGCGCCCGCCGCGACGTCCATGCGGTATTTCGCGAGCGTCTCCCTGGGGTCGCCGAGCGCCTTGATCCGTCCGTTCTCGAGGTAGAGGACGCGGTCGCACAGCTCCTCGACGAGGACGAGCGAGTGCGACACGAAGAAGATCGTCTTGCCGCGCCGCGAGAAGTCCGCGATCGTGTCCAGGCAGCGATGCGCGAACGCCTCGTCGCCCACGGCGAGCACCTCGTCCACGACGAGGATGTCCGGATCCACGTGCACGGCCACCGCGAAGCCGAGGCGCACGTACATGCCCGACGAGTACGTCTTCACGGGCTCGTCGATGAAGTCCTCGAGGCCCGAGAACGCGATGATCTCGGGAAGCTTTCTCTCGATCTGTTTGCGCGTGAGGCCCAGCATGACGCCGTTGATGACGACGTTCTCGCGCCCCGAGATCTCCGGGTGGAAGCCCGCGCCGAGCTCGATGAGCGCCGAGACCTTGCCGTCGACCGCGAGCTCCCCGGACGTGGGCTTGAAGAGGCCGGCGACGAGCTTCAGGAGCGTGGACTTTCCGCTGCCGTTCGGCCCGACGACGCCGAACGTCTCGCCGCGCGCCACCTCGAAGGACACGTCCGAGAGCGCGGCCACGACCTCCGACGGAACGAGCGCCGCGCCGAGCGAGCGCCCGAGGAGGGCCGACTTGAGCGTGCCGAACGCGCGCGTGCGTCCCCATTTGCGATACGACTTCGAGAGCCCCCGGGCCCGGACGGCGGACGTCACACGGCCTCCGGGTACGAGTCGCGCAGCCGGTCGAAGAACGCATAGCCGACGAGGAACGACGCGCACGCGAGCGCGAGGAGAACGCCCCAGCGCGACGCCTCGATCCAGCGGCCGTAGAAAAAAGCGTCACGCCAGGCGTCGAAGAGCGGCGCCGCCGGATTGAGCAAAAGGACCGCGCGCACGCGCTCCTGCTTGATCTCCGCGAGCGTGTACAGGACGGGAGTCGCGAAGAACCACAGGGACAAGGCCGTGGCGAGGAGATCCTTCACGTCACGGAAATGGACGGTGAGCGCGGCGAGAAGAAGCCCGATGCCCGCCACGAAGACTCCCTGAAGGACGAGGAGCGGCACGGCCTGCACGAGCGGCCAGCCGAGCGGGACGCGCGGGCCGAACGTGCCGAGGGAGCCGAGGACGAGTCCGAGGAGAAGGACCGGCAGGGCGAAGACGAAGTGGAGACCCTGCGCGAGGACCGCGACGAGGGGCAGCACCTCGGCCGGGAAGAGTATTTTTCTGAGGAGCGCTCCGTGCGTCGTGAGCGACGAGGCCGCGTCCGTGAGGGACGTCGAGAGCCAGTTCCACGGGAGAAGACCCGAGAAAAGAAAGAGCGCGTACGGCGAAGTCGCCGCACCCCGGCCCTGGAAGATGACGGCGAACACGACCGCGTAGACCGCGAGCATGAGAAGCGGGTTCAGGAGCGACCAGAAGAACCCGAGGACGCTCCCGCGGTATCGGGCTTTCAGCTCACGGGCCACGAGGACGTACGCGAGGGCGCGGTGGCGCCACAGGCCGGCGAGGTTCTTCAGCACGCGGCGTCCATCCCGACGCGGGCATCATACGTAGGATGGGGGTCCTGGGCGCCCGCGTGATCACCGAGGGGCGCCGGATTTCGCCGCGGCCTGCCGACGGTACGCTTCCGCATCTCTCGTGTCGCCGAGAATCGTGGAGATCTGCGCTGCGATGGTCAGGTGATTAGGGTCCGGGTTTCCGGCCAGGAACTCCTTCAGGACCCGCCGGGCGTCCGCCCTTCGCCCCCAGGCGGCGTAGAGAAGAGCCAGAGAGCCCTGTGCGTCGGCGTTGCCCGGAAACGCCTTCAACTCGGCGAGAAATTCCTTCTCGGCTTCGGCGGGTCGGCTCAACCGCCCGAATACCTCCCCCCGAAGGTAATGGAGAGACTCGAGCGGTTCGAGCTTCAGCTCCGAGGTCTTCCTCTCTGCCTCGTCCAGCTGCGCGAGCGCTTTCAGGTAGTTTGCCCGCGCGATCTCGAGGCGGGCGAGAGCGACGTCCGGCAGGCGGGATCGCGGAAGAGCTGCGAGCCCCTCTTTTGCCTGCTCCTCGGCGGTCACGAGATCGCCCCGGGCGAGGGCGACGCGTGCCAGGATCTCGTGGGCGGACGGATCGCCCCGGGCGAGCGCGATCTCCGCATGCTTTCTGGCCTCCTCGGGGCGATCGAGGCGGAGGCAGAGATTGGCGATGCCCGTGAAGAAGTAGGCGGCGGACGTGGGGGAAAGCTCCGCGCCCGTCTTGAGCGCGGCGAGAGACTCGTCGAATCGCCCCAGCCGAAAGAGCGCGCGGGAATAGGCGTCCCAAACGTCCTGCATACGCGGGTTGGCCGAGAGCAGCCGGCGAAAGAGATCGGCCGCCGCGGCATTACGGCCCTCCTTCAGGGCGACGAACCCCTCCCTCACGAGGCCGAGCGTCGGGAGGCCGTCCTTGGGATCGGTGAGCGGGCCGGATACAGCGGCAGGCCCTCCGGTCAGGTAGCCTAGCGAGGCGAGCTTTCGCGCCTGCTCCGGGTCGACGTCGCGCGGCTTTTCGAACGAGCGCGGCATCTTCTCTATCTCGGCGCGCAAGGCGCGGAATCCCTCAGGCTTGCGGCCCGAAAGATCCGTCTTCTCGCCTGGGTCCGATTCGAGATCGTAGAACTCGGGCCGGGGGGCATGGATATAGTGGACCCTTCCGTCGGTGAGGGCGGCAAGGTCACTCCAGCCGAGATGGATACGCGGGTAGAAGGTCTCGGCGAAAAGCCGGCGCGGCGCGGGGGATGGGTCTCCCGGACGAGGGAGCGGTCTCCCCGGCAACGAGTCTCTCTCCTTCGCCTCGACGCCCGTCAGGGCCAGAACCGAAGGCACGACATCGAAGAGGCCGACCGGGGACGAGACCACGCCTCCGCCTCCGGCGCCGCCCGGCAGCTTCACCAGGAGAGGTACCTGAAGCGCTTCGCGGTACAGGAAGATCCCATGCTCGTCCTCGCCGTGGTCGAGGAGCCCCTCGCCATGGTCGGAGAGGACGATCACGAGGCCGCCGTCGTAGAGACCCTTCTCCCTCAGGAACGCGAGGAACTTCCCCAGAATGTCGTCCGCGGCGGCGATCTCGCCGTCGTACGGGTCGGCGAACCGGCTCTTCCACGGCTCCGGAGGCTCGTAGGGGCTGTGCGGCTCGTAGAGATGGAGGAACGCGAACAGGGGTTTGCCGGGGCCGGCGCCGGCTTCGCCGATCCAGGACTCGAGGGCGGCCGCGGTCACGCCTCCGGCGCGCTGGACCCTCGAGAGAATCTGGCGTGCCTCGGTCACCTCTACCGCGTCGTCGTAGAAGTCGAAGCCGCGCGCGATTCCGGAGAGGTGGGAGAGGACGACCGCTGAGACCGCGCCGCCGGTGAGGTAGCCGGCCCTTTTCAGTTTCTCGGCCAGCGTCTGGGTAGACGGGCTCAGCGTGTAGCCGAGGTTGTCGTGGATCCCATGCTCCGCGGGAAGCCGGCCCGTGAAGATCGTGGCGTGCGCCGGGAGGGTGAGCGGTACGTGCGTGTAGGCCCTCTCGTAGAGGATGGCGTCCCGGCGGAAGGCGTCGAGCGCGGGCGTCTCGACGTTGCGGTAGCCGTAAACGGGCAGGTGGTCGGAGCGGAGGGTGTCGATGCAGATCAGGACGACGGGCGCCTGCGGATAGACGGCCCCGCCCCCGCGCTTGACGCACCCTTCGGCCGCGAGCGCGAGGAGAACGAGACGGAGAGCCGACCGGCGCGTCATCGGACGGGATTATCGGGTACGGGTCGCGGCGCCATCCGGCCCTTCCGGACGCGCGTTACCGCGCCGCCGGATGCGGCGGCAGCGTCTTCAGGATGGCCTCGGCCTCAGCCCGTTCGCGCGGCAGGCGAGTGGGGGGTGCGAGGGCCAGGAAACGGGTCAGCGCTCTCGCCGCGTGGTCCGGGCGCCCGGCGCGCGCCGCGACTCGTCCGAGATTGAGGAGGGAGTCGAGGTCGTTCGGGTTCACGTTGACGGCAGACGTCCAGGCCTCGATCGCAGCGGGCAGGTTCCCCAGCTCCGCCTCCGCGGCGCCGAGGCCGTTCAGCGCGTTGGGAAGCCTCGGATTGACCGCCAGCGCCTTCCGGAAGCCGTCCCGCGCCGCGTTGAACTTTCGGTCCCTGAGGTCGACGATGCCAAGGTTCTCGAGCGTGGAGGGGTCATGCGGGTCCTCGGCCAGAGAGTGGGCGAAGGCGTCGCGGGCGCGGACGAAGTCGCCCGCGTCCGCGAGGGCGACGCCGAGGGCGTTCAGCGAGTCGGGGTCGTGGCTCGACGCGAGAGGCGCGAGGAGTCCCACGGCCTCCCTCGCCCGTCCCATCTCGGCGAGAACCATCCCGTAGCGGACGCGGAGCGCCTCGGAAGCCGCCGTGCCCCGGGGCAGCGCGGCGAAGTAGGCCTTGAGAACGCGCGCGGCATTGGGGAGGCGGTCGAGCTGCTGGTAGAGGAAGGCGAGGTGCTCGACGGCGATGGCGAGCGAGGGATGCTTTTTCACGAGCGTCTCGGCGGCGGCCAACGAATCCGCCATCTTCCCGCGCTGGTAGAGGTCGATGATCCCGTGGATCGCCTGGTCGACACCGACAAGTCGCTTCGGGTCGTCGGCCTCCGCGTACGACGTCCGTGCCGCCGACCGCCCCGAGGACGCGACGTAGCCGAGGGACCTGAGCTTCGCCGTCTCCTCTCGGGTCGCCGCGTCGCGGAGGACCGGCTCTTTCGATTGCGCGGGGAGAAGACGGGCCAGGGCGCGAACGTCGGCTTCGCGCGCCGGCGCGAGGTTCGCCGTCTCGCGCGGGTCGGCGTGGAGGTCGTACAACTCGCGGATTGGCAGGTCGATGTACTTCAGGCCGCCGCGCACGAGGCCACTCAGGGGAGCCCAGCCGCGGTTCAGGCTCGCGGAGAGCGCTTCGAAGTAGAGAGAGCGCGACGCGCCCGCCGCCGGGTCGTCCGGCGTGAGAAGCGATTTCCCGGGAAGCTTCGGATCGGCGGGGAGGCCGAGGGCGTCGAGGACGGTCGGGACGAGGTCCACGTGCCCGGCGGAGCGTCCGTCGCGCCCGGAGACGAAGCGCGGGCCGAAGGCGACGAGCGGAACCTTGAGCGTGGCGTCGTAGGCGAAGAGACCGTGCGTCGCCTCGCCGTGCTCGCCGAGCGACTCCCCGTGGTCGCCAGTGAGGAAGGCGAGGATCGGGGAGCCGGACGCAGCAAGGAGCGCATCGAGGAGCGGCGCGAGGGCCGCGTCCGACGCCGCCACCTCGCCGAGGTAAGGGGAGTCGCCGTACTCCGTGTCGAAAGGGGGCGGCGGCTGATACGGCGCGTGGGGCTCGAAGACGTGGACCCAGAGAAAGCGCTTCCCCGGACTCTGTCGTCCCCACCAGGCGAGAGCGGCGGCGACGGTGTCGACGCCCCGTCGCTCGGGAAAGACGAAACGACCGGTGTCGATGCCTTTTCCGTACCGGTCGTCGTAGACGTCGAAGCCGCGGCCAAGGCCCCAGCGGACGTCGAGCGGGAACGACGAGACGAACGCGCCGGTCGCATATCCGCCCTCCTTCAGGCGCGTGGCGAGCGTCGGGACGTCGGGATGGAGCTTCGCGCCGGAGTTGTCGCGGAGGCCGTGCTGGAAGGGGAGGAGCCCCGTCAGGATGTTCGCGTGCGAGGGGAGCGTCAGAACGCTGTGAGCCCGGGCCTCCGTGAAGACGCGCCCCCTGGCCGCGAACCGGTCGAAGGCGGGCGTTTTCAGCCGCGTGTGGCCCGCGAAGCCGGCTGCGTCCGCCCGCCACGTGTCGACGGTGACGAGGACGACGTCGAGACCGGCGCGTGACGAACGAGGCGGAGCTTCCGTCCGTCCGCAGGCGGCGAGAGCGAGAAGCGCGACGGTGAGCGCCGCCGCGCGAGGACGGAACGAACGAATCCCCGGCTCCTTACTTGTGCGCCTTCAGCGCCTCGAGGAGTTGCTTGGCTTCCTTGACCTCGTTCGAGTCTGGAGGAGCCAGCTCGACCACCTTCGTCAGGTCCGCTTTGGCACCGTCATATCTCTCGAGGCCGATCCGGGCGAGCCCGCGATAGTAGTAGGGGTCGTATTGTCCGGGTGCGACCGCGACGGCCTTCGTGAAGTACCCCTCGGCCTCGTCGTTCTTCTTCTGATTCATGAAGAGGACTCCGACGTTGATGAAAATGTTCGGGTCGGTGACGGACTGCTCCGGCACGCGCTCCAGCGCCGCACGCCCCTCTTCGAGCCTTCCTTTTTCGAGGAGCATGTTGGCCATCAGCATCCACGCTCCCCAGTTCGAGGCGTCCTTCCCCGTCACTTTCTTCAGCATCTCGACGGCGTTTTCGGTTTTCCCTTCGCCTGAATATGAACGGGCGAGAGCCATGAGAAGACCGACGTTGTCCGGAGCCATCGGAAGCACCTTCTCGAAGGCCGTCCGCGCCTCGCTCCAGCGCTTTTGCTCCAGCGCCTCGTTTCCCGCAGCCAGGGCCTCCTTGACCTCGGGGGAAAGTCCGGGAGCTTTCGCCTCTTCCGCCTTCGGCGGGGGCTTCATCGTGTAGTTGACCGGGTTCCCCCGCGCGACCTCGCTGAGAGCGTAAACGGT
>JBGPDK010000158.1:0-7806 GCA_041482235.1 Thermoanaerobaculia bacterium | reverse complement strand
GAGAGCCTCGGCGGCGCCCGGATCTTCCTCAAGCGCGAGGACCTCCTCCACACGGGCGCCCACAAGATCAATAACGCCCTCGGCCAGGCCCTCCTCGCGGTGCGGATGGGCAAGACGCGCGTGATCGCGGAGACCGGCGCCGGCCAGCATGGCGTCGCGGCGGGGACTGCCTGTGCCCTCCTCGGGCTCGAGTGCGTCGTGTACATGGGGGCGGTCGACGTGGAGCGTCAGGCGCTCAACGTCTACCGGATGAAGCTCCTCGGCGCCACGGTCGTCCCCGTGACGGGCGGAGCGCGCACCTTGAAGGACGCGATCAACGAGGCGATGCGCGACTGGGTCGCCTCGGCTGCGACGACGCATTACATGCTCGGATCCGTCCTCGGGCCGCATCCTTTCCCGACCATGGTCCGCGACTTCCAGGCCGTGATCGGGCGCGAAGCCCTCGTCCAGAGCCGGAAAGCCCTCGGGAAGCTGCCGGATGTCCTCGTGGCGTGCGTGGGCGGGGGCTCGAACGCGATCGGTCTTTTCCGCGAGTTCCTGCCGTTCCGGGAGGTCGAGATGGTGGGGGTCGAGGCCGGAGGGCGGAGCCTCGAGCCGGGGGAGCATGCGGCGCGCTTCGGTCCTGGCTCGGTCGGCGTCCTCCACGGCACGCGCACGCTCATCCTGCAGGACGCGGACGGGCAGGTTCTCCCGACGCACTCCGTGGCCGCGGGCCTCGATTATCCCGCGGTCGGCCCCGAGCACGCGCGCCTCGCCGAGCTCGGGCGGACGCGGTACGTGTCCGTCGGCGACGATGCGGCGCTCGCGGCATTCCACCGCCTCGCCGAGACGGAGGGCATCATCCCGGCCCTCGAGACGGCTCACGCCGTCGCCTGGGCGATCGAGGAGGCGCCGCGCCGCCCGAAGAGCGCCGCTCTCCTCGTGAACCTCTCCGGTCGGGGGGACAAGGACGTCGTCTCCGTCGCGCGGCGCGAGGGCGTCGAGCTGTGAGCCGCATCTCCCGCGCCTTCGCGGTGGCGAAGGCCTCGGGGCGGGCGGCGCTCGTCGTGTTCGTGGAGGCCGGCGACCCCGACCTCGCGACGACCCGCCGGCTTCTGCCGGCGCTCGCCGCGGCTGGCGCCGACGTGATCGAGCTGGGCATTCCCTTCAGCGACCCCCTCGCCGACGGGCCCGTCATCCAGCGCGCGAGCGAGCGCGCGCTCGCCTCCGGGTCGACGCTCTCGGGTGCACTCGCGGTTCTCGCGGAGCTGCGGGCCGAGGGCTTCACGGCGCCGGTGGTCGTCTTCAGCTACGCGAATCCGATCCTCGCGATGGGGGACGCCGAGTTCGCGCGCCGCGCGGCCGGCGCGGGCGCGGACGGCGTCCTCGTCACGGACCTGCCGCCCGAGGAGGGCCGCGGATTCGCGTCGCTCCTGAAGAGCGTCAGGCTCGACCCCGTGTACCTCGTTGCGCCCACGTCGCCCGGCGAGCGCATCCGCCGGGCCGGCGCGCTGTCGAAGGGATTTCTCTACGTCGTGTCGCGCGCGGGCATCACCGGGACGCGCTCGGCGCTTCCCGAAGGGCTCGAGGCGCTCGTCATCCGCGTCCGGGAACAGGTTCCGCGCCTCCCGCTCGCGGTGGGCTTCGGCCTTTCGACACCGGAACAGGTGCGCGCCGTGGCCGCCCTCGCGGACGGCATCGTCGTGGGAAGCGCCGTCGTGGGGGCGATGGAAGAGGCCGTCCGGGGCGGCCGGGATCCCGTCGAGGCGGCCGCGGCACTCGTCCGCGCTCTCGCGGCCGCGACGACGAAAGGCTGAGGTGATCAGCGGCGGCCCGGGCCTGTCCGACCGGATCTCGAAGGCCGACCGCCTGGGTCTCGTCGACCTCGTCTCGGAGAACCTCGCGGCGCTCACCGAGCGCGACGCGCTTCAGGTGCTCCGGCACCCGTACGCTTCGGAGGCGATGATCGAGGAGGTCCTCTCTTCTCGAACGCTGCTCGCGTTCCGAGGCGTCCGGCGCCTCGTCGCGGCGCATCCGCTCACGCCGCGGCACGCGGCCCTCCGCTGTCTCGATGACCTTCTCTGGAGAGACCTGCTCGACATCGGCCGCGACGCGCGAACGCCCGCGCCTGTCCGGATGGCGGCGAACCGCAAGCTCGAGGAGGCGATGCGCTTTCTGGCCGCGGGAGAGAAGATCGCGCTTGCGCGCTTCGCCCCCCCGATGCTCTTCCCCGCGCTTCTGGACGAGCCCGAGATTCGCGTTCTCGAAGCCGTGCTGGCGAATCCCCGGCTCGCCTCCGAGGACCTCCAGCGCTGGCTGGCGACAGGGCATCCGCGTCCCGATGCGCTCGCCTTCGTCGCGAACGACCTGCGTTGGGCGGGCCGGCCCGAGGTCCGGATCGCCCTCCTCACGCACCGTTCGACACCGCGTGCCGTGGCGCTCTCGCTTCTGACCTCGGCATCGCGCGGGGAATGGCGAAGGCTCGCGGAAGATCCCTCGGCCGACGCCCTTCTCGCGGCGTGTGCGCGCGACCTGCTCGAAAATGGATCGAATTCCGTTGACAGGGGCAGTAAGTCACCGTAGGATAACCTGTTACGGGGAACCGGGTGACTGCCGAAACCGCACAGGAATTCGGCGAAGAACTTCGCCGGGAACGCGAATTGCGCGATGTATCCCGGGAACAGCTCGCCTCGGCGACGAAGGTCTCGATGCGGCACATCGCCGCTCTGGAGACCGGCCGGTACGAACAGCTTCCGGGCGGCGTCTTCTCCAGAGGCTTCGTGCGCGTGATCGCGCTGCATCTCGGCCTCGATGCCGACCGCACGGTCGCTGCCTTCCGGCACGTGCATTCGGGCTGGGAAGAGGACTGCGCGAAAAGGCAGAGTCAGGCGTCCATGAGCACCGCCGTCCTGCGCCTGTCGCAGCCGCGGCGCGCCGTGTCGTCCTCGACGACGTTGCGGGGCCTCGCCATCGCGCTCGTGCTCGCGGCGGTGACCGGCGGCGCGGCCTTCCTGCGCACGCGTGGGACCGACCGCCGCGGATCCGCCGCCTCGACGGCCCCGGTGGCACGCCTGGAGACTGGTCCGGCGTCCCTCGCGCTTCCGCCGGCGGTCGCGGCGGCCACCGTGGCGTTGCCGGCGGGCCCCGCCGGCGCCGGTTCCTCCGCGGGGTCGCGAAGGCGGACGCTCACCCTGAGCTTCCGCGACGACTGTTGGGCCGAAGTTCTCGTGGACGGAAAGCTCGTGGTGCGCGGGCTTTTCCCGAAGGGCGCGCGTCGCGAATTCGCGAACGGCGGCACGTTCACGCTCACGCTCGGGAACGCGGGCGCGGTGGACGTGGTCGTCGACGGGAGGCCTCTCGGCGCTCTGGGCCGCGAGCACGAGACCGTGAAGAACTACGTCATCGACGCGGCCCGCGACGGCTGAGGGGGATGGCGCGGGTTTAAGCTTCCATGGTGACCGGCGCCGCGCCAGAATCCGACCTCCTCACGCTCATCGAGCGGGGCGAAGCGTCGCCCGAGATCCTCGATTTCGCCGCGCGGGGCATGGTACCGTTGCCGCCCGACGAGCTCGTCAGGGCGATCGCGAGCATCCTCGCCTCGGGCGACGCCCGTCTCGCGGCGTTCGCCGAGCAGGCCTTCAAGGCGCTCGACGCGGCCTCCCTGAAGGGTGCCGTGCTGAGCGCGGGCGTGAGACCCGAGCAGCTCGCCGTCGTGGCGCGGCGGACGCACGAGCCGTCCGTTCTCGAGCCTCTCATCCGGCACCGGGAGGTCCCGGACGAGACCCTCGCATGGCTCGCCGAGCGCGTGGAAGCCCCCCTTCAGGACATCCTCGTCACGAATCAGACACGGCTCCTCGCGGCTCCGGTCATCGTCGAACGTCTCTTCGAGAACCCCAAGCTCTCTCCCGAGATCCGCCGCCGGGCCGACGAGTTTCTCGAGGAGTTCTTCCTCAAGAAGGAGCGCGAGAAGGACGAAGGCAGGGATCTGGAAGAGGCAATCGAGGAGGCGCCGGCGGCCGTGGGCGCGGACGAGGCCGCGGACGAGGCGGAGCTCAGCGAGGAGGACAGGAAGAGCCTCTTCGCACGGGTCTCGACGATGTCGGTGGTCCAGAGGATCCGACTGGCCTACCGCGGCAACAAGGAGGAGCGGATGTTCCTCGTGCAGGACCGAAACCGGCTCGTCTCGTCCGCGGTCCTGAAGTCGCCCAAGACCCGGGATGCGGACGCCGAGAGCATCGCGAACATGAAGAGCGTCTCGGAGGACGTCCTCCGGGGAATCACTTTCAGGCGCGACTGGATGCGCCATTACGGGATCATGCGGGCCATCGTCAGGAACCCGCGCTCGCCCATCGACGTCACGCTTTCGCTCGTCGTGCGCCTCAACGCCAAGGACCAGAGATTTCTCGCCAGCGACCGCAACGTGCCCGAGGCCGTCCGGTCTTACGCGCGCCGCGAGGTCGCCCGCAAGGAGACGTGAGTCGTTTCACGGAGTGTTTGAAATTGGGGTCCCCGGTGTGAGAATCTGACGCGTGCCGACAGCCCGGATCGCAGGGTGCCCTTCGAGGTTCCCTTGACCAGCTATTACGACGTGCTCGGGGTCTCTCGCGACTCTTCCGAGTCGGAAGTTCGGGAGAAGTTCCGCCTTCTCGCTCGAGCGGGCCATCCCGACCGTTTTCGCGAGCCCGGCGAAAAGAGAGCCGCCGAGGATCGGTTCCAGCTTCTCACCGAGGCGATGAACGTCCTCACGAACCCGGCGCGTCGCAAGGCCCACGACCTCGAGCTCGAGAAGAAACGGCCCCTCTCACAGGACCCGGCCGCTCAGGCGCGCGCCTATCTCGCCAAGGGAGTCAAGGCCTATCGCGAAGGGAACTTCCCGGAGGCCATCGAGCAGTTCGACCTCTCGGTCAATCATTACGACCGGGACGCCAAGGCCTTCCACTACCTCGCGCTCGCGTGCATGAAGGTCGTCGGGCAGGTTCGCCGGGGAGTCGACGCCATCGAGGCGGCGATCCGGCTCGACGGCAATAACGCGCTGTTTTACCGGGATGCCGGGAAGCTCTACACCCTGGCCGGACTGAATTCGAAAGCCGAGCGCCACCTCGAGCAAGCGCTCACCTGGCTTCCCGAGGACGCAGAGACCCTGAGGCTGCTGCGGGAGGTGCGCCCGAAGAAGGGGCAGAGCGGCGAACGCAAGACCCCGAGCGGTATCTTCGGGCGGAAGGGATAATCGCGGCGTGAGCGTCTCTGCTTTCGGACTCACCGACGTCGGCCGGAAGAGGCGTCACAACGAGGACGCCTACCTCCTCGATGCCGAGCGCGGCCTCTTCGTGGTCGCCGACGGCATGGGAGGCCACGCCGCGGGCGAGGTCGCCTCGCGGATCACCGTCGAGTCGATCCAGGAGTACATCGCCGCCACCGAGGAGGAGCGCGAAAGCTCGTGGCCCTTCGGGTTCAACAGCCGCGTGTCACTCGAGGGAAACCGGCTGACGACGGCGGTCGAGAAGGCGAATGAAAAAGTCATGCGGGCCGTGCAGAACAGGCCCGAGCTGAAGGGCATGGGCACGACGGTCGTCGCGGCGCTCTTCGACGCCGACCGCGCCACGCTCGTCCATGTCGGCGACAGCCGCGCATACCTCTTTCGCGACGGCGAGCTTCGGCGCCTCACGGACGATCACTCGTGGGTCCAGGAGCAGGTCAACGCCGGTATCCTCAGCGAGGACGAGGCCAAGGGCCACCCGCTCAAGAACGTCGTGACGCGCGCGCTCGGCGGCGCGGCGCACGTTTCCGTCGATCTCATCGAGGTTCCGGTGCGTCCTCTCGACAGGTTCCTGCTTTGCTCCGACGGGCTGACCGGCATGGTTCCCGATGAGGATCTGTTCGCTCACCTAAGGCCCGAGGACGGCCTCGAAAAGACGGTACGCCAACTGATCGACACGGCGAACGACCGCGGCGGCGTGGACAACATCACGGCCATCCTCGTCGAGGTCGGGGCCGACGCGGCGGCCAAGGACCGGGGCCGCGCCAGCGCCGAGGCGGCGCGGCGGCCGGTCCCCACGTCGGGCGAGAGCACAGCGGTGAGCGTCGACGCTCCGGGCGTCCCGCCGCGCGATTCCGGCTCGGAACCAAGGCGCTGATGTCCGCCCCGGCCCGCTTCGGCTCGCTGGTCTTCCTCGCTCTGGCGGCATTGCTTCCGTGCGGCCCGGCGCGGGCGGGCGCCCCGGGGGACTCGACGGACCTGGCGGCCGCCCGGCGGCGTCTGGAAATCCTGCGCACGCCTTACGCCCGCTCCGCCGAGCGCCGGGCGCTGCGCGGCGGCGAGCTCCTCGTGAGTTTCGACGCGGGCGTCCCGGTCGGTCTTCGCGACGACCTGTCCCGCGACCTCACCGCGTTCGTGTCCGCTCTCGTCGACCGGGACGGCTGGCCGCGTCCGCTCTCTCTCCGATCGCCCCTCCTGGTGCTTTTCTCGGCGGGGCCGGGCGTCACGGCTTCCGGCTGGGACGGCCGTGAGCGGGACGGCACGCTCCGGTCCCCCGTCGTGGTGATCGCATCCGCGACCCGCGAGAGAGGAACTGCGCTCTTCGACGCCGCAAACCAGGTTGCGCTCCTTTCCTTGCGGCAGTCGGCGCCGGTCGAGTCGTCCTGGGCCGTGGAGGGGGTTGCCGCGTGGCTTTCGCGGCGCCTGCTCGGTCCCGACTCCCCGCCTGCCTCAGCGTACGACCCTTTCCTCGAGGAAGCCGGTTCTCTCACCGCGCCCGCGGTCCTCTCGGCTTTCCTCGAGTCGCTCCAGCGGCGGCTTCCAAAAGGCGCGCTCGACGTGCGCGAGGCGTGGGAGCAGGCGGGGGAGCGCAGCGGCGACGATGCGGAGGCGTTCCTGCGCGACCTCGCGTCCCGGAGCGGTGCCGCGAGCCTGGGCGCTCGCATCGCCGAAGTCGTTGCCTCGCGCCTCACCGCGGCGGACGCGCGGTCCGGCGCTTCGGCGGCGTTTTCGCGCCGGGCCTGGCTCGCGGGAGACGTCGTCCCTGCCGCGCCCGCGCCGCTCGGCTGGAGACGCGTTTCCCTGTATACGGAGGATGAGCGGGCCGGACTCGAGATCTCTCTCCCCGAGGCCGGCGCGCGCGCCGCGAGACTCCTGCTTCTTTACCGCGGCGACGGCGGCTTCGACTCCCTGCCCGTTTTTTCCGGCGCCACGCGCGTGGTTCCCGTCGCGGGGACCGCGAGCGTGCAGATCGTGCTCGCGGACGGCGATGGCGCCGGCGAGGCGCCGCTGCGCGTGCGCCGCGTTCCGGACTATCCGGCCGCGCTCTCGAGCTCGCGCGCCGGCTGGGCGAACGGAGGCGTCGAGATCGCCTGGGAGACCTCGCGTCACGAGGATCTCCTCGGCTGGGTCGTGGAACGGCGGGACGAAACGGACGCCGACGCGGCGGCCCTCGTGCGCGATACGCTTCCCGCCACGAGCGACGCCGAGAGCGCGACGGGCTATCTCTGGCTCGACCGCGACGCCATCCCGGGCCATCGCTACCGCTATCGCGTTCTCGCTCTCACCGAGGACGGCCTCCTCGGCGAGGCCTTCGAAGCGTCCGTCGCCGGACGCTAGCCGCGCTCCTCGCCGGTCATCACGGGCAGCTCGCCCGTCTTCACGCGCGCGAAGAACTTCTCGGTGGCCAGACCGATCTCGATACACGCGAGCTCGCCGGGGTCGTCGAGGTACCAGTAGGCGGGCTGTTAGCGGCTGTTCGGCTCCTGCAGGATGCGCCGGCTGGCGAGGTCTACGACGCCGGTATCCGTACCCGAGCGGATGAGGCGCCCGGCGCTCTGGACGACGCGCGT
>JBGPDK010000157.1:0-7826 GCA_041482235.1 Thermoanaerobaculia bacterium | reverse complement strand
TCGTCTTTGCTCTGCTATGCGAGTTCATCCCGGGTTCCTCCGAGGGCTTGACTGATGTTTCGCACCACCAGTTTCCCCCGGATACCCGGGTGAACAACGTCCTGAGCCTTTACACCTAGAGGCGCGCGACGATCGCGCCCACGAAGAACTTCGGGTAGCGCGCCGCCACGGCATCGACGTCGGGGATGAGCGTCACCTCCCGGAATCCGGCCGCCGAGAAATTGGCGCGCCAGGCCGCGGGCGACAGGAAGCCGTGGTTCGGCCGGAGAACGGGATCGAGCGACACGTCCGTGAAGCTCGTCAGGAAATTGAAAACGAAGTCGACGTAGGAGGGCGGCGGGTGCGCGCCCGGCTTCACGCATTCCGACACGACGGCGAGTCCCCCGGGTTTCAGCGCGGCCTTCGTCTCGGCGAGGACGAAGCCGAGGTCCGGCGCGACGTGGAAGCAGTTCACGGAGTAGACGGCGTCGAACGAGCCCGCTGCGACGCCTTGCTCCTCCCACGGCTTCGTCATGTCGAGCTTCGCGGCCTGAACGAGCGTTCCGGGAGCGGCCGTGGCCCGCGCCGCGCGCTCGCCCCGGCGCAGAAATGTCGGGACGAGCTCGGTGAAGCGCCAGCGCGACACGCGAGAGCCGAGGCGCCGGAGCGCCGCCTCGGCCGCGCTTCCGCAGCCGCCCCCCACCTCGAGCACTTCCGCTCCGGCCGGCGGAAGGACGCGCGCGAGCGCCTCGGCGCCAAGGGTGTTGTTGATCGCGTACAGGATGTTCGCGTTCGAGAAGTACCGGATCCAGAGCGGCAGGCGCGCGGGGGAGAACAGGATCTCCTCGCCCGTCTTCGTCCCGCGAAAGAACTCCGGCGCCTCGGCGGCCAGGAGCGTCACGATCTCGGCGCCGACGGCGGCATCGGGCTCGGTTTCGGCGAGCTCGGCGGCGAGGGACTCGACGGAGGCGGGGGACGCCTGGGACCCGAGAAGAGATGCAGACTTCGGGGTTCTTGCCACGTCGTATTTTCTTAGAAGGTGAATGGGCGCCTCGGCGTCGGGAATGGCCGGGGCGAGTCCCGCTGCGTTCGCGTCACTCACCCCTCTAAGAAATCCCGCGTGGACGAGCTTCTCGACGATGTAGTGGAACGCGGGCTGGGTGTGAGAGGGGAGTTCCTCTTCAGCAGAAAATTCCCGCGCGACCTCCTCGAATATGCGCAGGCACGCCGCATCGACCAGCTCGTCGTAGATCTCTGTCGCGACGAGAAACCGCTGCGAGAAGAGCGCGCGGACGCCGTCGTCGGAAATCGCTCCGATCACGTCGGGAAAGTCGCGCGCGACGGTCCGCATCGGCCCCGGATGATACGGGGAGCGGCCGTCTCGTAGAATCCGGGCGATGCTCGTCCGGATCGTCCGCCACGGCGAAAGCGAGGGCAATTTCGCCGGTGCACTGCAAGGCTCCCGTCTCGACTCGCCGCTTTCGGAGCGGGGGCTCCGGCAGGCGGAGTGTCTCGCGATCCGTCTCGCGGGCGAGGCGATCGACGCGGTGTGGGCCAGTCCGATGGTCCGGGCACGCGAGACGGCGGCCGTCGTGGCCGCCCCGGTCGGTCTCGCCGTGGCGCTCGATGCCGACCTCGTCGAGTTCGACTGGGGCGTCTGGTCGGGCCGCCCGTTCACGGGTGAGATCGAAAAAGAGGTGTCGGGCGTGAGAGCGCGCTGGCGGGCGGGCGAAACGGAAGTGGCTCCGTCGGGGGGCGAGTCGCCGGCGCGCGCCGCCGTCCGGGCCGACCGCTTCCTCGGGCGGCTCCGCGCCTCCGGCGCGGGAGCGCCGCTCGTCGTCGCCCACGGGCGCTTCAACCGCATCCTCATGACGCGACTCCTCGGCCGCGAGCTCGGACGGATGGACGAGATCCGCCAGCGGAACGGCTCGCTCTCCGTCTTCGATTGGGACGGCTCCGCGCCGGCGACGCCGCTGCTTCTCGACGACGTCTCCCACCTGCCGCCGGAGATCCAGACCGTCTCGGTCCTCTCCGACAGCGTCAGGTGACGGGCGCCGCGGAGTGCTCCTCCGCGACGCCGGCGCTCTTGATCGCCTTCGCCGCGATGCGCGCGATGAAGATCGTGGCGACGACGGCGGCGACCGCGAGACTGATCTTGATGGTCTTCTGGAGCGCGGTCGCGCTTCCCGTCACGTCGCCGAGCGCCGACCCGAAGTAGATGTAGGCGAGCGTGCCCGGGAGCATCGCGATCCAGCTCGCGAAGAAATACGACGCGAGCTTCACCGGCGTCAGGCCGAAGAGGTAATTGACGATCGTGAACGGGAAGACGGGGGAGAGCCGGACGAGCGCGACGATTCTCGCCCCCTCCTTCTCGATCGCGCGGTTCAGGCTGCCGAACGTCTTGTTGCCCTCGGCGATCTTCAGCACGCGCTGCCGGAAGGCGCCGCGGGCGAGAAGGAAGGCGAGCGTGGCCGCGGTGATCGAGGAGAGCGAAACGAGGATCGTCCCGGTCACGACGCCGTACACGGCGCCCGCGGCCAGCGTCATGATCGCCGCCGGACCGCCGGGGATGAGCGAGGCGCCGATGTAGACGAGGCCGAAGATGAGGTAGCCGAGCGCCCCCTGGCCCCTCACGTACGTCTTGAACTCCTCGATCCATTCCCCGATCGGCAGCAACCGGAAAAGTAGGAAGAGGCCGGCCACGACGACCGCGGCGAGGGCGGCCTTCGCGAAGGGGAAGGGCTTTTTCGCGGCGGACTCCGCGGGCGCGGAGGAGACGTTGTTCATGCCTATCTCCTGAGGAACGCGGCGAGCTTCGTGAGGAGCTGCTTGCGAGAGGGGGTGAGAGACGTCTTCAGGTATTCCCGGGCCACGGCGCCGTGGATCTCCGAGAGCGACGGGTAGGCGTGAATGACGGAGCCGAGCGCCGAAAGCGGGAGGCCGTTCTTCTTCGCGAGGACGATCTCGCCGAGGAGGTCGCCCGCGTGCGGGTGCACGATCGTGGCGCCGAGGATCTTCCCCTTCGGATCGACGAGCACCTTGGCGAAGTTGTCCTCCGACGTGCCGTCGCAGACCGCCCGGTCGTTGTGCTCGAACGGGGCGCGAAAGACGCGGTGGGGGACGCCCTTCTTCGCCGCCTCCTCCTCGCCGAGGCCCACGTGCGCGATCTCGGGGTCCGTGTACGTGATCCAGGGCGTGTTCGCGGCGTCGCACGAGGCGAGGGCGATCGGGGAAAGCGTGTTCCTGAGGACGACGCCGGCCTGGTAGCCCGCCCAGTGCGTGAAGAGATACGGGCCCGCGACGTCGCCGATGGCCCAGACGGACGGCACGTTCGTCCGGCACTTCGCGTCGATCTGGATGCCGCGCTTCCCGAATTTCACGCCCGCGCTTTCGAGGTCGAGCCCTTCGATGTTCGGGCGGCGCCCGGTCGCGACGAGGATCTCGTCCACGGCGACGTCGAACTCCGCGCCGGCCTTCGGCTTCACCGTGACGACTTTCTTGCCGTTCTGCTTCGCGACCTCGGTGGCGGAGGCGCCGTCGTGGATCGTGACGCCCTCGGCCTTCAGCTCCTTCATGAGGACGGCCGCGACGTCGGCGTCCTCCTTCGGGCAGATGTGCGAGGACGACGACACGATCGTGACCTTCGACCCGAGGCGGGCGAAAGCCTGCCCGATCTCGGTGCCGATCGGCCCGCCGCCCATGACGAGAAAGCTGCCGGGAAGTGTCCTCGAGCGCCAGACGGACTCGTTCGTGAGGTAGCCCGTCTCCTCGAGGCCGGGGATCGGCGGAATGTTCGCTCGCGAGCCCGTGGCGACGACGATGTGCCGGCCCCACACGGCCGTTCCGTTCACTTCGACCTCGTGGGCGGACCTGAGCCGTCCCGCGCCGAGGAGGACGTCCACGCCGAGGCCCTCGAAGCGCTCGACGGAGTCGGCCGGGGCGATGTGGGCCTGCGCGCCGTGAACGTAGTCCATGACGGCGCCGAGGTCCTGCGGGCCGGGGTCGTTCACGCCGCGAATGGCGAAGCGGCCCGCCTCGCGGGCGGCGTGTGCGGCCTTGGCGGCGCGCAGGAGCGCCTTGGAGGGCACGCAGCCGTACTGCAGGCAGTCTCCGCCCATCGCCCGGACGGCGGTGCCTCCTTCCGGGGTGAACGGGAGCGTGTGCTTTTCGGCCAGCGCGACGCGGGCGCCGAGCCCGGAACCGCCGGCGGCGACGACGAGGCCGCCGGAACCGGCCCCGATCACGACGAGGTTGTAGCGCTCCATCTGGACTCCTTCCGCCAGTACGGACCGGGACGGCTCTTCCGATCAGATTCCGGACGTAGACTGTCGGGGGAGGTTAGCTCAGCGGTAGAGCGTCTGCTTTACACGCAGCAGGTCATCGGTTCGATCCCGATACCTCCCACCATGCGTCTCTCTGGCGTCGATGTTGCGTAGGGTCGTCAGGAAGAGGAGGCCCCGATGAAGGCCATCCGTTCCATTCTTTGCGCCGCGCTCGTGTCCGTCGCTTCAGCGGCAACGATTACCGCGGCACCGTTTGATCTGCCTCCGCTCGTCGAGCCCGCGAACGCCGAGCACCATGTCGGAAAGGTGATCTGGGTCGATCTGGCGACGCCGGATCTTGCAAGCGCGAAGCGGTTTTACGCAGGATTGTTCGGCTGGACTTTCCAGGATCTTCATTTCGGCAGAACGGATTACACCGTCGCGTCTCTCGGAGGCCGGCCGGTGGGAGGTCTCGTCCACCGGCTCGTGCCGTCCGGTGAGCCCAAGCGGCCGGCGTGGCTGGCCTTCCTCGCCGTTCGCGATGTCGATGCCGCGAAGCGGACCGCGCTGGAGCACGGGGCCAAGGTCGTTTCCGAACCCAGAACTTACCCGCATCGCGGCCGCCAGGCGGTCTTCGCCGATCCCGAGGGAGCTGTCTTTGCGGTCCTTGCCTCTGGCAGCGGCGACCCACCCGACTTTCTCGCGGCGCCCGGAGAGTGGATCTGGAGCTCGCTTCTCGCCCAAAAGCCGGACACCGAGGCGGCCTTCTACCAGGCGGTCTTCGGCTATGAGGTTTTCGACGTGCCGAGCGAGGACGACCTGGAACACGACATCCTTTCAAGCGACGACTTCGCGCGCGCGAGCGTGAATCCTCTGCCCGGCAATTCGCCGCGCCGTCATCCCCACTGGCTCAATTTCGTGCGCGTCGTCGATGCCGTCGACGCGGCGGCCAAGACCGTTGCCCTCGGCGGGCGGGTGCTGGTCGAACCGCACACCGATCGTCACGGCGGCAAGGTGGCGGTCGTCGCCGATCCGACCGGCGCACGCTTTGGCCTGATGGAGTGGTCGGACGACGACGGCAAGAAGGAGCCGAAATGAGAATCGTGCCCCAACGTTGGCGGGTGAGAGCGCTCGGGTTCGTGCTGCTCACCGTATTGTCTGGCTGCGTCGCATCCGGCGGGGGATATGTCGGGGGTGTCTACGAGCCTTCGGGGTACGACTACGACGGATGGGGTCGGGGTTATCACGTGGCACCGTCCCGCCGCGGCGAACGTCGCCCGGAGCGCCCGTTTCCCCCCGCTTATAAGCCGGCTCCACGGAGCCGCCCGGCTCCGTCGATTCCGACACGCCCGCATGAGGTTGAAAGAAGGCGCTGAGGCTCGTCCGTGCCCCGGGCGCGAGAAGAACGAGGACCAGCGCGCGCTTGCAGCCGATCACCGCCTCTTCTGTATACTTCGCTTCCCGCCCCGACGCGACCGTCGCGGGACGGAACCGGGGTCGTAGCTCAGTTGGTTAGAGCGCAGGCCTGTCACGCCTGAGGTCGCGGGTTCGAGCCCCGTCGGCCCCGCCAGTTTTCTCCCTCCGGGCCTCAATCAATGGGAATCCTCCTGACCGCAGTCGGTCTCACGAAAGCCTTCGGCTCGCATCCCCTGTTCGAGGGGATCGCCTGTTCCGTGGACTCCGGGGACCGCATCGGCCTCATCGGCCCGAACGGAGCCGGGAAGTCGACGCTGCTGTCGATCCTCGCGGGCGATATTCCGCCGGACGAGGGCAAGTGCGCCGTCCAGAGGGGCCTCCGCATCGGGTACCTCTCGCAGATGCCGACGTTCCGCGAGGGCGCGACGATCCGCGAGACGGTGCTCGAGGGTGCGGCGGGCGCGCACGCCGGCGAGGAGGCCTGGGAGGCCGCGCTCTCGGCGGACGAGATCATCGCCCGGCTCTCCCTCGCGACGGAGGGCCGCTCGCCCGAGACGCCGGTCGCAACGCTTTCGGGGGGGTGGAAGAAACGCGTCGCGCTCGCGCGCGAGCTCGTGCGCAAGCCCGATCTCCTGCTCCTCGACGAGCCCACGAACCACCTCGACGTGGAGGCGATCCTCTGGCTCGAGGAGCTTCTGGCCCGCGCGCCGTTCGCGACGATCACCGTGACGCACGACCGGCTGTTCCTGCAGCGCGTCGCGAACCGGATCCTCGAGCTCGACCGGCGGAACGCGAACGGCCTTCTCGATGTCCGCGGCGACTACACGACGTACCTCAAGGTGAAGGAAGAGCGCCTGGCGACCGACGCGCAAAGGGAGTCGTCGCTGAGGAATCTGCTGCGGCGCGAGACCGAGTGGCTCCTGCGCGGCGCCAAGGCGCGCTCGACGAAGCAGCAGGCGCGCATCCGGAGGGCGGGTGCGCTCGAAGAAGAGGTCGGGCAGCTGTCGGAGAGGAACCAGTCCCGCAGCGTCCGTCTCGACTTCGAGTCTTCCGGGAAGAACCCGAAGCGGCTCATCGATGCGAAGGGGATCGGCAAGGCCTACGGCGGAAACGTCCTCTTCTCGAATCTCGACGTGCTCGTGACGCCCCGGAGCCGCATCGGCCTTCTCGGGCCGAACGGGTGCGGAAAATCGACGCTTCTCAGGATCCTGCTCGGGGCGGAGGAGCCCGACACGGGGGCGGTCTTCCGCGCGGAGAACCTCCAGCCCGTCACGTTCGAGCAGGGCCGCGACAGCCTCGATCCGGAGACGACGGTAGCGAAGACGATCTGCCCCGAGGGGGACCACGTCGATTACCGCGGCGCGCTCGTCCACATCCGGAGCTACCTCGACCGGTTCCTGTTCAAGGAGGAACAGAAGGACATGAAGGTGGGCCGCCTCTCGGGAGGCGAGCAGAGCCGGCTGCTTCTCGCGCGGCTCATGCTGAAGAAGACGAACCTGCTCGTTCTCGACGAGCCCACGAACGACCTCGACCTCGCGACGCTTCAGGTCCTCGAGGACTGCCTCGCGGACTTCCCGGGCGCCGTCATCCTCGTGACGCACGACCGGTTTTTCCTGGACCGCGTCACGAACCGCATCCTCGCGTTCTCCCGGGACGAGAAAGGTCGCGGGACGCTTACGGCGCTCGCCGGCCTCGACCAGTGGGAGGCGTGGTATGCGGAGCGCAAAGGCGCCGCTCCCGCTCGCCGCGCCGCCGCGAAGGTCCCGGCGCGCAAGCGACGGGTCGGCTTCAACGAACAGCGGGAGCTCGACGGCATGGAGGAGCGCATCCAGGCCGCGGAGGCGGCCCGCGACGCCCTTCGCGAAGAGAGCGAGCATCCCGCGCATGCCAGCGACGCGCCGAAGCTCGTCGCGCTCCTGGCGACGCTCCACGAGAAGCAGGCCGAGGTCGACCGCCTCTATGCGCGCTGGTCTGACCTTCAGCGCCTCGCGTCGAACGTCCCGGCGTAGAGCCCTTCAGCGGGACGAGCCGCCAGAAAACCGCGGTCCGTTCGGAATCGGCGTATCATCGTCGAAATACACGAGTGAAATTCAATCGCCGGTTTCTGTACGCCTCGTTCTCGACCGCGCAGGTCGCGCGCCTGACGGGCCTGTCCGCGCGGCAGCTCGA
>JBGPDK010000156.1:0-7996 GCA_041482235.1 Thermoanaerobaculia bacterium | reverse complement strand
CGAGCAGCTCATCGTCCCGAAGGGCAAGGCGGTCTACGTCAGGCTCGACCCGCCGGACGGCGGTGCCCGCTCCGCCGGCCCGCCGGCGCCCGCGGCCGGCTGAGGCCTCCCGTTCATGGAATTGCGCCCCTGGACGCTGCCCAACTTCCTGACATTCGCGCGCCTCGCATCCCTTCCGTTCCTCATCATGGCGATCCTCGGCGGCCGGCATGGCGTCGCGCTCGTCATCTTCCTGGCGGCCGCGATCACCGACATCGTGGACGGCTACGTGGCCCGCAGGTTCGGCATGGGCTCGCCGCTGGGCGCCTGGCTCGACCCGATCGTCGACAAGTTCTTTCTCGTCTCCACGTTCGTCGTCTTCGCGCTGCCCACGACTCCCACGTCTCTCCGCATCCCCGTCTGGCTTCTCGTCCTCACGATCTTCCGCGACGCCTTCGCCATCGTCATCTGCCTCGTCATGTTTCTCGCCCTCGGGATCCGCGACTTCCCGCCCTCGATCCTCGGAAAGCTCACGACGTTTCTGGAGATCTCGACCGTCGTGGCGATTCTCCTCGTGAACGTCCACCGCCTGCCGGTCGTCGTCGCGACGACGTGCTTCCAGCTCGTCGCGGTCTTCGCGACGGTCTCGGGGCTCCATTATTCATGGCGCATCGTGACGCGCCTCCCGCGCCGGGCCGCGCCCGCCGCGGGAGCACCGCTTCCGCCGCCATGAGGCTCTTCCGGCGGTCCGCCGCGGGGCGCCCGCCCGCGCTCCGGCTCCTGTCGCGCCCAGGCTGCCGCCTTTGCGACGAGATGCGCTCCGTCGTCGGCCCGCTCGTGCTGCGCCTCGGCGGCTCGCTCGAGACCGTGGACGTGGACTCGGATCCGGCCCTGGCGGCCCGATGGGGAAACGAGATCCCCGTCCTCCTCGACGCGGAGGGGCGCGTCGTCGCGAAGGTCCGCGACACGTCAGAGAAGATCGCCCGGCGTCTCGGCGCCTGACCTCGGGCGAGAATGGCGGCCATGACGGGACGCTCCCTCACGCTCCTCGCCGCTCTCGCCCTTCTGGCGGCCTCTCCCGCGCGCGCCGAGCGGCTGCCGGTGCAGCGCCACGGCGTGGCGGAGGGGCTCGCCGAGGAGACGGTGACCGCGCTCCTCAAGGACTCGCGCGGCTCCCTCTGGATCGGCTCGCTGAACGGCCTCAGCCGGTACGACGGGGAGCGGTTCAAGGTCTATTCGTCGGCCGACGGCCTTCCGAAGCAGCGCGTGACGGCGCTCGCCGAGACGCCGGACGGTACGCTCTGGGTCGCGACGACGGGCGGCCTCGTGCGCCTCGAGGCGGCGGCGCCCGCGGCCCACCCGGTGTTCAAGCCGGTCGCGGCGGCTCCGGCCGGAAAAAGCGTCGAGTTCGTCTCGGCCTCTCGCACGGGGGAAGTCCTCTTCGGCAGCGCTGGAGAGCTCTATCGAGTCGCGGAGGCGCGCGCGATCGCCGTCGGGCTCGCGGCTCTCGGGGGCAACGCCGCCGTGCGCTCCGTCCGGGAGGCGCCGGATGGGGCGCTGTGGGTGGGGACGTCGCGCGGCCTTTTTCGCGGGGCCGGCGGGTCCCTGACGCGCGTGCATCTTCCGGGTGCCGCCTCCCAGGACGTGCGTGGTGTCTGCATCGACCGCGCGGGGCGCATCTGGATCACGACGCCGGACGCGCTCTTCGTCCTCGGCCCCGGCAACGCAGGGAGCACGCTCGCGCCAGCCGAACCTCTTCTCGCCTCGGACGGTCGCGTCGTGTTTCCGGTCCGGAGCGGAGAGACGCGCGCGCTCTCGCGCGTGCCCGGAACGGCTCCCGGGGCGTGGCAGCGGCCGCTCGAAATGCGCGACGGGCGCATGGCCATTTCGACGTCGGCCGGCCTCGTCCTCGTGGCGGGCGGGCGCCTCGCGGTCTATGGCCGAAAGAACGGTCTCGGCGACGGAATCCTCGGTGAGCTGCTCGAAGATCCGGAAGGGAATCTCTGGATCGGCACGCAGAGCACGGGCCTTCTGCGGGTCGCGCCGGCCGGCTTCACGAGCTTCGGCGAGGCGGACGGGCTCCTCGACGTGCGCGTGGGCGCGCTCTTCGAGGACGAGGGGCACGTGGTGGCGGCTGCGGGGGGCAACTCCAGCCTCGTGCGCCTGGACGGCCCGCCGTTCCAGCCCGTCGTGCTGGACCCGACCGCCACGGCCCCGATCAGGTGGGTGTGGGGCCGTTCGGTGCTCAGGGACCGCTCCGGCGAGTGGTGGATCGCCACGCGCGCGGGACTCGAGCGACGCGCGGCGGCGGCCTTTGGCCCCGCGCTCGAACGGGCGGCGGCGAAGGCCGTCTATACGGCACGCGACGGCCTCGGAGCCAATGAGGTGTCGGCGCTCTATGAAAGCCGCGACGGAACCCTCTGGGCCGGCGTGTACGACTCACCGTCCTCGCTCGCGCGCTTCGATCCCCGGGCGCGGCGCTTCGTCTCCTTCGGCGCCGCCGAGGGCCTGCCGGCCTCCGCTCCAGTCGCCTTCCTGGAGGACGATGCCGGCGATCTCTGGATCGGCTTCGGCAGCGGGGGAGCCGTGCGTTTCAGGAACGGCCGTTTCGAAAGGCTGCTCCCTTCGCAGGGCGCGCCCGAGGGCTACGTCCACGACTTCCTCCTCGATCGCACGGGCCGGCTGTGGATCGCGAACGGCGGCAGCGGCGCTCTGCGCGTGGACGCGCCGACGAAAGAGCTCCTCTCGGCGGTCGCGGTCCGGACGGCCGACGGTCCGGCGTCGGGCAGCGTCCTGTGCCTCGCCGAGGACGCGGCGGGACTCCTCTATTTCGGCACGACACGCGGCGTGGACCGCCTCGATCCCGCGACCTTGCGTATGCGTCACTTCACGACGGCGGACGGCCTGACGAACAACCTCGTCACGTGCGCCCTTCGGGACCTCACCGGAGCGCTCTGGTTCGGGACGCTCGAGGGCGTGTCGCGCCTCGTGCCCGCGAAGGACCTGCCCGTCCCGCCGCCGCGGGCCGTCCTGACCTCGTTCCGCGTGAACGGCAACGCCCGCGAGGTGCCGGAGCTCGGGGCGCGATCGCTCCCGGAATTCGCTCTCCAACCCGACGAAACGCGCGTGCGCATCGATTTCGCCGCGCCCAGCTTCACGCCCGGGGGTCGGGTGCGCTACCAGACCCGGCTCGAGGGTGTGGACGCCTCGTGGAGCGCGCCGAGCCCCGACCCGACGGTGCGCTACGTCGGCCTCGCACCGGGGACGTACCGGTTCTCCGTGCGTGCCGTCGGGCCGTCCGGCGGCGAACCGGGAGAGGAAGCGACGGTCTCGTTCCGCGTGCGCCCGCCGTTCTGGCGCCGCGCGTGGTTCCTGCTCCTCGCGGTGGCGGCCGGCGTCGCATTCGCGGTCTTCGTGCACCGCCAGAGTCTCCGGCGCGCCGTCGCCGTCGAGCGGGTGCGCACGCGGCTCGCGACCGACCTCCACGACGACGTGGGCTCGAGCCTCGCCCGCATCTCCATCCTTTCCGAGGTCGGGCGCCGGGACCTCGATCCCGTGGGCGAGCCCGCGCGGCTGTTCGGGGAGATCGGCGAGACGTCCCGCTCGGTCATCGACGCGCTGGGCGACGCGATCTGGTCGATCGATCCCCGGCGCGACGATCTCCAGAGCCTCGGCGACCGCTTGCGCCACTTCGCGGCCGATCTCCTCGAAGCCCGCGGGATCGCGTTCCACCTCGAGCTGCCTCCCGAGGCCCCGGCGATCGACGTGCCGCCGGAGCCACGGCGCCAGCTCTTCCTCCTGCTGAAGGAAGCGATCACGAACGCCGCCCGCCACTCGCGGGCGACCGCGGTCTCGGCGGTGTTCCGCCTCTCGGGCCGGTCCCTGGACGTCTCCATCGCGGATGACGGCGCCGGCTTCGACCCGGCGGCGCGCCCGTCCGACCCGGAAGACGAAGGCCGAGGGCTTCTGAACATGCGGGCCCGCGCCGTGGCCCTCGGGGGCCGGCTCGAGGTCGAGACGAGCCCGGGCCAGGGCACGCGGCTCGCGATCCGCGGCCTCTCCCTCCCATTCGGCGCCGGTCCCGCCCGAGCATGAACATGCTCTCCCCCCCGCGCCCTTTGGGCCCGAAACTGGAGGCATGAGCGCGATGCCCGAGCGCCCGGCGATCCGCGTGGCGGCCGTCGAGGACGACGCCGGCCTGAGGGAGAGCCTGCGCCTCCTCATCGGGGGAACGCGGGGATTCTCATGGGCCGGCGGATGGGGGTCCGCGGAGGATGCGCTGAAGCGCCTGCCCGCCCTCGCGGGCGGCCCGCCGGACGTGCTCCTCATGGACATCCACCTGCCGGGGATGTCCGGTTCGCAGGCCGTCTCGCGGGTGCGCGAGGCGCACCCCTCCATCGCGGTCCTCATGCTGAGCGTCTACGAGGGGGAGGAGCAGATTTTCGAATCCCTCTGCAACGGAGCCTCCGGCTACCTCCTGAAGAAGACGGCGCCTCCAAAGCTCCTGGAGGCCGTGCGCGACGTGAAGGAGGGGGGATCTCCGATGTCTCCCGAGATCGCCCGGAAAGTCATCCGACTCTTCCGTGAGCTGGGACCGGCGCCTGTACCCGGCCACGACCTGACGCCCCAGGAGGTACGACTTTTGCGTCTGCTCGCGGACGGCGCGAGCTATCAGGGCGCCGCCGACGGCCTCGCGATCAGCATCAACACGGCGCGCAACTACGTTCGTTCGATCTACGAGAAGCTGCACGTCAACTCGAAGTCTGCGGCCGTGAGCAAGGCGTTGAAGAACCGCATCATCTGAAAGAAGAAGAGGCTTCATGAGCGCAGAGACCCGGGGGCCTGAAATGCACGGCGGCGACGCCCCGCCGAAGAAACACCGGGCACGCAACATCGTCCTCGTGGCCGCGGGTGTCCTCGCCGTGGCCGCGACCGCGCGCGCGCTCGTGAAGACGGGCAGCAAGTCCGGCCCGCGCGCCGAGATCGTGCCCGTCACCGCGGCGACGGTCGCGGAGAAGTCGATCCCGCTCACGACGAAGGCGATCGGCAACGTCGAGGCCTACGCCACGGTCGCGATCCGGGCGCTCGTCTCGGGCGAGCTCGTGAAGATCCATTTCAAACAGGGCCAGGAGGTGCAGAAGGGCGACCTCCTCTTCACGATCGACCCGCGTCCCCTCCTGGCCGCGCTCGCCCAGGCAGAGGGCACTCTCGAGAAGGACCGCTCGCAGCTCGCGAATTCCCGCGCGCTCGCGGCCCGCTGGAAGAAGCTCTTCGAGGAAGGCATCGCCTCGAAAGAGGACTACGACCTGAACCGCACGAATGCGGAAACCCAGGCGGGGCTCATGCGGGCCGACGAAGCGGCCGTCGAGAACGCGAGGGTCCAGCTTTCCTACGCGACGATCCGCTCGCCGATCAACGGGATGACGGGAAACCTCCTCGTCTACGAGGGGAACCTCGTCAAGGCGAACGACACGACGCCGCTCGTCACGATCACACAGGCGACCCCGATCTATGTGACGTTCGCGGTGCCGGAGGGTGAGCTCGGCAAGGTGAACCGCGCGCGCGCGGCCGGCTCCGTGCGGGTCGAGGCCGCGCTCCCGAGCGACGAAGCCCACCCGGTCGCGGGCGTCCTCTCGTTCGTGGACAACGCCGTCGACGCGACGACGGGGACGATCCGCCTCAAGGCGACGTTCGACAATCCGGAACGGCGCCTCTGGCCCGGCCAGTTCGTGAAGGTCACGCTCACGACGGGCGTCGACGCGAACGCCCTCGTCGTTCCCACGCAAGCCGTCCAGACGGGCCAGGACGGCCCGTACGTCTACGTCGTGAAGGGCGACCTGACCGTCGAGCCGCGGCCCGTGAAACCGGGCCCGACCGCGGAGGGCGTCGTCGTGATCGCGAAGGGCCTCGCGGCCGGCGAGCGCGTCGTCACGGACGGGCAGCTCCGCCTCTTCCCGGGAGCGAAGGTCGAGCTCAAGGCCGGCTCTCCGGGCGCGGGCGCGCCGCCAGGACGGGACGAGAAACGGGAGAAGAAGGCCGGTTGAGCCGGGCGGCGCGATGAGCATTACCGAGCCTTTCATCCGGAGGCCTGTCATGACGACGCTCGTCATGGCGGGGATCCTCCTGTTCGGGACGATCGGCTTCCGGTCGCTGCCCGTGAGCGACCTCCCGAACGTGGACTTCCCGACGATCCAGGTCACGGCCAGCCTCCCGGGCGCGAGCCCCGAGACGATGGCCGCGTCGGTCGCGACGCCTCTCGAGCGGCAGTTCTCGGCGATCGCGGGCCTCGACTCGATCAACTCGACGAGCTCGCAGGGGACGACGCAGGTCACGCTCCAGTTCGCGCTCGACCGCAACATCGACGCGGCCTCGCAGGACGTCCAGACGGCGATTGCCGCGGCCGCGCGCCAGCTCCCGCCGGGGATGCCGTCGCCTCCGACGCTCAAGAAGGTCAACCCGGCCGACCAGCCGGTCCTCTACCTCGTCCTCTCGTCGCCGACGATGGAGCTCACGGCCGTGGACGAGGTCGCCGAGACTCTCATCGCGCAGCGGCTCTCGACGATCTCGGGCGTCGCGCAGGTCCAGGTCACGGGCGCGCAGAAGTTCGCGGTCCGCGCGAAGCTCGACCCGTCCCAGCTCGCGGCCCGCGGGATCGGGATCGACGAGGTCGCGACGTCCATTCAGCGGCAGAACTCGAACCTGCCCGTCGGCACGCTCTACGGCGCGCACCAGTCCCTCACGGTGCAGGCGAACGGCCAGCTCTTCGACGCCGCTGCATACAGGACGATGATCGTCGCCTACCGCAACGGCTCTCCCGTGACGCTCGGGGACCTCGGGCAGGTCGTGGACGGCGTCGAGAACGACCGGATCGGAAACTGGTACGCGGAGCGCGCCGGCGCGGGCGACCCTGCCAGGGAGCCCAAGCAGGTCGTCACCCTCGCGATCCAGCGCCAGCCGGGCTCGAACACGATCGCCGTCGTGGACGCCGTCAAGGCGAAGCTCCCTGCGCTCCGGGCACAGCTTCCGGGGGCGCTCAAGCTCGACATCCTCTTCGACCGTTCCGTCCCGATCCGCGAGTCCGTGCACGACGTCGAGTTCACGCTCGTCCTCACGATCGCCCTCGTCGTCCTCGTGATCTTCCTGTTCCTCCGCAACGTGCGGGCGACGCTCATTCCGAGCCTCGCGGTTCCGGCCTCGATCGTCGGGACGTTCGCGGCGATGTCGCTCCTGAACTTCTCGCTCGACAACCTCTCGCTCATGGCGCTCACGCTCTCCGTCGGCTTCGTCGTCGACGACGCGATCGTCATGCTCGAGAACATCGTCCGCCGCATGGAAGGCGGGGAGGATCCCCTCACGGCCGCGCTCAAGGGAGGAAAGGAGATCGGCTTCACGATCCTCTCGATGACGATCTCGCTCGTCGCCGTCTTCATCCCCGTGCTCTTCATGGGCGGGCTCCTCGGGCGGCTCTTCAAGGAATTCGCGGTCACGATCAGCGTCGCGATCCTCGTCTCGGGCTTCGTCTCGCTCACCCTGACCCCGATGCTCTGCAGCCGCTTCCTGAAGGCCTCGAACGTCTCGAACGAGGGGCGTTTTTTCCGGGTGACGGAACGGATCTTCAAGGCCTGGCTCTCGCTCTACGAGCGGACGCTCGGGTGGGTTCTCGCGCGCCAGAGAGCCACGCTCGTCATTTCCGGCGTCCTCTTCGCCGTCACGGGATTCCTCTTCGTCGTGATCCCGAAGGGATTCCTCACGAGCGACGACACGGGGCAGTTCATCGGCTACACGGAGGGGCTGCCCGGCGTCTCGTTCGCGGAAATGGCGCGCCACCAGCGCGAGCTCACGGATGTCATCCGGCGCCATCCGGCCGTCAAGGGCGTCTCCTCGACGGTCGGCTCGAGCGACGCGAGCCCGGCGGGCAACTCGGGGAACCTGCTCGTCCTCCTCAAACCGCGCGGGGAACGGAAACAGAACGTCGACGAGATCATCGAGGAGCTTCGCCCTAGGCTCGCCGGCGTGT
>JBGPDK010000155.1:0-8002 GCA_041482235.1 Thermoanaerobaculia bacterium | reverse complement strand
GTCGCTGAGCCCTTGTCGGCGCCTGTTGACGTCCCGGATCGGGGGTCAAAGAGAAGACTCCGTGAGCGTAGGATGGAAGGACGTTCACCGTCTTCTGGTCTTCGCAGGGTCGCCCGCGCGCGGGTAGCAGGGAGGTCTTTGATGAACACGCACCGCTTGACCTTTCAACTTTTGGTTGGCGTGTTCCTCATTTACTCCGGGAGCGCCGCCGCATGCGGCGACAAGTTCCTGCTGCTCGGAAGGAGCATCCGGTACGAAGAGGCGTACGCAGCCAAACACCCGGCGTCGGTTCTCGTCTACCTGAATCCATCGACGGGCTTCTCGAAGGTCGGCAGGGAGATCTTCGAGATCCTGAAGAGGGCGGGGCACAGGCCCGTGGTCGCCCAGGACACCGCGGCGCTAAAGGAAGCGCTCAGGTCCGGTCCCTTCAACGTGGTCCTGGCCGACATCGCGGACGTGGACGGAGTCGACGCCGAGGTGAAGGCAGCTGGCGCCTTGGGGGCGGTCGTCCTTCCCGTCGTCTACAACCCGACAGGCAAGGAGCTCGAGGCGGCCGAGAAGCAGTACCAGTGCCTCCTCCAGGCTAAAGGGAAAGACCGGTACTTCCTAGCCGTGGTGAACGAGGTGGTGCGGACCCGGGCGAAGGGCAAGGAGCTCAAGTGCAAGAAAACCTGAGCGGCCGCTGAGCCTTTTGATGAGAACATACGTGCGCGGGGCTGCTCCGGCATGGCTCCTCGTGGCTCTCGCGGCACTTCCGGGACGCCTTGTCGCCCAGGCATGGTTGCCGCCCCAGGGCGATGTCTTCCTCGCGATCTCTTATCAGAACGCGTATTTCAACGGCCACCTTTCGGCTGAAGGCGTGAACGACACCAGCCTTGGCAACGTCCGGGGCCAGTCGGTTCTCTTCGACGTCGGCTGGGGGGCGCTCGAGAAGCTGGCCCTGAGCGCCAACGTCGTCTACCTGAGCACCAAGTGGGAGAACACGGATCCGACGAGGTTACGGCCTCACGGTCCGAACGACGACGGCCGGTATCACGGGACCTGGCAGGACGTTCGCCTTCAAGTCCGGTACGCGCTCCTCGACGACCCGGTCGTCGTGACGCCGCTCGTCGGGATCCTCGTTCCGACGCACGACTACGAAGTTCGGGGGCACACCGCGCCGGGCCACGGTTTTGTGGAGGCGCCGATCGGCTTCTTCGTCGGGAGGCTCCTCGATCCACTCGTGCCGGGGGCCTACGTCCAGGCGCGCTTCACGTACTCGTTTGTCGAAGGATTCCAGGGCTACGACCTGAATCATTACGACATTGGCGGCGAGATCGGTTATTCCGTCAGCACGCGCGTCAGCCTGCGCGCCTTCGCGAACTTCCACCGAACGCACGGCGGGACTGAACCTCTTTTCCCCGTCCATGACCGTGCCGCCCGATCGGCCTCGGACCAGGGCGGCGCCTCGGTGGCGTTTGCCGCGACCGACGCAGTCGAAGTCTTCGTGGCGGGGTTCCACACGTTTGGCGGCAAGGTCTCATCGCTGACGAACGCCTTCAGTATCGGCATCTCCTACAGCTTCAGCGCCACCCCGTCCAAGTACCGTTGCAAGTGCTCGTGAACGGCGCGATCAGGAAGGGCGGACCCGGTTCACGACCTCCGCGAAGCGAGGATCGGATCGAATCGAATCCCATTGTGGGTCCGCGGTGAGCGCGATGAGGAAAGGGGAGCGATCCTCCACGGCCTTGCCCAGCCATCGGAAGGCTTCGTCTTTCTCGCCGAGGAGAACGTGGAGGGCCGCGATCGAGAGCGGCGAGACGTAGCGTCCCTCCTTGGCGAGCGCGGACATCTCGTCGAGCCGTTTCCGGTTGAGGCGCTCCTGGCCTTTCGCCCAGCCGAGGGCCTCGAAGTCACGGCCGAGCTCCTCGGCCCAGTCGTCGAGATTGGCCCGCTCGAGCGCCTTCTTCTGCTCGTCGATGGCCTCGCGGTGACTCCCCCTCGACGCATAAGCGTCCGCCAGGAGCTCGTGTGCCTCGGACGAGTCCGGGTGGAACTCGACTGCTTTCCGGTAGACCTCGATCGCCTCGTCGTATCGATGGGCCCAGGTGTAAGCGGTCCCGAGCTTCAAGTGCGGACCCAGGGCGAGAGGGTCGTTGGCGAGCTGACTCTTAGAGCCTCTGATCGCGGTCTCGAAGTCTCCACGATAACGGGCTAGAAGACCGTTCGGGCCAGGCCCCGACTCTCCGCGGAGCTCCTTCGCTCGTCGAAATTCTTTTTCCGCTGCGTCCCGATTCCAGTAGAAGTAGCAGTAGATCCAGCCGAGCTGACTGTGGGCTTCGGGCAGGTTCGGGTCGAGCTCGAAGGCTTTCATGGCGGCGGCCTCGGCCTTCGGGAAGGCGAGCTTGGGGGCAACGGCTCCTTCCACGCCCGAGGAGACGTGGTAGAAGGCGAGCCCTTCGTAGGGGAGGGCGAAGTCCGGCGCGATGCGGATCGCCTTCTCGAAATACCCCTTTGATTTCTCGAGACTCTCGGCGTCGAGCTTTTGGCTGTAGAAGTTTCCTTTCAGATACGCTTCGTAGGCGTCCGGTGGGACTGGAGGCCGCGGCGCGAGCCGGGCCGCCTCGTCGCTGGTCAGTTTCGTGCCGATCTGCTTCACGATCGCACCGGCCACCTCGCTCTGAAGCGCGAAGACGTCCTTCATGTCCCGCTCGTAGCTTTCGCTCCAGAGGTTCTGCTCGCCTTCGGCCCGGATGAGTTTCGCGGCGACGCGCACCTGATTCCCGGCACGCCGGACCGAACCTTCCACGACGGCATCGACGCCGAGAGCTTTCGCGATCGCGGGGAGCCCCTCCTTCGTCCCCTTGAATCTCATCATCGACGTCCGCGAGATCACCCGGAGCGACTGGATCTTGGAGAGGTCGGTGATCAGCTCGTCGGTCATTCCGTCGGCGAAGTATTCCTGCTCGGGGTCGCCCGAGAGGTTCGCGAGCGGGAGGACCGCCACCGAGCGAAGATTCGGAGGCCCGGCAACGCGCCCGCGCGCGAGAAAGATCCCGACGATGGCGAGAGCGACAACCGCGGCGCCCGCGGCGAGGAGGCGCGGGAACGCGAACCGTGCAGCAGGCGCGGCGGCCACTGCTGCCGTCGGGCCCGTCTGGAGGGATCGAAGGGCGAACAGCAGATCCTGAGCAGTCTGGAACCGCCGGTCGGGGTCTTTCTCGAGGCAGTGGGCGATCACGCGATCCAGCTCCGCGGGCACCGGACGCGGGCCCTCCGAGGCGGAAGGGGCCGGATCTCGGAGGATCGCGGCCATCGCTTCAGGGACGGTCCCGCCCCCGAACGGCCGCTTCCCAATCACCATTTCGTACAGGACGCAGCCGAACGAGAAGATGTCGCTGGACGGTTCGGCGGCGAGGCCGCGGATTTGTTCCGGGGACATGTAGCCAACGGTCCCGAGAACGGTGCCCGGCTCGGTCGTTGTGATGGTCTCGGCGCGTGTCGTCGGGGCCATCCCTTCGTTCTGCGAGGTCCGAGCGAGCCCGAAGTCGAGAATCTTCAGGCGTCCGTCGCTCGTCACGAAGATGTTGGACGGTTTCAGGTCGCGGTGGACGATGCCCTTCGAATGCGCCGCGGCGAGGCCGTCAGCGATGGCGATGGCCACCTGGGTCGCATGTTTCCACGGAAGCGGTCCCCGCTCGATCTGGTCGCTCAGTGTCTCTCCCTCGAGCAACTCCATGACGGCGAACGGGGTTTCGCCTTCGAGCCCGATGTCGTGGATCGCGAGGATGTTGGGATGGGAGAGGGCGGCGACGGTTTTTACTTCCCGCTCGAAGCGGCCCAGAGCCCGGGGATCAGCGGCCATCGACTCGGGGAGGATCTTGACCGCGACCTCGCGGTCGAGCCGCGTGTCGCGGGCCCGGTAAACCTCGCCCATGCCTCCTGCGCCGAGCGGCGCGAGGATTTCGTAGGGGCCGAGGCGCGTTCCGGTGGTCAGGCGCACCGTGTGCCTGCAGCCATCGTAGCGCACGCGCTGCGCTACCATCCGCCGATGCCACCCTTCCGCGGAGCCGACCTGCACTGCCACTCCACGTTCTCGGACGGCCTCGAGCCGACGGCGCGGCTCGTGGCCCGCGGCGTCGAGGCAGAACTCTCCGTGCTCGCGCTGTCCGACCACGATGCGGTTCACGGCCTTCCCGAGTTCGAGGCCGCGGCGAAAGGCACGGGCCTCGTGACGGTCACGGCGAGCGAGCTCTCGACGCGCTGCGACGGCGACGACGTCCACGTCCTCGGCCTCTTCCTCGATCCCGAGGAGCCCGAGCTGAGGTCCCGCCTCGCGGTGTTCCGCGAGGACCGCGTCAGGCGCGGCGACGCGATGGTCGAAAAGCTCGCAGGGCTCGGCATGCCGCTCGACCTTGCCGCGATTCGGGCCGTCGTGGCGCAGGGCGCGTTCGGCCGCCCGCACATCGCGCGTGCGATGGTGGAAAAAGGGTACGTGAAGAGTCTCGAGGAGGCCTTCGAGAGGTTCCTCGCGCACGGGAAGCCGGCCTACGTGGCGAAGCCGAAGTGGACGCTCGAGGAGGCGATCGCGGCCATCCGCAGGGCGGGCGGCCTGTCGGTCATCGCGCATCCGATCTGGTACCGGGATCCCGAGAAGGTCGTCGCCCTCGGCGCGGCCGCCGGGCTCGACGGCCTCGAAGTCATCCACGCCGACCAGGACGGGCAGAAGGAGAACGCGTTCGGTCAGCTCGCCGAGCGCGAGGGCCTCCTCAAGTCCGCCGGCTCGGACTACCACGGCCCGCCGGAGGGCCGGAAGCGCGTGGGAGCCTGCCGGCTCGACGAGGAGAACTGGGACCGGATGGTCGCCGCCGCGTCGAAGCGCCGCGCCGAGTCCGGCCGGCCGCCGCTCGAGCTGAGCCCGCGGTAGGGCGGCTTCCCGCCCGCCTCCGCGGCGCGATATTCTCCCGAGCCGCGATGTCCGTACTCGCTCCCACCGATCCCGAAGTCCTTCCCGCGCGGCCCGACGCCGAGCGGAGCCTGCTGGGCGCGATCCTCATCGACGGGTCGCTCCTGTCGCGTGTCATGGAGTTCCTCGTGCCGGAGGACTTCGCGAGCGAGGCGCATCGGCTCGTCTACGAGGCGTGCCTCGCGCTGGCGGACCGGCGCGAGGGCGTGGACCTCGTGACCGTCCGGAGCGAGCTCGAGAAGACGGGGAGGCTCGAGCGGGCCGGCGGCGCCGCTGTCCTCTCGGCGCTCGTGGATCGCGTGCCGGACGTCGAGAACGTCGAGAGCTACGCGCGCCTCGTGCGCGAGTCCTCGCTGCGGCGGCTCGTCATCTTCCAGTCGCGTCGTGCGATCCGCGACGCGGTGACCGCACCGGACGCCGAGACGGTTCTCGAGAACGCGCAGCGCGACCTCGTCGAGATCGCGAAGGGTTCGATCAAGGGCGGCTTCGTGAAGCTCTCGCGCATCGCCGAGAAGAACGAGGAGGAGATCCAGAAGATCCACGGGCGCGGCACGATGCTCACGGGCCTGCCCACGGGGTTCACGCGCCTGAACGCGCTCACGCAGGGCTTTCAGAAGACCGACCTCATCGTCGTCGCCGCGCGACCGGGCATGGGCAAGACCGCGTTCGCGCTCAACGTCGCGTCGTATCTGACGATTCACCAGAAGTTCGTCGCCGGGTTCTTCTCGCTGGAGATGTCCGCAGAGCAGCTCGGTTTCCGCATCCAGTGCGCCGAGGCGCGCGTGAATCTGCAGCGCCTGCGCGAAGGTCGCCTCTCGAAGGAAGAGAAGAAGGCCCTCTTCTTCTCGACGCAGCAGATGCGCGAGGCGCAGCTCTTCGTGGACGACTCGCCGGCCGCTACGCTCCTCGAGATGCGCGCCCGGGCGCTTCAGCTCAAGCAGCGGCACGGCCTCGACGCGCTCTTCGTGGACTACCTCCAGATCATGGGATCGCGCGGCAAGGTCGAAAACCGCACGCAGGAAGTCAGCGCGTTCTCGCGCGGCCTCAAGGCTCTCGCCAAGGAGCTCGACGTTCCCGTCATCGCAGTCTCGCAGCTTTCGCGGCGGACCGAGCAGCGCGGCTCCGAGAAGGAGCCCGTGCTGTCGGACCTCCGCGAGTCGGGCGCCATCGAGCAGGACGCCGATGTCGTGCTCTTCCTCTCCCGCCCCGAGTACTACGACAAGGACACCGAGCAGAAGAACGTCTGCGACGTCATCATCGCCAAGCAGCGCAACGGCCCGACCGACCGTTTCACGCTGGGCTGGTCGGGCGAGTACACGCGCTTCTCCGATCTCGCGATGATCAGCGAAGGCCCGGGGCTCTGACCTCGCCTCTTCGCCCTACGCACGCCGTCGTCGATCTCGACGTGCTCGCCTCGAACTACCGGGCGATCGCCCGCTCGCTGCCGAAGGGCTGCGCGGTGATGCCGGTCGTCAAGGCCGACGGGTACGGACACGGCGCGGCGCGCGTGGCCAGGCGGCTCGCGGACGAGGGCGCGCCGATCTTCGCGGTCGCGGTCGTGGAGGAGGGCCTCGAGCTCAGGCGGGCGGGCATTGCACAGCCGATTCTCGTGATGGGCTGGATCGGGAAGGATCAGCTCGGCACCCTCGTAGAGGGAAGGCTGACGCCCAATATCCATTCGGTCGAGCAAGCAGAAGAATTGAAGATTTTCTTGGAAAGAGAAGAGAAGAATTTCTTGGAAAGTGAAGAGGGGAGGGGGGCGCCGAGCGCGCCTCGAGCGCCTCGGTCGGCTGGTACGCCCCGCACTCCGCTTCCCGTTCATCTCAAGCTTGATACCGGGATGACGCGTCTCGGAGTCCTTCCCGCTGACGTACCGCGGATCCTCGACCTTCTCGACGAATCGAGAGGGCGCATTTTCTTGGAAGGTGTATTTCAGAACTACGCGTCGAGTGACCGCGCGGACGACCCCCAAACCGAGGCGCAGACACACACCTTCGAAGAAGGCGTGCGCGCCGTGCGCGCACGCGGCCACCGCCCCTCCATGATCCACACCGACAACAGCGCGGCGACGCTGGTGCGGCTGTCCTCTTCACCTTCCAAGAAATCGGCTCTCTTCGAACCCACCCATGTCCGCCCCGGCCTTGCTCTTTATGCTCGGGTCCCCGGGGTCCCCGGTCCCTCCGAGCAGGAAGATTCTCTTTCCGACGTGATGTCCTTCGTCTCCGTCGTCGACCAGGTCAAGACGGTCCCGCCCGGGACGCGTGTGGGCTATGGGGGGACGTTCGTCGCGGGGCGGACGACGACGCTCGCGATCGTGCCGGCGGGATACGCCGACGGGGTCCCCCGCTCGCTCTCGGGAAACGGCGCCGTGCTGATCGGCGGCCGCCGCTGCCCGATCGCCGGCCGCGTCTCGATGGACCTCACGGCCGTGGACGTGACGGACCTGCCCGCGCCGCCCGCGCGCGGCGACGAGGCGGTGTTCTTCGGCCGCCAGGGAGACGCCCGCCTGAGCGTCGACGAGGTCGCGCGCGCGGCGGGCACCGTCTCATGGGAGATCCTTTGCGGCGTCGGCCCACGCGTGCCACGTATCATCCTGTCCGGAGGGCAGACCGTGGCGCGGGAGTCCAAGTTCCTGTGACCGCCGTACTCGAGTTCCTGGGGCGCGGCGTCCTGGGGGTGACGGAGGGCGTGGGGCGCTTCTTCACCCTGCTCGGGATGACCCTTCGCGGCCTCGTGGCGCCTCCGTGGACGCCCGTCGCGACCGCCAAGCAGGTCGTGCGCGTGGGTGTCGACTCGGTGCCGGTCGTGCTCCTGACGGCATTCTTCACGGGCGGCGTCCTCGCCCTCCAGACGTTCAAGGGCTTCCAGCGGTTCCATGCCGAGGGCTACATCGGCTCGGTCGTGGCGCTTTCGATGCTGCGCGAGCTCGCGCCCGTCCTGACCGGCCTCATGGTGACCGGGCGCGCCGGCAGCGCGATGGCCGCCGAGCTGGGCTCGATGCGCGTGACCGAGCAGATCGACGCGCTCGTCTCGCTGGCGACCGATCCCGTGCAGTAC
>JBGPDK010000154.1:0-8059 GCA_041482235.1 Thermoanaerobaculia bacterium | reverse complement strand
GGACCGTCGAGAAAGCCCGTCTGCGCCGCGACGAAGAGAAGCGCCGCCTCCGCGATGAGAAGGGCGAGGACGAGCGCCGTTCCGACCGCCAGGCCGCCGATCTTCCAGTGCCCGAAGAGCGCGTCGAAGAGCACCCAGTTCATCGTCTTTCCCTCGTGCGCGCGCGCTCCGACGAGGAGATAGCCGAACAGGATGCCTCCCGCGGTGAAGGCCAGCGACGCCGCCATGAGGAACATCGTGTGTTTGCCGGTCTTCACGCGCGGCTCGCGCAGCATCGTCACGCCGTTCGAAACCGCTTCGATTCCGGTGTAGGTGCCGCCGCCCATCGAGTACGCGCGGAGAAGCACGAACGCGAGCGGCCAGAATCCCATCGTCGCCTTGGACCTCTGGAAGTCGCCCGCCGCTCCCGCGAAGACGGCCGGCAGCTCGGGCACATGCACGGCGAACGAGTAGAGGATCGCGAACGCGTGCGTCCCGATGAAGACGAGGAAGATCGGCGCGAGGAACGTGACTGATTCCTTGACGCCCCTGAGGTTCAGGATGACGAGGAAGACGAGGACGAGGATCTCGACCGGCAGTTTGTGGCGTGCCATCGAAGGCCCGAGAAAGTTCCAGACCTGGTCGCAGGCCGACGCGATGGACACCGTGATCGTGAGAACGTAGTCCACGAGGAGCGCACAGCCCGAAACGACGCCGGCCTTCCGCCCGAGCAGCTTCGTCGCGACGAGATAACCGCCGCCTCCGCCCGGGAAGTGCTGGATGACGTTCGAGTAGGCGATGGAGATGACGGCGATCGTGATCGCCGTCATCGCGACGAGAACGATCGCGAGCGAACGGTGGCTGCCGAGCGCCCGGAACGCCTCGTCGGGGCCGTAGGCCGAGGAAGAGAGGCCGTCGGCCCCGAGGCCCACCCACGCGAGGAACGCGACGAGCGAGACCCGGTGAAAGATCTTCGGATCGTTGACGTCCCGGGGCTTCCCCAGGACGAGGCGGGTCAGCGAGTTGCGTTCGGGCGACACGTCACGCTACAGATTCGGACCGTCAACACGGGGGAGTCTAGGACCCGAAAGCCTCCACGGTTGAGCTGTCTTTAGAACTTCTTTAGGCCTTTTTACGGACTTGCTTGGCCGGCGGGCCCCAGCTTTCCCGTGTGGGAAACAACCAGACCCGGCTGCGCTCCCTCGCCGTATTCCTTGGGCTCGTCACGACGGCTCTCGTCTTTCTTTGTGGTGGCGCCCTCCTCGCGGTTTCGTTCCAGGGGGCGCTCCGGTTTGCGTTCGGCGTCGCGGCATTCGCAGGATACCTGTTCTTCTTCGCACATGCTCTTCGCGAGATCGGACTGCCGGCGCAGCCCTGAATGGAGCCCACGCCGGACTTCGTGAACGAGGCCGCGGAGGCCGTGCACGGACACGACATCCGCGGCTAGAGGCGCCGCTCGGGGCGCGGCGGCCGTCGCCGCCGTGGCCCTCGCGACGGGTCTCGGGAGGCTCGCCGGGGCGAACCCCACGACGATCGGCTTCGTTTTCCTCGTCGTCGTCCTTCTCGCCGCGCTGAGGCTGGGCCTTGCCGCGGCGACGCTCGCATCCCTCGCCGCGACCGCCGCCTACAACTACTTCTTCCTGCCACCCGTCGGGACGTGGACGATCGCCGACCCCGCGAACTGGGTGGCTCTCGCGACGTTTCTCCTTGCCTCTGTCGTCGTGAGCCGGCTCGTCACCCGCGCACAGCGCCGTGCCGCGGATGCCGACGCCCGCCGCGCCGAGATCGAGGCGCTCTACGACCTCTCGATCGACCTCTTCACGGCCACGAATCGCGTCGGGGCCCTCGGCGAGGCTGCGGGCAAGGCCCTGAAGACGCTCGGCGCACGCGCGGGAGGGCTCGTTCTCTTCCGCAACGGGGCGACCCGCACGGACATCGTGGGCGTCATGGGCGAGAACGCCCTCGAGCCTGACGATCCGCTCGTGGAGACCGTCGGACGCCGCGGCGAGACCGCCGAGGTGCCCGCGGAGGGCGGCGCGCGCGATGTCTATCTGCCAGTGGCGGTTGGCGGGAAGACCAGCGGTGTCCTCGTCGTCAGGGGGACCCGCGCGGACCGGAGCGCCCTGGAGTCGGTCGGAAGGCTCGTGGCCCTGGCCGTCGAGCGGGAGCGGTTCCTGAGGGAGCGGGCGCACCTGGACGCCCTGCGGGAGAGCGACGCCCTCAAGACGTCGCTCCTCCGCGCGGTCTCCCACGACCTGAGGACGCCGATGACCGCGATCCGCATGGGCCTCGAAGCGTTGCGTCGGGGAGGGCCGGGCGACGCAGACCTGCGCGAGACAGTGGACGTCGTGGCGCGTGAGACCGAACGGCTCTCGCGGCGGATCGACAATCTCCTCGCGATGGCGCGGCTGGATGCCGGCACCTTCGTGCCGCATCCCGAACCCACGCCGGCGGCCGACCTGTTTCGCCGCGCGACCGAGAGCTTCCGCCTCGTGCTCGAGGGGCGGCCGCTCGAGATCCACGTCGACCCCAACTGCCTCGATCTTTTCGTGGACCCTGCGCTGGCCCTCGAGGTCCTCGCGAACTTCCTGGAAAACGCCGCCCGGGCCGCCCCGCCCGATCGGCCGCTGGAGCTGCGCGCCGAGCCGAGCCCCCTGGACGCGAGCCGGGTCTGGCTCGAGGTCCTCGACCGCGGGCCCGGTGTCTCGACCGCCGTCAAGAGCAGGGCCGCGGGGCGTGCCTCGTCCGGCGACGACTCGGGACGCGGCGGTCTGGGCCTCGAGATCTGCCGGGCTCTTTCCAGCGCCGTGGGTGGGAACGTGGCCCTTCTCGACCGACCGGGTGGCGGAACGATCGCCCGCGTCGACTTTCCCGCATCGACGCCCGCGCCATGATCCGGGCCCCTTCTCCCCCGCGCATTCTCGTGGTGGACGACGACGCGGCGATCCGCCAGACGCTCATCGCGGAGCTTACCGCCGCGGGCTACGCGACCACGGAGGCGCGGGACGGCGTCGAGGCCCTGCGCCTGTTCGAGAGCGACCCGCCCGATCTGCTTCTCACGGACCTGGCCATGCCCGAGTCGGACGGGTTCGCCCTCGTCGCGGCCGTCCGAAAGCTCGCCAGGACGCCCATCCTCGTCCTTTCGGTCCGGGCCGGCGACACGGACAAGATCCGGGCGCTGGACCTGGGGGCCGACGACTACGTCGTGAAGCCCTTCTCCGTACAGGAGCTCCTGGCCCGCGTGCGGGCCCAGGTCCGTCGGAGCCTGGACGAGGAGGCCCCCGCCCCGCTGGAGTTTCCGGGGCTCAGCATCGACCGGGAGCGGCGGCGCGTGGTCCAGGACGGGCGGGAGATCCGTCTCACCCCCACCGAGTACTCGATCCTGGAGTTCCTCGCGATCCACGCCGGCAAGCCCGTCACGATCCGCCAGATCATCGGAAGGGTCTGGCACGGCGCCGCGGGAACAACCCCCGACGCCGTGCGTGTCCATGTCGGTTCGCTCCGACGCAAGATCGAGCCCGATTCTTCCCGCCCGCGCTACATCATCACGGAGCCTTGGATCGGCTACCGCTTCGTGGCCGAGCCGCTCTCGGGTGCCTAAAGCGACTTCAGAAATGCGATGAGTTGATTCTTCGCGCTCGTTCCGAGAGATGCGAACGCGTGGCGGGACTTCCCCCCCTGCCCGTCATGCGCGAGGATGGCCGCTTCGAGGGTCGTCGCCCGGCCGTCGTGAAGCAGCTTCGCGCGCGTCCTCACCCCCCAGAGCGGGGCCGTGCGCATCTCGGATCCCTTCGCCTGCCCCTGCTCGATGCCATCGCCGAGACTCCCCATGTCATGGAGGAGGAAATCCGAGAACGGGAAGAACGTGACATGCCGGAGCGCGGCGACGGGGCTTGCTCCCGTCTGAAGGGCCGGCGCGTGGCACGAGAAGCAGCCGACCGCGAAGAAGAGCGCCTCGCCGTGACGGACGTCGTTGCTCACCGGGCCCCTGGGCGGCGCCGCGAGGAACGTCATGAAATTCGTGAACTTCGTGACGCCGGAGCCGTCATCATTGAGCGTGCTGACGGGATTGCAGACGAGGAGGTTGCAATCCCCCTGTGGGCAGCTCTCCTCGGAGAACACCGGGTTCGTGATCCCCATCTCGTTCAGGTACGCGTCTCCCGCGAACTGGTGAAGGTTCGGGACCTGGGCCTTCCAGCCGAACTTTCCGACCGCGAGGTGACTCGACGCCAGATCGGTCACCATGTGGACTCGCCCGGCCGTGGACGGTGAGAAGATTCGCTCGGTCACGGCGATAACCTTGAACACGGCATCCGGGACGGCGTCCACGAGGCCGAGCCCGAACAGCGGCGTCGTCAGCCGCCCGGCGACGATCGTCGCCTCGGATGGAACCGACTCGCCGACGAAGTCGCAGGAACCCTGCGGTCCGATTCCCGTCGTCTGGATGAGAGAGCCGCCGAACTCGGCCATCGGGTCGAACTTGCCATTCAGGATGCTCCCGAAGCGCGTCTCGACGGTCGTGCTCGCGCCCCCCGTCGCCGGGGAAGAATGGCATCCGGCGCAGGACGTTCCATTGAAGACGGGACCGAGCCCGTCCGGGGTCACGGTCTCGACGCTCTCGAAGTCAGCTTTGCCGTCCGCGAAGAGCGCCTGCTGCGCGGGCGTCAGGCCGGCGATCGGGTCGCCGAAGTCGGGCGAGACGGAAGCCGCGCGCCACGCGAGCGCGGCGACGAACAACATGGCACACGTCGCAGGAACAATCTGGCGAGAACGCATGATCTCCTAATTTCGGCGCGCCGCGGAGCCGCCCGCCGATCACGTCGTGGACAAATTGTTGTGACAATGCCGATCGCCCCAGGGCTCCTTCCGAGCTTTGCAACCTCCTTTCGGGGAAGTTCGAATGCACGGGCAGCCACTACGCCAGACGCGGGGAACGGAACTCAGATCCGCTTTCCTGAAGAAAAGGTAGTTTCCGTTCCCGCTGCCTGTCAAGGCACAGCCACTTTTGGAACTTCTTTCGCGCTCCTTCCGGACTTCCTCTGTTCGCGGGCGATACCTTCCGGGCATGAGCGCGTCACCTGGTTTCATCGCGGGCGGCGATTTCCGCCCGGTCTCGACAGCGCGGCCTGCGGCCCGGGGACGGCTTCTGAAGCCCATCTTCCTCACCGCGTCCTCTCTGCTTTCCCTGGCCGGGTTCACGCTGATCGCAACAGCCTTCCGGGCTCCCTACAACCTGGCCGGAGCCCTGCTGGGATTCGCCGGCTACGTCTTCCTGATGGCGAAGGCGCTGGAATGCCTCCGCGTCGATTGGGACGTCTGGACCAACCGCCGGGAGCCGGCGCCACCTTCTCCTCCTCGTGGAAAGCTCGTGCCGTTCGGCCGCGGGCCGGCTGCTGCGGCGTGACGTCACCGCACCCGTGGGCTTAGGCCGAACCGCTGCCCTGAGAAGAAGTTCCGTCCACCTTAGAACTTCTTTCGGCCATCTTCCGGACTTCCTTGGCGGTCAGGCCGCAGCCTTCAGGACATGAAACGGTTTCACCCCCGCCGCGTCGGACAGCTACCCTTTCTCGTCGCCGCGTCCCTGCTCTCTCTCGCGCTCGCGGGACTTGCGTCGGTCGCATACGGCCAGGAAGCGCCCCCGCCGACCCCCACGCCGGTCCCGGCCCCGACTCCGCCCCCGAAGCCCTGGTACGAGGAGATCGCCATGAACGGGTTTCTCTCCACCAGCCACTCGTACAACCTCAACAGGCCTCCCTCGGGCACGAACCAGTTCCGGGTGTTCGATTTCGACGACAACAGCATCAAGGTGGACGTGGCCGAGGTTGTCCTCCAGAAGGCGGCTGCAAAGCCAGGCGAGGCGGGCTTCCGACTCGACGCCGTGGCCGGCAGCTCGATCCCGCGGGTCTCTGCCGCGGCCGGGCTCTTTCGCGACGCCAGCGGAAAGGTCCAGGACTTCGACCTCCAGCAGGCCTTCCTCAGCTACGTAGCCCCGGTCGGCGGCGGGCTCCGGCTCGACATCGGAAAGTTCGTGACGAACCACGGCTACGAGCTCATCGACGGATACGACGGGTACAACGACAACGCGACCCGCTCATTTCTGTTCGGGTTTGGGATCCCCTTCACACATACCGGCGTCAAGGCCAGCTACACCTTCAGCGACCAGATCGCGGGCATGGTGATGCTCGTCAACGGCTGGGACAACGCGAAGGACAACAACACCGCCAAGTCGTTCGGTGCCCAGCTCATCTGGACCCCCTCGAAAAGCGTCACGGCCGTCGCCAACTACATGGTGGGAGCGGAGCGGAGCGACACGAACGGCAACGCCCGCAACATGGTCAACGTGAACGCCCAGTGGAAGGCCTCCGACCGGATCGTGCTCACGGTGGACCTCGTCTACGGGGCCGAACCCAATGCCGTGACGCAGGGCCGGACCGCGATGTGGAACGGGGTCGTCGGCTACGCGCGGTTCGGCTTCGGCGACACGTTTGCCCTGATCCTCCGGGGCGAGCTTTTCAACGACCGGGACGGCGCCCGGACCGGCGTGGCGCAGAAGCTGACAGGCGTGACGCTCACGCCGGAGCTGAAGGTAGGTTCATACGTCGTATTCCGCGGCGACGTCCGCGTCGACTTCTCCAACAAGGAAGTCTTCGAGGACCGGGACGGGGCCCTCACGAAGAAGCAGCAGCCGACCGTCCTCCTGAACGCCCTGTACACCTTCTAACGAAGCGAACTCGTTCTGGATCCAAGGAGAAACTCCATGCTCGACGCCCTCTTCCTCCTCCTGACGCTCGGCCTCCTCGCGCTGTCGCTCTGGTACGTGAAGCGCTGCGACGAGATCTGAAGGAAAAGCCATGTCCTTCGAAGCCATCCTCGGCCTCGTCCTGTCCATCGCGGCTCTCGCCTACCTGCTCTACGCGCTCCTGAAGCCCGAGAAGCTGTGAGAACGCCATGCTCGATGTCTTCCTGAAGATCGGAATCTACTTCCTCCTCGTCCTCGTCGTCGTCAAGCCGATCGGGGTCTACATGAAGAGGGTCTTCTCGAAGGAGAAGACGTTCCTGGATCCGGTGCTCGTTCCGCTCGAGCGCCTTCTCTACCGGGCCGGCGGCGTGGACGCTTCGAAAGAGCAGGGGTTCGTCGCGTACGCGGGCTCGATGATGGTGTTCAACGTCGTCAGCCTCGTCGTGCTGTATGTGATGGAGCGGCTGCAGCACCTCCTGCCGCTGAATCCAGACCAGATGCCGGCCGTCCCGGCAGCGCTTGCATGGAACACCGCGGTTTCGTTCACGACGAATACGAACTGGCAGGCCTACTCGGGTGAGTCGACGATGTCGCTCTTCACCCAGATGGCGGGCCTCGCCGTCCACAACTTCGCGTCGGCGGCCACGGGCATCGCCATCGCGATCGCTTTCGTGAGAGGTGTCGCCCGGGCTGAGTCGAAGGGCATTGGCAACTTCTGGTCCGACCTCGTGCGCGCCACACTCTGGGTGCTGCTGCCCCTCAGCCTCGCCGGCGCGGTGGTCCTGATGTCGCAGGGCGTCATCCAGAACTTCAAGGCCTCGGAGACGGTCACGACGCTGGAAGGCGCGACGCAGAAGATCCCGCAGGGGCCCATCGCCTCGCAGGAAGCGATCAAGGAGTTGGGGACGAACGGCGGAGGCTTCGTCAATGCCAACTCGTCACATCCCTACGAGAACCCCACTCCCTTCAGCAACCTCTTCGAGATGTTCCTGATCTTCTCGCTCGGAGCGGGGCTCACATACACGCTCGGCTCGATGACCGGCAAGACCCGCCACGGCTGGGCGGTCTTCTGGTCGATGTCGATCCTCTTTTTCGCCGGGGCTCTGGCCGCCGGCTTCTTCGAGGTACGGGGGAATCCCATCCATCACGGTCTCGGCGTTTCATCCGCGATGGGGAACATGGAAGGCAAGGAGGTCCGGTTCGGGCCCGTGGACTCCGCCCTCTTCGCCACGATCACGACGGACGCCTCGTGCGGCGCGATCAACTCCTGGCACGACTCTTTCACGCCGCTGGGCGGCCTCGTGCCGCTCCTGAACATCCAGCTCGGCGAGATCATCTTCG
>JBGPDK010000153.1:0-8183 GCA_041482235.1 Thermoanaerobaculia bacterium | reverse complement strand
CGAACTCTCCTGGCTGGCCTTCAACGAGCGCGTCATCGAGGAGGCCTACGACGAGAGCTGGCCTCTCCTCGAACGCCTGAAGTTCCTCGCGATCAGCGAGACGAACCTCGACGAATTCTTCATGATCCGCGTGTCGGGCCTGCTCGACCAGCTCTCGTCGGAAGTCGTGGAGCCCACGGACGACGGCCTTCCGCCCGCCGACGCCCTCGCGCGCGTGCGGGCGGCGGTCCAAGAGATGGAAGCTCGGCAGACCTCGTGCCTCGTGAACGACCTCCTGCCGAAGCTCGCCCAAGCCGGCATCTCGATCCTCACCTGGGGCGACCTTTCCGATGCGCAGCGCGAGGCAGCGAGCACGCACTTCAGGCGAAACGTCCTGCCGATCCTCACGCCGCTCGCCGTGGACCCCGGGCATCCGTTCCCGTTCCTCTCGAACCTCTCCCTCAACCTCGCGGTGGAGGTGAAGAACCCGGAGACGGGCGAGACGAAGTTCGCGCGCGTCAAGGTGCCGCAGGCCATGCCGCGCCTCCTGCCGCTCCGCGAGCTGGTGGAGGGCAAGAAGAAAGTCAAGCCCGAGAAGGCGGAGTTCCTGCTCCTCGAGTCGCTCATCCAGGCGAACCTCGCGGAGCTTTTCTCCGGCCTCGAGATCGTGTCTTCGCATCTCTTTCGGGTGACGCGCGACGCCGACATCGAGATCCAGGAGGACGAGGCCTCCGACCTCCTGGCCACGATCGAGCAGGAGGTGAGGCGCCGCCGCTTCGGCGCGGTCGTGCGCCTCGAGGTCGTCCCGAAGACGCCCAAGCGCGTGCGGAAGCTTCTCCAAAAACAGCTCGAGATCACCGAGAACGAGGTCTACGAGGTGGACGGGCCGCTCGGCGCAGGCGATCTCATGTCGCTGACCCGGCTCGACCGGAAGGAGCTGAAAGACCCGCCCTTCTCACCCTCCGTGCCGGCGGTCTTCAGCCAGCCCGACACCTCGGTCTTCGGCGCGATCCGCGCCGGGGACATCCTCCTCCACCATCCCTACGACTCGTTCTCGCCCGTCGTCGAGATGATCGAGCGCGCTTCGGTCGACCAGAAGACGGTCGCGATCAAGATGACGCTCTACCGCACGAACGCGGACTCGGCGATCCTCCCCGCGCTCATCCGCGCGGCCGAGAACGGCAAGCAGGTCGCGGTCCTCGTGGAGCTGAAGGCGCGCTTCGACGAGGAAAAGAACATCGAGTGGGCCAAGTCGCTCGAGCAGGCCGGCGTCCACGTCGTCTACGGCGTCGTCGGCCTGAAGACGCACGCCAAGATCGCGCTCGTGGTCCGGCGCGAGAAGGACGAGATCCGGCGCTACGTGCATCTCGGCACCGGCAACTACAACGCGCTGACGGCGCGCGTCTACACGGACTTCGGGCTGATGACCTGCCGCCCGGAGTTCGGCGAGGACGCCACGCGCCTCTTCAACGCGCTCACGGGCTTCGCGGGCAGGACGAGCTACGCGCGCCTCGTGACGGCGCCGAAGGACATGCACCGCGCCGTCCTCGAGTCGATCGCGAGAGAGACCGCGCACGCGCGCGCCGGCCGCCCCTCGGGCATCAAGGCGAAGATGAACGCTCTCGTCGACCCGCGCGTCATCGCGGCGCTCTACGAGGCGTCCCAGGCGGGCGTGCCGGTCGATCTGATCGTGCGCGGGATCTGCTGCCTGAAGCCCGGCGTCCCCGGCGTTTCGGAGACGATCCGCGTGCGCTCCATCGTGGGCCGGTTCCTCGAGCACAGCCGCGCCTTCGTCTTCGAGAACGGCGGCGACCGGAAGGTCTGGCTCTCCTCGGCCGACTGGATGCAACGCAACTTCTTCCGCCGGGTGGAGGCGACGTTCCCCGTGGAGGAGCCCGCGCTCGCGCAGCAGGTCGTCGACGCGCTCGACACGATGCTCAAGGACAACGTGCGCGCACGGCGCCTCAACGAAAACGGAGCCTACGAGCGCCTCAGGCCCGCGGAGGGCGAGACGCCGGTCGACTCGCAGGCCGTTTTCCTCGAGGACGCGCGCCGCCGCGTCCTCAAGGCGGTGGAGGCGTTCGAGAGACGCGGCGCCGAGGCGTTCGAGGGGGGGGAGCGCGACGTGGACGCGGCGTCCTGAGCGCGTCGGCTGACCGACCGATCCCGCACACCGGATCGGGCGTCCGCGGGGCCCTCCTGGCGTCCTTGTTCTTCGCGGCCGTCCTCGCCGCGACCCTGTTCCCGGTCTTGGCCGGCTCGCGGTCCTTCTTCTCGTACGACCTCTTCTACGAGCACCTCCCGATCTGGAGCGAGGTCCAGCGCGACCTCAGCGCGGGAACATCCCCGTTCTGGCTGGACGGCTTTTTCATGGGACACCCTCTCGCGTTCACGCAGGAGGCCCCGGTTTTCTATCCGCTCACCGTTCCGCTGCTCCTGACGGGCGCCCCCGTCCACCGTCTCGCGGACGCGTTTTCCCTCATGCACCTCTGGCTCGCCGGGCTCGGAGGCTTCCTCCTCGTCCGTTTTCTCACGAACGCGCGCATCGCACCGCTCTTCGGCGGGCTCGCGTACATGCTCTCGGCTCGGACGCTTCAAAGCGTGATGTGGCCGAACGCCGTGGCCGTGACGGCGCTCCTCCCGTTCCTCCTTCTCGGCATCGGCTTGCTCGCCGTGGAACGGTACCGCGCGGGGCTCCTGCTCACCGCCGCGTCGGGCGGTCTCGCTCTCCTCGCGGCGAGGCCCCACAGCCTTCTCGGAGCGGCCCCGACTCTCCTCGCGTTCGCGGCCGCACAGCTCTGGGAGGCGCGCAACCGGCGCCGATTCCTCGTCGAGCTCGGGCTCGCAACCGCCCTGGCGGCCGCTCTCGGCGCTCCGTCCCTGCTCCCTTCCGCTCTCGTCTTTCCCGAGACCTCCCGATTCGGCGGCCTCCCGGTCGACGCGCGGAACGTGGGAGCCCTGCCGGTCGCCGAGCTCGACCAGGTTTTTCTGCCCGTCGACGGTCTTTCGCGCTGGACCGAGCCGGCGAGCTACCCGGGCGCCGCCGCGGCCGTGCTCTTTCTCGTCGGCGTTGCCCTTCTCTTCCGCCGCACACCGGGGTTCCCGCGCCCCCTCTTCCTCGCCCTTTCCGCCGCGGCGCTGGTCGGCTTCGCGTTCGCCTTCGGCGAGGCGGGTCCCTACCGTCTCGTCTCCTCGTGGCCTCTGCTTCGAGGGTTTCGCACGCCCGTGCGCTTTCTTGCCTGCTTCGGCCTCGCGCTTGCCTTCGGATCCGCGCTGGCTCTCTCAACTCTCGAATCCACGATCCGGCGCGGCCGCGCTCTCGCCGTGGCAGCCGTGGCGCTCCTCGCGATGGACCTCGGCGCGCACACCGTACGGGCCGCGGCGACGGTGCCCGAAGCGACCTATCGCGCGCGGCCTCTCCTCGCCCGGCACCTCGCCCGGATCCCGAACGATCCGCTGGGCTTTCCCCGCCGCTTCTGGTCCTTCGGCTACTTCACTCCCCTGCACCTCCTGCGCGACGCGGAGCGACCCGCCATGATCACCGGTGACGCGCTTGCGTTCGCCGCTGGAGCGCGCTTCGGGCTCGAGGCGATCCAGGGAGCGGGTCCTCCGCTCGCGCGGACGCGAGAGGCGATCGAAAGTCGCAGCCTTCGAGTCTCGCAGCTTTCCGGGGCATCCCGGATCGTTCTCCGAGGGGCCGGAGACTTCGCCGAGGACACGGAAGCGCCGCCGATCCCCGGAGCCCGTGTCGTTCGGACGCCGGAGCCTTTTCCACGGGCGATCCTCGTCCGCGAAACGGTCGTCGTCCCTTCGGAGCGCGCCCTCTCGGTCCTTCTGGATCCTTCTTTCGATCCGTCGCGAACCGCGATCCTCGAAAGCGGATCGGCGTGGACCGCTCCGGGTGCCCCCGACAAGGCCTCGGTGACGCTCGTCGAGAGGCGGCCAACGCTGGTCACGTTTCTCACCCGCGCGGTGTCCGAGTCGTTCCTCGTCTTCTTCGACGCCTATTCGGAAGGATGGGCCGTCTCGGTCGACGGGGCGACGGATCGCGTGCTCCGCGCCGACGTCTGTTTTCGCGGTGTGCGGCTGGCCGGGGGCGCGCATCGAGTCGTCTTCTCGTATCGCCCTCCGGGAGCCCGCGACGGCCTTCTCCTCGGGTTGCTCGGACTCGTTCTCCTCGCCGCCATCGCACGACGCAAGGATCGATCGTGACGCGCTCTCTCGAAACTGATGCGCGCGCTCAACCCGGACCCAGGGCGCGGCGGATCTCCTCCGCGATCAGGCGCGGGAGCTCCGGCAGATCGTTGTGCCCGCGGCCTTCGAGCGGGATGAATCGCACGTTCCGTCCGGCCGCGGCGAGACGCCGGCCCATCTCGAACGGCACGACCTCATCGCCCGTTCCGTGAACGATGACGATCGGGCAGTTCAGGGCCCCGATCTTCGAGAGGTTGTCGAACCGGTCGGGGACGAGTAACGGAGCCAATGGACCGACGAGGGAGCGGCCCATGTCCACGAGCGACGTGTAGGGCGAGACGAGGATGAGAAGGCGCGGCGGCCTCCCGGACGCGATCTCGACGGCGACGCCCGAGCCGAGCGACCGGCCGACGAGGACGAGCGACCCCGACTCCGCGTGTCCGCCGACGAACGCCTGAAGCGCCGCCTCGCCGTCGAGCGAAAGGCCGGCTTCCGTCGGCCGGCCCCGCAGCCCTGAGTAGCCCCGGTATTCCGCGAGAAACGTCTCGACGCCGCTCTTCGCGAGGTCGTCCGCGAGGGGCAGATTCTGGAAGGCAGACTCGGCGTTCCCATGAAAGTAGAGAACGCGCGCCTCCGCGCGCGAGCCCGCACCGACGATGATCCCTTTCAGAGGAATTCCATCGGCGGTCGTATACCGGACGAGGCGGGCGTTCGGAGCGTGTCCCGCGAGCTCGCTCTCTTCTGGCATCGGCACGCGCGGCCGGGGATAGATGACCGACCGCGCGAAGAGCCGCAGTACGAGGAGCACGAAGACTGCGAAGAAGAGGGAGGCGAGCATCCCCTTCAACGGGCCTCCTTGAACTGTGTGCCGAAGAGCCGTCCTAGCGCTCGACCTGGAAGCTCGGCGGCGGGCTGAGGACGGGCTCCTGCGCGGTCAGAGTCGTGCCAACGACGGGCACCAGGATGAGGTGCGTGTTCGAACCGTAGGTCACGTTGATCTCGTAGAAGCCGTGCGGCGAGACGGAGATGAGCACCCCGGGAACCTGCTTGAGCTCCGCCATCGGGCAGGTCACGTAGACCTTCATCGGGATGTCCATCGATCCCTCCTGTCGCCCGAAGGATATAGCGTTCAGTCTCCCGCTTCGTCGCCCTCCTGCTCGTCGTCGTCCTCGCCCACGGGCTCGCCCTGGTATTCCTTGAGCTTTCGCTGAAGGGTTCTGAGGCCGATCCCGAGCGATTCCGCCGCGCGTCGGCGGTTCCCGCCGGTCACCTGCAGTGAGGTGAGAATCGCCTCGCGCTCGATCTCCGCCATCGTCTTGCCCACGAGCGAGGCGACGGAGACGGGCTCTTCCGGCACCGGCGACGCCGGCGCGGCTTCCGGCGGAGCGGGGATCCCCGTCCGGGCGGCCGGCCACTCGCCCGAGAGGGGCTTCGCGGGCGTGAGCGCCGTGGCGCGTCCGCGCACGGCCGCGGGCAGGTCGCCCAGGTCGATGCGCGGGCCGGCGGCGAAGAGAACGGCGCTCTCGACGACGTTTTTCAGCTCCCGCACGTTGCCGGGCCACGGATAGGCGACGAGCGACGCGAGAGCCGCCGGGGTCACCCCGGTCACGGGCTTCCCGTGCTCCTTCGCGAAGACGTCGCGGAAGCGCTCGACGAGGAGGGGGATGTCGTCCCGTCGCTCGCGGAGCGGGGGAATCTCGACGGTCACGACGGACAGGCGGTAGAAAAGGTCCTGTCGGAACCGTCCGGCCTCGATCTCGGAGCGGAGGTCGCGGTTCGTGGCGGCCACGAGCCGGAAATCCACGTCCCTGCTCTCGTTCCCGCCCACCGGCGTCACGCGCTTCTCTTCCAGGACACGAAGGAACTTCACCTGCAGGTCGGGCGGCATCTCGGAGACCTCGTCGAGGAACAGAGTGCCTCCCTGCGCCTGCTCGATGCGCCCGACGCGCTTCACGAGCGCGCCCGTGAAGGCGCCGCGCTCGTGCCCGAAGAGCTCGGACTCGATGATCTCGCGGGGAATGGCCCCGCAATTCAGGGCCACGAATGCGCGCCCGCGCCGCGGCGAGTTGTGGTGAAGCGCGTTCGCGACGAGCTCCTTACCCGTGCCGGACTCGCCGACGACGAGGATGGTCGTCCTCGCGGGTGCGACGACGCGCAGCCGCGAAAAGAGCTCTTCCATGGGCCTGCTGATCCCGAGGATCGCCTCGAAGCCGTAGCGCTTATCGAGGCGCTCTCGGAGGTCCTTGATCTCGCCCGCCTGATGCGAACGGTGAAGCGCCGCCTCTGCCCTCAGGCGCAGGTCGTCCTTCGCGAGAGGCTTCGCGACGTAATCGACGGTGCCCAGCGTGCGGGCCGAAAGCAAGGTCTCCACGTCGCCGTGCGCCGTCACGAGCAGAACCGAGACGTCCGGCCGCGCGACGGCGAGGTCCGCCGCGAGGTCGAGCCCGCTCTTGCCCGGCATCTTGAGGTCCGTCACGACGAGGGCCACGGAGGGATCCTCGATCGCCCGCTCGAGCGCGGAATCGGCGTCGGCGAACTCCTCCACGCGGCGGCCGTCCGTCTGGAGCGTCAGCGCCATGGCCTTCCGGCTGCCCGCGTCATCGTCGACGACGAGAACGAGCGGCGAGGCCGCGCTCAAGAATGGACTCCGAGCGCCCGGTCGAGGTCGTCCTCGGTCCAGACGGCCACACCGAGCGATTTCGCCTTGTCGAGCTTGCTCCCCGGTTCCTCGCCGGCGATGACCGCCGTCGTCTTCTTCGACACGCTTCCACTCACCTTTCCACCCGCCGACTCGATGGCGGCCGCGGCTTCCTCGCGGGAGCGCCGCGGCAGCGTCCCCGTGAGGACGAAGACTCCCCCGGACAGGGATCCCCCTGCGTCGGACGCGACCGGGCTTTCCGTCATACGGACCCCGGCGGCCCTGAGTTTCGACAGGAGCGCGCGATTCGGGCCCCGGGCGAACCAGTCGAGGATTCCACGCGCCGTCTCGGGCCCGATCTCGGACACGGCCGTGAGGGCCTCCTCATCCGCCTTCTCGAGTGCCTCCATGGAGAGAAAACGCCGTGCGAGGAGCTTTGCCGTCTTCTCGCCCACTTGCCGGATTCCGAGGCCGAAGAGGAGCCGGGCAAGGCCGGCATCCTTCGACTTCCCGATTTCCTCGATCACGTTCGCCGCGGATTTCCCGCCCCAGCGCTCGAGCGGAGCGAGCTGATCCGCTCTGAGGCCGTAGAGAGTCGCGATGTCTTCGAGAAGGCCCGCTCCGAGCAGCTGTTCGATGCGTTCGTCTCCGAGACCCTCGACGTCCATCGCCCGGCGCGAGACGAAGTGGCGGAGCCGCTCGGCCGCCTGCGCGGGGCAGGATGGATTCACGCAGCGCACCGCGACCTCGCCCTCCAGCCGAACGACCCTCTCGCCGCAGGCCGGGCACCGCTCGGGCATCGCAAAACGCTGCGCGCTCTTCGGCCGCTTCTGAAGGAGTACGCGCGTCACCTTCGGGATCACGTCGCCCCCCTTCTCGACGGCCACCGTATCGCCCACGCGCACGTCCTTGCGCGCGAGGTCCTCGTGGTTGTGAAGCGTGGCCCGCTTCACGACCGTGCCCGCGAGCTGAACGGGCGTGAACTCGGCCACGGGAGTCAGGACGCCCGTGCGCCCGACCTGCACGACGATCCCCGTCACCACGGTCGTCGCTTCCTCGGGCGGATACTTGTACGCGACGGCCCACCGCGGGAATTTCGCCGTCTGGCCGAGGCGCTTCTGGTCGGCGAGCGCGTCCACCTTCACGACGACGCCGTCCGTCTCGAACGGCAGGTCGTGCCGCTTTGTCCGCCACGTGTCGAGGAACGCGAGGACCCCTTCCACATCGGAGACGACGGCGCGATGAGGGTTGACCGGGAAAGAGAGTTCCTCGAGTGTGAAGAGGCTTTCGCTCTGTCTTTCCGGTCCCCCGGCGCCTTCCCAGCGGGCAATGGAGTAGAGGAAGGCCGAGAGACGGCGAGACGCCGTGATCT
>JBGPDK010000152.1:0-8216 GCA_041482235.1 Thermoanaerobaculia bacterium | reverse complement strand
TCACGAGCATCTCGTCCGACAGCGTGACGTTGCCCATCGCGCCCGCGCCGGACGGAACGCTCGCGCCCGACGTCAAGCGGGGCAATCCCGACTGGCCCGAGAGGGGCTGGATCCGCTGGAACGACTACGGCATCGGCCTCCTCCTCCAGGGTGACCTGAGGGGAGCCTCCGCGGCCTTCACGAAAGTGGCCGAAATCGCGAAGGAAAAGCCCGACGGCCCGCTGAACCTCGCGCGCGCGAAGATCAACGAGGGCGACCTCCCCGCCGCCAAGCTCGCCCTCGCCGAGGCCGAGTCACGCCGTCCCGGCTGGCCGAAGACGGCGTTCTTCCGATCGCTCGCCTCCAAGGAAGAGGGACGTCTCGACGACGCGCTCGCCGACCTGGAGCGCGTGGACCGGAAGTTCCCGAAGGACCGCGTCGTCCTGAACCAGCGGGCGCGGGTGCTGTACCTCGCCGGCCGCTACGCGGACGCGCTGCCCTTCATCGACCGGGTCCTCGCGATCGACGGCGAGGACCTCGCGGCGCACTACAACGCGATGCTGTGCCTGAAGGCGCTCGGCCGGGCGGAGGAAGCCGCCGCCGAGGAGAAGTGGTACCGCTTCTTCAAGGACGACGAATCGTCGCGCGCCGTCCTGGCCGATTACCGAAGGACGCATCCGTACGACAACCGCGAATCGCTTCCGATTCACGTCCACGACGAGCCCGTCCCCGCGAACGCCGAGGAGCCGCCGTGGATCGCCGAGATCGGGCCGAAGGGCTATGCATACAAAGCCGCCGTTCCGCCGAACGAAATGGTCCTGCACGACGACCGGCCGGCGGGCGCCCCGCGCCCGTTCGCGCGGCCCGAGACGCCCAAGACAGCGACAGGCCGGAACGCCGCGAAGACCGTCCCCGTGGCCGCGATCCAGATTCCCGAGTGAATCCGAGTGACCTCTAAGTGATGCCCGACTCCCCCCGGCGCGATCGCCCGGGGGAAACGCCGGGCACGGCCGCCTCGCTCGTCGACTTTCTCGTCTGCCTGATCGCGACGGCGGCTTGGACGGCATGCGCGTTGCCCCGCCTCCTCACGCACCTGCGCGATGCGTACGACGCTCAGTTCCAGGCCTGGGAAATCGCGTGGGTGCGGCATGCGCTCGTCCATCCGCCGGCCCGCATCTTCGACGCAAACATCTTCGCCCCGGCCCGGAACGCCCTTGCCTTCACCGAGCCGCTGATCGGGTACGGACTCGCCGGCCTGCCGCTCGGTTTCGCGGGGTTTTCCGAGGCCGGCGTCTTCAACGTGCTGTGCCTTCTCGGAACGGCCTTCTCGGCCTGGGCGATCTCGCGCCTCGCGGTCTCGCATGGCGCGCCTCGCCTTCCCGCCCTTCTCGGAGCCGCCGCCGCCGCGCTCGGAGCACAAACCGCGTGCGCCTTCGGATACGTCTCGTTCACCGTGGCGGGCGCGATCGCGCTCGTCCTCGTCGCCTGGAAGCGGCTTCGGGAGAGCGGCCGCTGGAGAGTCGCTTTCGCCCTCGGGGCGGCGATCGCCGCTCTCGGGTGGTTTTCTCTCCATCTCCTGGCGTTCGGCCTCGCGGCGCTTTCCGCCATTGTCGCCCTCGACGTCGCGACGAAGACGGAGACGCGCCGCCTCGCTCTTCTGACGAGACTCGCCGCGGCGCTGGCGCTTGCGGGCCTTCTCCTCGCCCCTCTCGCGCGGCACATGCTGGAGGCGCGGAGCGAATACGGCTTCCAGCGGGACGAAGCCGAGAGCCGCCTCTATTCCGCCGCCCCGCGCGACTGGCTCACGACGACGAGCTTCAACCCCGGGCAAGCCTTCCTGAAATGGCGCAGCGACTCCGAGAGGAGCCTTTATCCGGGGACCGCCGCGCTCCTCCTGAGCGCCGCGGGGATCCTCGGGCTCCTCCTCACGAGGAAAAATGGCGGACTCGTCGCCTCGGGGGCCCTCCTCGCCGGCCTCGGGATCGTGGGCTCGTTCGGCCCCGCGGGACCCGTTGTTCCCGCCCTGAAGATCGTCTTTCCATTCGTCTTCTCGGGCATCCGGGCCTTTACTCGCTTTGGGTGCATAGCCCAGATCGGGTTCGGCCTCCTCGCGGGCGCGGGGTGCGCCGCCCTTCTGGAAAGGGCGCGGTCACGAGGCGCCCGCGCTGTCCTCGCCGCCGCGTTCGCAGTGGGGATCGCGGCCGATGTGCGGCAGACCGTCCGATTCGGCTTCCGGCCGGAGCTGCCGCATCCGCCGGTCGAGGAGTTCCTCGCCCGGTCGGACACCGGCGGGTCGATCCTTCATCTTCCTCTCACCCACTCGCCGGGCGACGTGCGCTGGGCGTTTTCCAGCCTCGCGCACTTCAAGCCCATCGTGAACGGCTACGCGAGCTACCTGCCCCGGCGGAATCAGGAGCTCGCCGCGACTCTCGCCTCGGAGAAGATTCCCGAGGCCACCCTCTCTCTGCTCGCGGGCTGGCCCGTGGGCGCTCTCGTCGTCCACGAGCACGCGCTTCCCCTCGACCGGCTCCGGCCGACGATGGAGCTCGCGGCGGCGGGTCTTCGGAAAGGCGCTCTCGACGGGCCGCGCCGGTTCGACCACCGCGGAGGGGACGACTGGGTCTTCTTTTTCCGCAGCACATCGGCACGCCGGCCGGCGCCCGCGGCGGACGGCGCCGCGGAAACGGACCAGGCGCTCTTTCTCGAGCACGCCGCGGCGGCGCCGCGCTTCGGGCGATTCGAGGACACGCAGTTCCCCGCGTCGATCGACGAACCCGCGCCCGGCCGGGTCGTCCATGGCGAGCTGAGGGTGCGCGGCTGGAGCCAGACGCCCGAGGCACCCGGCGAGATCGTCGAGATCCGGATCGACCGTGACGCCCGTGCCCGCGCGTCCTTCGCGAGAACGCCGCGACCGGATGTCGCCGCCGTCCTGCCCGCGCTCGGGAGCTGCGCCGAAGCGGGCTACGAGGCCCGCTTCCCGATGCTGCCCGGCGACGACGGCGCGCACGACCTCCGTGTCGTGTTCCGCGCCGCGGACGGCCGCATGCGCACGATCCATCTCGAGTTCGAGTGGGCGCCGCCGTAGCCGGAGTATCGTCGCGACATGCGCCGGACGCGTCTTTTCCTCCTGGGTCTCGTCCTCGTGTCCCTCGTCGAAGCGACCCGCCAGTGGAATTCGGCGCCGGACCGGGTCCCGTCCCACTTCGACGCGGCCGGACGCCCGAACGCCTGGTCCTCCCGTGACCAATTCTTCACGTTGCAGGTCGGGGTGACGCTCGGAATCGCAGCGCTTCTCATCGGGATCCCCTGGCTAATGAAGTTCACCCCGACGAGCCTGATCAACCTTCCGAACAAGAGCTATTGGCTCGCGCCGGAGCGGCGCGAGGAGACGATGGACCGGCTCGCGTCGTACTTCGACGTCTTCGCGTCCGCGACGGTGCTGCTCCTCCTCGTGGTCTTCGAGCTGACGTCCCTCGCAGGCCGCGGCGGGAATCTCTCCACGAACTTCTTCCTGCCGGTGCTCGTGTCGTATCTCGTGTTCTCGGCCGGCTGGACGGTCGCGCTGATCCGCACGTTCGCGAACGTTCCGAGCGAAACGTGATCCCGGCGGGCCAGCTACATTCCCGCCTGCGGTCGGACGTCGATCGTGGGCTTGGCCGGATAGCTCCTCAGGAAGCCGGCCACGCTCTCCTGCTGGGCGGCTCGGAGAGCCGTCTTGAGGTGGATCTGCTCGAGCGACTGCGCGAGGCGGCGCGGGCCGCCGGTGTAGTTCGCGGCCTTGTCCTTGAAGAAGGCTTCGACGTCCGCGCGATGCGCGTCGTCGCTGAAGCCGGAGGCGAGCTGCGGGAAGCCGGCGGGAGACTCGCGCGGAAGGCGCGCGGCGAGCGCGTCGAAGTTCGCCTTCAGGAACGCCCACGCGCCCTCGCGCGTCGCGCGGTCGGAGGCCGCCTCGCGGAGCACGGCGATCGACTCGCGCGCGTCGAAGTCGGACGAGAGCGTGAGGTTCAGCGCAAGCTTCTGGACGGACGGATCGCGGAAGGCGCCGAGGGCCGACAGGATGCGCCCGCGCTCGCGCCGGTCTCTCGACTTCTTCGCCTCCGCGAGAAACGCCGTGAACAGCTCCGCGTCTCCGTGCCGGGCGGCCACGGTCAAGACCGTGGCGACCATCTCCGGCTCGATCGCCGAGCGGTCCGTCAGCCATTTCTTCGAGAGTGAGAGAGCCTCGGCCACGAGGGCGGGATCGTCGGCGTCCTCCGCGACGAGACCGACCACAGCCGACCGGAGCAGCTTCGTCTCGTCGTCCTCTCCCGGCTTCGACTTGAATCCGAGGGCGCGCGCACGCGCGCCGAACGTGTCGCCGATGAAGCGCCGGTAGTTCGGGCGCAGCTCGTCGCTCACGAAGAGGTCCCTGGGAGATGCCGCGATGCGGACCGTCGCCTCGACGACCTGCCGTTCCGGATCGCCCGCGAAGGCCGGCACGAGCGCGAGCGCCGCCGCCATCGAAAGGTCGCCCGTGCGCGCGAGGGCGGCCGCGTCCGTGAGGGCGCCGATGCGCTCCCCCGTCGACAGGTGCTTTCCGGAATCGGCGAGGACCTTTCCGAGCATGGTCCCCGTGTAGAGCACGCGGTAGTAGCCCGCGGAGAGGGCGTTCGCGATCACCCGCCCGGGACAGGTCCCGGAAAGAGCGAGGGTGCCCTTCTCCTCCGCGAGCAGCGTGCAGACCGGGGCGGCCTCCGGCTCGCCGGTGCGCGCGCAGACGGGAATCTGCCACGTCTGCGGCGCGGAACCGGACGAGCCCGTGGGCAGAAAGCGCTTCTGCGAGAGGAGAAGGCGCGGCGGGCCCCCCGAGCAAACCAGCTCGGCCGTCACGAGCGGCACGCCCGGCTGTTCGAGGAACGAGAAGAAGGCCGCGTTGACGGACGGGTTCTTCGACGCCGCGGCGATCGAGCCCACGAAGTCGGCCGCCGTCGCGTTGCCGAACGCGTGCGCCTTCAGGTACTGCTGCACGCCTTTTTGGAAGGTCTCATCGCCGACCCACGATTCGAACATGTCGAGGACGGCTCCGCCTTTCTGATACGTGATGCCGTCGAACGCGTTTTCGATGTCGTCGTTGGACTCGATGGGCTGGCGGATGCGCCGTGCCGTCACGAGCGAGTCCATGTCCATCGCGAACGAGCGCGTGCCCACGCGCGCCACGCGCGAACCCCAGTCGGGCTTCCAGCGGCCGATGATCTTGCTCGCCATCCATGTCGCGAAGGACTCGTTCAACCACACGTCGTCCCACCAGGCCATCGTGACGAGGTCGCCGAACCACTGGTGCGCGGTCTCGTGGGCGCAGACGCTCGCGTAGGACCGCCGAAAGCGGATCGTTTCGTCGGCAGGCTTCGCGAGGAGGAGCGTCGAAACGTAGGTGACGAGGCCCGGGTTCTCCATCGCCCCGAACCCGACGGTCTGCGGAATGACGAGGTGGTCGAGCTTTTCGTACGGGTACGGGGTGTCGAAGTAGCTCTCGAGGAGGTCGAGGATCGGCCCCGTGGACGCCACGGCCCAGCGCGCGTCGGCGCCCCGCCCCTTCGGGACGATCATCCGGATCGGCACCTTGTTCCGTCCGGCCGTGCCCGCTGGAACGACGTCGAAGGGGCCCACGCCGAGCGCGATCAGATAGCTCGGCAGCGGCTTCGTGGGCGCGAAGAGCACCTTCTTCATCCCGCCGGCTTCGTCCGTCTCGGAAAGGGGCGGAGTGTTCGAGACGGCGACGAGGCTCTTCGGAACGTGCAGCGCGAGCTGCCAGGGGACCTTGAATCCCGGCTCGTCGAAGCACGGAAACGCACGTCGGGCGAAGAGGGGCTCGAACTGGCTGAAGACGTACCAGTCGTCCCCATCCCGCTGGCGGAAGAGGCCCTGGGTGTCCTTGAGATCGACGCGGCCCTTGTAAGCCATCGTCACGACATAGTCCCCAGGCGCAAGAATTCTTTGAAAGTGAATACGGATGAAGTCGGTCCCCTCTGGAGATGCCTGTGCGGAGATGGCATCCGCCCCACCCGCGGCCGCGCTCACCGAGGCCGCCTCGACGGTTAGTTCCTTCCCGTTAAGCCACAGCGTATCGGATTCCCCTTTCAAAGAAATCCGAATCTCCATCTTTCCCCTGAACGCCTCTTTCGAAGGATCGACCCAGAGTTCCGCCGCGTAGCGCGTCGGAGCTGCGCCCGCGGGCAGGCGGAGTTTCGGGGGCGCCGGCGCCTGTCCCGGCGCGGGGGACGCCGCGAGAGCGAAGAAGAGGAATCCTGCGAAGGGAAGAGTCCGGATGGCTCGCTTCATGGCTCCAATTTTACGATGGATTCAGGTCGCATTTCTTCGGTAGCATCTTTCCTCTCATGACAATTCGAAGAAATCTCCCCCTTCTCCTCGTGTGCGCGCTCGCCGCCGCATCCTGCAAGAAGCCCGAAATCAAACCGGTCTCCCCGACCCCGGCGCCCGAGCCCACGCGCGCCGTCTCGTCCATCCGTTTCGAGGACGTCACGAAGGCCTCCGGCGTGGCGTTCACGCACGTGAACGGAGCCGCCGGCAGGAAGTGGATGCCCGAGACCATGGGCTCCGGCGTGGCCGCGTTCGACGCCGACGGCGACGGCCGCATCGACCTCCTCTTCGTGAACGGCCGCTACTGGGCCGGCGATCCCCGCGGCGCGGCGGGACAGCCCACGCTCGCCTTCTACCGGAACGCCACCGAACCCGGCGGAGAGATCCGGTTCGAGAACCGCACGGTGGCGGCCGGACTCGCCCTTTCGCTGTACGGCATGGGCGTCGCCGTGGGCGACGTGAACGACGACGGGTTTCCCGACCTCGTGATCACGGGCCTCGACGACATCCGCCTCTTCCTGAACGACGGGAAGGGCCGCTTCCGCGACGCGACGAAGGGCTCCGGCCTCGTCGGCGCGGGCTGGGGCACGTCGGCGGCGTTCGCGGACTTCGACGGCGACGGCACCCTCGACCTCTTCATCGGCCAATACGTCAACTGGACTCCGAAGACCGATCTCTACTGCTCGCTGGACGGGAAGACGAAGTCGTACTGCACGCCGGAACGGTATCCCGGCACGCCTTCGCGCCTCTACAAGGGTCTCGGCGGCGGGCGCTTCCAGGAGATCACGAGAGAGGCGGGCCTCGTGAACCCTCTCGGCAAGGCCCTCGGCGTGGCCGTGCGCGACATCGACGGCGACGGCCGCGTCGACCTCGTCGTCGCGAACGACACGTCGCCGAACAATCTTTGCCGGAACGAGAAGACCGTGAACGGCATCCCGGTGTTCCGGGACATCGCCGTCGAGGCCGGCGTGGCCGTGGGAGAAGACGGCCGCGCGCGAGGCGCGATGGGCGCCGCGTTCGGAGACACGAAGAACGACGGCGGGACGTCGCTCGTGATCGGCAACTTCTCGAACGAGATGTGGTCCGTCTTCAGCGCGGGACCGAAGGGCGATTTCTTCGTGGACGAGGCCGTCCAGAGCGGCATCGGGCGAACCTCCCTCCTGCCGCTCACGTTCGGCGTGGCGTTCGCCGACTTCGACCTCGACGGCGTGCTGGACCTCGTGGGCGTGAACGGCCACGTCGAGACCTCCGTGCAGGACGTCCAGCCGACGGTCACGTACCGCCAGGCACCCCTTCTCTATCGAGGGCTCGGCGCCGGCAAATTCGCCGATGCGACGTCCCAGGCGGGCGCGAGTTTCCTCTCTCCGATCGTCGGGCGCGGGCTGGCCGTCGCCGATCTCGACGGCGACGGGCGGCTCGATCTCGCTGTGACCGAGAACGGGGGCGCCGCCCACGTCTTCCGGAACGTCACCGGAACGCCCGGGCACGCCGTCCGGCTCCGGCTCGCGACGAAGGCGAAGAAAAGCGACGCCCTCGGCGCGCGCGTCGTCTCGATAGTGGGCGGCCGCAGGCGGGTCGACGAGGTCTCCGGGGGGGACGGCTATCTGTCGGCGTCCGAGCGCACGGTCGTCATCGGTCTCGGCTCGAGCGCGAAGGCCGACGCGATCGACGTCCGCTGGCCGGACGGCACGACGGCCTCTGCGAAGGACCTCGCCCCTGGCCTCTACCGCTGGGTCGAGGGCGAGGCGCCGGCGGCGGTGAAGCGCTAGCTGTAAAGGCTCAGGACGTTGTTCACCCGGGTATCCGGGGGAAACTGGTGGTGCGAAACATCAGTCAAGCCCTCGGAGGAACCCGGGATGAACTCGCATAGCAGAGCAAAG
>JBGPDK010000151.1:0-8271 GCA_041482235.1 Thermoanaerobaculia bacterium | reverse complement strand
TCCTCGCCCTCGCGCTCCTGCCGCTTGCCTCCCCTGCGAATGCCCAGGGTCCGATCCCCGTCGAGGCGCTCAAGCGCCTGCCCGTGCAGCACGACGGGCGGGTGATGCCACTCGACACACTCGCCCGCGAGACGGTCTGGAGCGTGACGGGTTCCCACTCCTGGAGGGGTGAGGACCCGGCCGCGACGTTCACAGGGTGGCTCCTCGACCCACGGGGCGCGTCGACGTCGCCCGTCGTAAAGCTGGGCAGCAAGGCACTTGCTTCCGCGGCGGGTATCGACCCTTCGACGAAGCACGCCTCGTTCGAGCAGCTCGTCGGCAACCAGCGGCTCATGCAGCTCGTTGACGACGCCAGCCACGCCGCCGCCGAAGACAAGCCGCGCCGGGGCGTTCTGAAGGACGCCGAGAAGCTCGAGGGTCGCCTGAAGTCTCTTTACGGCGTCCTCCAGCAAGACGCCGTCCGTCCGATCCCCTCACCGGGAACGCCGAAGGCCCGCTGGAACAGGCCGTTCGAGTTCTCGTCCGAGGCGCTCGTGGCCCTCGCGAACGGGCCTCGCCTGCCGGGCTGGCCCTCCGCGAAGAAGATCGAAGGGGAGATTCTCTATAACCGGGTCAACCCGTCGCGGATCTCGTGGGCCGTCCTCCTCGCCGCGCTCGTCGTCTCGATCGCGGCGTGGGTGAAGTCGAGTCGCCTCCTCGACGGCATCGCCTTCGCGCTACTCGTCCTGGGCTTCGGGGCGATGACATGGGGGATCGGGATGCGCTGGACCGCGGGGGAGCGGATTCCGGCGGCGAACATGTACGAGTCGCTCCTCTTCCTGGCGTGGGGCGTGGGGCTCTTCGCGGTCATCGCCTACGCGCTCCTGAAGAACCGGGTCGTCGTCGTGAATGCCGCGGCGATGTCCGCGCTGACGATGGCCCTCACCGACCTCCTCCCGATGGACCGATTCATCCACCCGATCGCCCCGGTCCTCGCGGGGACGCCGTGGCTCGCGATCCACGTGCCGATCATCATGGTCGGCTACGCGGTCTTCGGGCTCGGCGTCGTCGTCGCGCACATGCAGGTCGGCTTCGCGGCGTTCGGGAAGGGGCGCGGGGCGCTCGTCGAGAATATGTACGAGCTCCTTTACTGGTACATGTTCGTCGGGTCGATCTTCCTCCTCGCGGGGATCCTGACCGGCTCCGTCTGGGCCGCCTCGTCGTGGGGCCGCTACTGGGGCTGGGACCCGAAGGAAGTCTGGTCGCTCGTCGCGTTCCTCGCCTACATGGCGATCCTCCACCTGAAGGTCGACAAGGTGATCGGGACGTTTGGTGTCGCCGTCATCAGCATTCTCGCCTTCCAGACGATCCTGATGACTTACCTCGGCGTGAACTACGTCCTGAATGTCGGCATGCACTCCTACGGCATGGGCGACTCGCCCATCGTAAAGTGGATGACCTTCGTCGCGCTCGTCGAGCTCGCTTTCCTCGTCGTCTGCGGCGCCGCGTGGAGAGACCGGAAGAGGCTCGTGGAGGCATGAGACTCGCGCGGCGCGAGGGAATCGCTACCGAACCGGAGGGAGTCCGCAGGCGCGGACTCCCTCCGGTCTTCTCTTCGGGGCGGTCGCGAGGAGCCGCGGAGCGGCGCAGACGATGGCAGTTTGCTTCTTGAGAGGTACAGAAGGAGAGAAGCCGGGCGGAGCGATCTCTCGCCTCTCCGCCTGGGCCAATTTCCCGTGCGCTCGATGCCCGGTCCGCGGCGCCGCATGACAGGATGACGCCGCGCGCACGGGGACCACGAACGCTCGAGCTCGGGAACAGGAGGATTGCAATGGCACGCTATGGGATGTCCATCGGAGTCAAAGGCTCCATCGATACGGTCAAGGCGAAGGTCATCGATGCGTTGAAAGCCCAGGGGTTCGGCGTCCTGACGGAGATCGACGTCCAGAAGACCCTCAAGGAGAAGATTGGCGCGGACTTCGAGCCGTACCTCATCCTCGGGGCCTGCAACCCGAACCTCGCGCACCAGGCCCTTTCCGCGGATCGCTCGATCGGGCTTCTGCTCCCTTGCAACGTGGTGCTCCGGGTTTCTGGGGAGCAGGTCGAGGTGAGCATCCTGGACCCCGAGGTGATGTTCAGCGTCGTGGACGAGGAGACGAAGGCCACCTTGGCGGGCCTCGGGCCAGAGGCGAAGCGCCGACTTCAGGCGGTTCTTGCGACACTCGGCGGCTCCTCGGCGAGCCGCCCCTGATTCGAATCGGGCGATGAAGTCGAGAAATGGCCGCGAGCGGCTCTGGCTGCCTGTCGCCGCGTTCGCGGGGGCCACGCTCCTGGCAGCGTCGCCGATCGGCGCGTGGGCCGATCTGACTCTTCGCGACGCGCTGCTTCGCGCGCTTCCGCGCCGCCCCGCGACTCACGTCGCCGCGGTCGTCGTCGACGAGGCATCGCTGGCAGCGTGCGGCGCGTGGCCCTGGTCCCGAGTCGTCCTGGCCCGCCTCGTTCGCCGGATCCGCGAAGAGGGAGCGTCAGGCGTCGTTCTCGACGTGCTCCTTCCCGAGCCGCGCCCAGGCGATGAGGAGCTTGCGATGGCCCTGCGCGAAGGCCCGTCGGCTCTAGCCGCGGGTCTTCGGAGCGAAGGCTGGCTTCTGCCCGCGCCCACACTGCGCGCCGCGACTCGCGAAGCTCACGCCGGGTTTCTTCTCGATGTGGACGGCGTCGTTCGAACCCTTCCGGCAACGGCGCAGGCTGAAGGGCGGGTTCTACCGGCGCTTGCGTGGGCGGCGGCGTTTCCTGCGGGAGGCTCCCGGGCGATTCCGGTGGGCAGGGTCCTGCGTCCCGACTTCCGCTCCGCACCCCGGACCATTCCCACCGTCTCGGCGTGTGGCCTCCTGAAGAACGGTCCTTCAACGCTTCTCAAGGGCCGCATCGTCCTCGTTGGGCTTGTGGCGACGGGCCTCGGCGACGAATTCGTGGCTCCGACCACGCCCCGCAAGCAGACAGACGCCGGTGTCCTGATCCAGGCCTCGGCTGTCGAGAGCCTCGCGTCCGGGAACGAGCTCATGCGCATGCCGCCGTTCGCGGCAGGAGCCTTGGCGGCGCTGTTCGTTTTGCTCGCGATTCTGGTCCGAAGTTCACTTCGTGTCCCGCCAGGTCTCGTGATTGCAGTCATCGCGATCGTCCCGGCCAGCCTCGAGGGCCTGACGCTTTCTACCTTCCGGCTCGAAGTACCCGCGATCCCGGTCTCCCTCGTGAGCGTGGTTGCAGTCGTCGCCTTGGAGTTCGTGGCGCGCCGCAGGGTCGATGCACTGCTGCGACGTGCGTCCGAGAGTCTCGCTGAGGAAGGCGCGGCGCGTCGTGCCGTGGCGCATGAATTGAAGACACCGCTCACCTCTCTCCGTGGACTGTCGCAGTTCCTCGCCGAATTCGACCTCACACCGGCCGAGAGGCAGCGCGTCGCGGGGCTCGTTTCCTCGGAATCGACCCGGCTTTCCGAAATGGTCGAAGGTCTGCTGGACCTCGAACGCCTTCGGCTCGAGCCACCCGGGAAGGCCGATGCGGTGGTCGACCTCTCGGCGCTCGTCGAGGACCGAGTTCGCATTCTCGACGGCGGGAAGCATCGTCTGTCTGCGGAGATCGAGAAAGACGTGACAATTCGAGGTGACGTGTCACTCCTCAATCGAGTCATGGACAACCTCGTCGGGAACGCGTTGAAATTCGGCCCGGGGGAGGGGCCGGTGCACGTAAGGCTCCTGAAGGCCGCCGGAACCGTCATCCTCGAAGTGGAGGATCGTGGCCGGGGCGTGGCCGAGTCGGAGCGTGAACGAATCTTTCGCCCCCTGGTTCGTGGGAGAGCGGGCGACGACGTGCCGGGCCTCGGCCTTGGTTTGGCGTTCGTGCGCGAGGCCGTCATCCGGCATGGCGGCCGCGTGAGCGTGGCCGATGCGAACCCTTCGGGAGCCCTCTTCCGCGTCACGCTTCCCGCGTCGTCTCCGCAGGGAACTGCGGAATGAGCCAGCTCGTCCTCGTCGTGGACGACGACGCGACGATCCGCGAGATGGCGGCGATGGTTCTCGAAAAGTCCGGCTTTCGGGTGGCGCGCGCCGGAAACCTGGCCGAAGCTCGCCGTGAGGTCGCTCTCGCCACGCCTGACGTGGTGCTATGCGATCTCTATCTGCCGGAGGAGACCGGCCTCGACTTCGTCGCCGAAGTCCGTTCCCTCGACCCGGCACCCGCAATCCTGATCATGACGGCGCGGGGATCCGTCGAAACTGCCGCGCGCGCGGCGGGCGCGGGAGTCTTCGACTATCTCGCCAAGCCGTTCGACCTCACGGTTCTCCTGGACCGGGTCCGCGCCGCGGTCGAGCGACACCCGTCGGCGTCGCGGGTTTCGGAGGGGCCGAAAAGCCTGATTGTCGGGTCGCATCCGGCCATTGTCGAGGTCTACAAGGCCGTCGCGCGCGTGGCGCCTCTGAGGGTTCCCGTTCTCATTCTCGGTGAGACAGGGAGCGGAAAGGAACTGGTAGCCCGAGCGCTCCATCAGTTTGGCCCGCGCGCAGCCGGACCTTTCGTGCCCGTTCACTGCGGATCGATTCCCGACACTCTTCTCGAGAGCGAGCTGTTCGGCCACGTCCGCGGAGCCTTCACCGATGCCCACAAAGATCGGCGCGGAGCCCTCGCGCGGGCTCACGGAGGAACCGCGTTTCTGGACGAAATCGGCGAAGTCTCCGCGCCTTTCCAGGTCAAGCTCCTTCGCTTTCTCGAGGATGGCATTGCGATGCCGCTGGGCGCCGAGCACGGCGAGACGCTGGACGTCCGGATGGTGGCAGCGACGCACCGGGACGTCGGCGCCATGGTCGCGGAAGGCCGGTTCCGACAGGATCTGTTCTATCGCCTCGCCGGCTACGAGATTCGGATCCCACCCCTGCGCGAGAGGCTTTCCGATCTGCCGCTGCTCGTCGAGCACTTCCGGCATGCCGTCGAACGCGAAACAGGACAGCCCCTTCCACCGGCCAGTCCTGAAGTCTTGACGCTCCTTTCGTCGCACCATTGGCCCGGTAATGTGCGCGAACTCGCTCTCGCAATCCGCCGAACCGCAATCGAGGTGGGACGGCTCGACGACGAAGCAGCCACTCGCCGCGTTCTTGTCGGTCTCGGTGCCACTCTTCCACCGCCGGGACGGAAAACCGGGCCGGATCCGGGCGAATCGCGCTCGCTCGAAAACGCGGAAAGAGCCCACGTTGAGCGTGTCCTGGCGTCCACCGGGGGGAACCGGACGGACGCGGCGCGCCAGCTCGGCATCGACCGGAAGACCCTGGCACGGAAGCTGAAGGTGGGGAGCGCAGGGATACGCCCGCCGGAGGAGTCGCAATGAGAAGGTCCCGTCTCGCCCCCATCCTCGTCCTGACGCTCGCGGCCACTGCCGGTCATTCCGCGGAGCCGCTCGAATACCGATTCGACGAGGTGAAGAGCAAGGTCGTGCTTGCGCGCCGGGCGGACGCTTCAAAGGAAGAGCGTGCCAGCATAGGCGTTGCCGCGGGGCCGGGTGACGAGGTGACGACGGGCTTCTGGGGGCACGCGACCCTCTCTGTTCCGGCGCGCGCGGCCCGCTTCGAGATCGGTTCGTCCGCGCAGGCGCGGCTCGCGGGGGACGAGCCGGGGGTGATCCTCACGATCCAGAAGGGCCGGTTCAAGGCGTGGTTCGAAAAGCTCACGAGCGGCGAGGAGCGCGTCGTCGCCGTGCCCGGGGCGCTTCTTTCGGTGCGCGGGACGCGCTATGGAGTCGAAGCGGATTCGGGCGGACGAGTGGCGCTCGCCGTTTTCGAAGGGCGCGTCGAGGTCGCGACGCGCCTTCCAGGCGCAGCGCCGGTCTTCGTAGCTGCCGGCCAGATGTGTCTGCTGTCGGCGCGGGACGCCCCTCGCGTGATGCCGATGGGGTCGATGGGGATGCACGAGGGGTCGTGGGGCATGCCGCGCGGCGCTTCCGGCATGGCGCCCGGGGGGATGGACGCGAACGGGATGCAGCCGGGCACCTCGTCCCAACCTGGCGCGATGCCCAAGGGTTCAGGTTCGATGAAGCACCTCCCCTGAGGAGAAATACCCCGGCGAGTCGGGCTGATTCGCGCCAATCGAGGCAGGAATCCCCGGTTTCGCTCCGGATTCGCTCCAGACGGTGGCACCAGACTTGATCTTAGTGGACTGACCGAGGAGGCCCACGGCCATGACACGGAAAATGCATCGACTTCTTCCCGCGCTACTGCTGACGCTCGTCGCGGGCGCCGGGACGGCCCGCGCCGCGACGCGGGAGTTCACGTTCACAGCCGCAGCGACGCGCTGGGAGATCTCACCCGGCGTCACCGTCTCGGCCTACGCATACAACGGGACACTCCCGGGGCCCGAGCTCCACGTCCGCGAAGGCGACCTCCTCCGCATCACGCTCGTCAATCGGCTCCCCGAGCCGACGACGATCCACTGGCACGGAGTGCCCGTCCCGAACGGCATGGACGGTGTGCCGGGGGTGACGGCCCCGGTCGTCCAACCAGGCGGGACATTCACGTACGAGTTCCCAGCCCCGGCCCCCGGCACGTACTGGTACCACCCGCACCACGACAGCGCGGCGCAGATCGCCAGAGGTCTCTACGGCCTCCTGATCGTCGATCCGCCCGACGGCGCACGGACGTGGGACATCGAAGTGCCGCTCGTCGTCGGCGAGTTCGGTTCATTCTCGATGAGCGGTTCCGGTGGGACGGGGGGCATGAGCGGCGGAATGACGAGCGCCGGGGTGATGGCCTCGACTCTCCTGATCAACGGAAAGACGGCGCCCGCGATCCCCGAGGTGCGCGTCAAGCGCGGGAAGAAGATTCTGTTCCGGATGGTCAATACCGGCAACATGGTCCACCCGATGCACGTCCACGGACTGCATTGGGAAGTCCTTGCGACCGACGGGTTCGACGTGCCGACCCCTTTTCGTAAGGACACTCTCCCTCTGAACGCGGGGGAGAGGTTCGACGCGTCCGTTCTCGCCGACAACCCGGGCCGCTGGCTCGTCCACTGCCACAACCTTCAGCATGTCGGCGAGTCGGCGGGAGCCATGACCGGCCTCGTGTTCGAACTCGTAGTGGAATGAGGAGTAGCGCGTACGTTCTGGGTGCGTATTTATAACTAAATCGTTATATAGTAGGATAGTGACATCCTGAGGCATATGCTTCATTGAGTCTGAGAGTCGATTTCAAGATAGTTCCACGGAAGGTTAAAGGAGAAGTCCCATGAACCTGGTCAAGCGATTCGTCCCCGGTGTCCTCCTGTTCGTCCTGCTCGGATTGGCCCTCCCGGCGGCCGCACAGACCGGCGGCATGCAGAACGGGCCCTTCGACGGCATGTCCTCCGACATCGTCGTTCCCGCCGCGGTCCGCGTCGACGGCAAGAACGGCGCATTCTTCCAGACGGACCTCTGGATCCGCTGCAAGACGGTGCCGGTCTCCGCGACGCTCTACTTCTACTCGGCGGATGCGCCGAACGCCTCGCCGGTGGCGACTGTGCCGATGACGCTGACCCAGCCGGTCGTCTACCTGCCCGACGTCCTCTCGGCGACCTTTGGTGTCTCGAAAGGCGCCGGCAACATCCGGATCGTCGCCGGCTCCTCAGTCTCGGCCGTCATTCGCGTTTACAACAACGGCGGTGGCGGCGCCTACGGTCTGTCGTTCATGGGAATGCCGTCGACGATGTCGCTCCAGTCGATGCCGATGATGGGCGGCTCCTTCGGGATGGACGACTTCGCGATGTACATGCTGGGCCTTCTGCCCGGGCCCGGGAACCGCGTCAACGTGAGCGTCGTCAATACGAACTCGGGAACGGTGAACGGCGTCGTGGAAGTCCTGGACTCCGACGGCTCTGTGCCCTCGGGCGCGGGTGCTACGAGCCTGCCGTTCTCGATCGTAGGGTACTCGTCCCATCAGTTCAACGACGTGCTTCTCAACCTCCACTCGCGCTTCGGCACGGGCGACACCGGCATGCAGGTCCGGGTACGCCTCACCCAGGGCTCGACCGGGATGGTGATGGCCTACGCGGTCGTCAACGACAACGCCACTAACGACGGCTACGTCGTCATGGGAAACATGATGAACGGCGGTCGCGGAATGGGGATGATGAACTGAGGTAGCGAAAAGGTCGCGGGATAACCAAGTGGCATAAACGCGCCCCGCGCACCACTAGAACCTAGCGGCTGATCTCCTGATTTCGATAAAGGCTGACACGAGCATTTTCCCCCAAAAAGCGAGGCGTCACGAGTGGGTGAGC
>JBGPDK010000150.1:0-8274 GCA_041482235.1 Thermoanaerobaculia bacterium | reverse complement strand
TAGAGGAGGAGAAAGCGCAGGTGGCGCCAGCCGTCGCGCCATGTCCGGAGGTGCGGCGGCCGGGAGCGCCCGTCCGGCCGGAGCCGCACCGGAATCTCGGAGACCTTCAATCCGAAGAGCACGGCCTTGACGACCATCTCGCTCGCGTACTCCATGCCGGTCGTCCGGAGGTCCAGGGCGAGAACCGCGTCCCGGCGCAAGCCGCGCAGGCCGCAGTGGAAGTCGGACACGTCGGTGCGGAAGAAAAGCCGGCCGAGCCCGCTGAGGACCGGGTTCCCGAGCCAGCGGTGGAGCGGCGGCATCGCGCCCTTCTCGATCACGCCCTGGAAACGCGAGCCCATGACGAGGTCCGCGCCCGCATCGAGAGCCTTCACGAAGTCCGGAACGGCGCCGAAGTCGTACGAGAGATCCGCGTCGCCCATGACGACATACCGGCCGCGCGCCGCGGCGAAACCGCCCGCGAGCGCGGCGCCGTAGCCCCGCGTGGCGACGGTCACGACGCGCGCTCCCGCGCGTGCGGCGAGCTCACGCGAGCCGTCCGTCGAGCCGTTGTCGGCCACGAGCACCTCGCCGTCGATTCCGGCCCGGGTCAGGGCGGCCAGGGCCTCGGCGACGCACCCCGCGACGGTTTCCGCCTCGTTCAGGCAGGGCATGACGACGGAGACGGTGGGAGGCGTTGTTTCCGCCGGCACGACCCATTGTCGCCGAGTCCGCCCCGGACGCGTCGGCGTGGTGTATTTTCAGGAGGGGGCATGACCGCCGTGCTACGCGCATCGCTCGTGGATTACGTCAACGCCTGGCCGCTGACGTGGGGTTTCCTGCGCGGGGCGGTGGACGGCGTCGAGGCGCTGACGGACATTCCGTCCGCCTGCGCCGACCGCCTCGCGCGCGGGGAAGTCGAGGCCGGGCTCGTGCCCTCGATCGAGGCCGCGCGCATTCCCGGCATCCGGATCGTGCGCGGCGTCGGGATCGCGTCCCGCGAGCGCGTGAGGAGCGTCGTCCTCGTGAGCCGGCAGCCCCTCGAGGACGCGAAGACGGTTGCCCTCGACGTCGCGTCCCGCTCGTCCGCCGCGATGGCGCGAATCCTGTTTCGCGATCTCCTCGGCAGGAAGCCCGAGTTCCACACGGCCGCGCCCGATCTCGGCGAGATGCTCGCGCACCACGATGCGGCCCTCCTCATCGGGGAGCCGGCGCTGAAGGCCGACCTGTCCGGCCTTCACGTCCTCGACCTCGCGGAGGGCTGGCAGCGCCTGACGGGGCTCCCGTTCGTGTTTGCGGTGTGGGCCGTGCGGCCGTCCGTGCCGCCCGAGCCGTTCCTCTGGTCGCGCGAGTACGCGAAGACCCATCTGGCGGAGATCGTCGCCACGGCCTCGCAGCGGACGGGACTCGGGCAAGCAACGCTCCACGAGTACCTCGAAGGGAACCTCCACCACGACCTCGAGGCCGAGGACGAGAAGGGCCTCGCCGAGTTCTACCGCCGCGCGCACGTCCACGGACTCCTTCCCTCTCCCGACCTGCCGCCTTTCGCGGGCGTGCCGCTCGTTCCCCGCCGGGAAGGCTGAAGCGTCCGCCGTGTCCGCCGCGCCGATCGCCCCGGCGGCTCCGGCCATCCTGCCGAACGCGCCCGTGCCGGGGCTCGGGGGCTCGCGCCGCGTGGCCGAGGCCCTTGCGCGCGTCCGCGGAGGCGAGCGCCTCACGTTCGACGAAGCCCTCACGCTCTTCCGGGAAGCGACTCTGCTCGAGGCCGGCGCGGCGGCGGGCGACGTGAGGCGGCGGAAGCATCCCGAAGGTCGCGTCACGTACCAGATCGACCGGAACATCAACTACACGAACGTCTGCATCTACCGCTGCGCGTTCTGCGCGTTCTACCGGCCCGCGGGCGACGCCGAGGGTTACGTTCTGCCGTTCGAGGAGATCGGAAAGAAGGTCGAGGAGACGATCGCGCTCTCCGGCACGGGCATCCTGTTGCAGGGCGGCGTTCACGCCGAGCTGCCGTTCTCCTTCTACGAGGAGCTGCTTTCATTCCTCAGGGAGAAGTATCCGCGGGTTCACCGGCACGCGTTCTCGGCGCCGGAGATCTATTTCCTCGCGAAGAAGGAGAAGACGACCATCGCGGACGTCCTCCAACGCCTGAAGAAGGCCGGCCTCCAGTCCGTTCCGGGCGGAGGTGCCGAGATTCTCGAGGACGAGGTGCGTAAGCGTGTCTGGGCGCTCACGAAGGCTCCGACCCGGAAGTGGGCCGAGGTTCACCGCGAGGCCCACCGCCTCGGCATGCCGACGACGGCTACCATGATGTTCGGGGTGGGCGAGACGCACGAACAGCGCCTCCGACATTTCGACGTCGTGCGGCGCGTGCAGGATGCGTCGCTCGCCGAGGGCGTCGAGAGCTTCACGGCCTTCATCCCGTGGACGTTCCAGGAGGAGAACACGGCGATGGACGGCACGGTCGAGACGGCGGGCGGCTACGACTACCTGCGCACGCTCGCGATCGCGCGCCTCTATCTCGACAACGTGCCTCACGTGCAGGGCTCGTGGCTCACGCAGGGCGCGAAGATCGGAAGCGTCGCCATGTCGTTCGGAGCGGACGATCTCGGTTCGATCATGATCGAGGAGAACGTCGTCGCCGCGGCGGGCTCGCACAACAAGATGGGCGAGGAGTCAATGCTGGCGCTCATCCGCGACGCGGGCTTCACCCCCGTCAAGCGCGGCTCGGTTTACGAGCGCTGCCGGGAGGCGTGCTGCCGGGACCTGCCGGCGCTCTGAGAGGCGAGGGAGGCCTGGTGCCCTCGCGACGCACGCGCGTGCTGCCCCCGCTCCGCGAGTTCACGCGCGAAGGAGCGGGGATACCAGGCTCCCGAGTCCTTCAGGCCAGGTCGAAGACGAGGAACTCGGTCTCGCCGGCCTGTGCCTTGAACGTGAAGGCCGTCTCGTCCGAGGCCGCGAGGCCGTCGCCGGCCGAGAGCGCGTGGCCGTTCACCTCGACCGTGCCGCGGAGCGCCTGAGCCCACAGATGCCGCCCTTTCGGGAGCGAGAGGGACGTCGACGCGTTGGCGTCGAGCACGGACGCGCAGAGCTTCACGTCCTGACGGAGGGCGATCGATCCCTCCGCGCCGTCGGGCGAGGCGACGAGGCGCAGGCGGCCTGCCTTGTCGGCCCTCTCGACGCGGATCTGCCCGTAGCGTGGCGCGTATCCGTCGCGGTCCGGGAGGACCCAGATCTGGACGAAGTGAAGGAGCCCGGTGCCGCTCGCGTTGAACTCGCTGTGGCGCACGCCCGTGCCGGCGCTCATGTACTGCACGTCGCCCGGCACGATCGTCGAGCCGTTGCCCATGCTGTCCTTGTGCGCCAGCGCGCCCTCGAGGACGTAGGAAACGATCTCCATGTCCCGGTGGCCGTGCGTGCCGAAGCCCATTCCGGGCTTCACGCGGTCCTCGTTCAGGACGCGCAGCGCCCGGAAGCCCATATGGCGTGCGTCGTGGTAGTCGGCAAACGAGAACGAGTGGTACGTGTTGAGCCAGCCGTGGTCGGCGTGTCCGCGGTCCTCGGCCTTCCGGAGGGTGATCATGCCGCCGTGAACGCGGGCGACGCCCGGTTCATTCCCGGCGGAAGGAGCAGGGCCCTACAGCTTCTCCGAGATCGACTTCGCCTGCAGGAAAAGCCCGAGGTAGTCGCGGCCGCCCGCCTTGCTGTCCGTGCCCGACATGTCGAACCCGCCGAACGGGTGGACGCCCACGAGCGCGCCCGTGCACTTGCGGTTGATGTACAGGTTGCCCGTGTGGAGGCGCCTCTTGGCCTCCGAGATGCGGAACCGGTCGCGGCCGAAGTACGAGCCCGTGAGGCCGTACTCGCTCGCGTTCGCGAGCTCGATCGCGTGCGAAAAGTCTCGCGCCTCGGTGATGCCGAGCACGGGCCCGAAGATCTCCTCGCGGAAGATGCGCGCCGTTCTCTTCACGTCGTAGAAGACGGTCGGCTGGACGAAGTTGCCGGTGCGGCCGTTCCATGTCCCGCCGGTCCCGAGCTTCGCTTCGCGGCGGCCCGCCTTGATGTAGTCCGTCACGGTCTTGAGCTGGCGCTCGGAGGCGACGGGGCCCATGAAGTTCTTTCCGTCCCGCGTCGGCCCGACCGTGAGCTTCGCGGTGCGGGCGATCACGGCGTCCACGAAGCGCCTGTAGAGACGCCGGTGCACGATGGCGCGCGAGCAAGCCGAGCACTTCTGGCCCTGGAATCCGAAGGCCGACGCGACGACCTGCGCGACGGCGAAGTCGAAATCTGCGTCCTCGTCCACGACGATGAAGTCCTTGCCCCCCATCTCGAGGACGGTCCGCTTGATCCAGCGCTGGCCGCGCGCGACTCTCGCCGCCTTCTCGTGGATGCCGAGGCCCACCGCCTTCGAGCCCGTGAAGGAGATGAAGCGCGTGGCGGGAGATTCGACGAGAAAATCACCGACGTCGCTGCCGGGTCCCGGGAGGTAATTCACGACGCCGTCCGGCACGCCGGCCTCCTCGAGGAGCGTGAAGACCCTCCAGGCGATGAGGGGCGTGTCCGACGCCGGCTTGAGGACGACCGCGTTTCCGGCCACGACGGCAGCGACGGTCATCCCGGTGAGGATCGCATTCGGGAAATTCCACGGGGGAATGACGGCGCCGGCGCCGAGCGGCAGGTAGCGCGTCTCGGGAAATTCTCCGCGGTACGGCGTCACGGGAATCTCGCCGCCCCAGCGCAGCATCTCGCGAGCGTAGAACTCGAGGAAGTCGATCGCTTCGGCGGTCTCGACGTCGGCCTCGGGCCAGGACTTGCCGATCTCGAGCACCATCGTCGCGGAGAACTCGTGCTTCTTCTCGCGCATCCGCGCGGCGGCGCGAAGGAGCACGGACGCCCGCTCGCGGGGCGCCACGTCGCCCCAGACCTTCTGGGCCTTCACCGCCGCTTCGAGCGCCCTTTCCGCGACCTTGCGGTCCGCGAGGTGATGGCGCGAGAGGACGTCGGCCCGGTCGGCCGGGTTCCGGTTCTCGAGGAGGTGCCCGGTCCTGAGGCGCCGGCCGCCGACGACGACGGGGATCTCGGCGCCCTTCTGGCGCTCGAGGCGCGCGAAAGCGGACTCGAAGGCCGAACGGGACTCGGCCTGTGAAAAATCGGTGAACGGCTCGTTGCGGAAATCTTCCAGCATGGGAAGAGCATACTCCCCAATATTGATTTTGTGCTCTGCCTTGTGACATAGTTGCGGGTCAGGGAGGAACGATCAGATGGATAAGAGTCTGGCAGGCATTCGAACGTTCGTCACGGATCAGCTCAAGAAGAACAAGGCGCTCACGGAGCGCGAAGTGAAGGCCGCGATCGGCAAGGTGTTCAAGTTGAATCCCAAGACGATCAGCGCGGGCATCATCCGCGACGTGCGCAAGCGTCTCGGAATCGACCGTCCGGGCGCGATTGCCTACGCGAAAGCCATGCTCAGGAAAGATCCCGTGCTCGAGGCCAAGAAGGTCATCGATGCGGTGGGCTCGAAGTTCGGGGTCCGTCTCGGACCGCCGGACGTCTCGCGCCTTCGGCCCGCCGGTTCGAGGCGGCGGCGCTCGGTGCGCAAGGCGGCCGGCGCGGGCGCCGCGAGCGCGGGTGCGGCATCCGTCCGGCGCGGCAAGCCCGGGCGTCCCCCGAAGGCCGCGCGCTCCGGCAGCGCGATCTCGGTGACATACCAGGGCAATGGGAAGCCAGAGGATCTCGCGGCGTTCTTCCGCAGCCTCGCGGGGCAATAGCCGTTCGTCCCGCGGTTTGACCGTGCGCGGGAGGACCCGCATAATGCGCGGCCCTGCGTGCACTGGGGGGTCGTCCAACGGTAGGACTCCAGACTCTGGATCTGGCTATCGGGGTTCAAATCCCTGCCCCCCAGCCACTCGCTCGCCCGGCGGAGCCGGGCGCCGCGCCGAAGGCGCGGCAGCGAGTGGCCACGACTATGTCCTGGGGGAACCCGAATCGGTTCCCCCAAGCCCCCTCCGTTCTCGGAACCTCTAGCGAACAGTGCTGCCCAATCCGACCTTTCTAAGAATTCTTTCTCCGAACACCACGGCGAGCGCGACGCCCGCGACGTCTGCGAGGACGTCTCCGATCTCGACATCGCGGCCGGGCGTGAACGACTGGTGGATCTCGTCCGAGCAGCCCCAGAGCAGGCCGGCGAGGATCAGGAAGACGGACGTCTTGACCCGGCTCCAGCCTTCGCCGAAGTGCGCGGCGCGGACACCGAGAAGACCCGTCACGAAGAAGTAGGCGACGTGCTCGAACTTGTCTTTCTCCGGAAACCAGGGACCGAGCGGCGGCAGGCCGTGCGGCGGCTGAGCCGAGAGAAAGAACTCATAGCCGAGGAGGAGCGCGACGGGCGCCCAGAGAAAGAGCCGTCCTTTGGCCGTCACGTGCCGGCGCGGGCCTTCTTCTCGATCCTGCCCCACGTGTCGCGCAGCGAGACGGACCGATTGAAGACGAGACCCGAAGGGCCGCTGTTCGGGTCGACCGTGAAATAGCCGACGCGCTCGAACTGGACGACGTCGCCCCTCTTCGCCGAGGCGAGAGACGGCTCGACCGGGCAACCGGTCTTCACGACGAGCGAGCCGGGATTGAGATTCGCGAGGAAGGCGCGCCCCTCGGGTGCCTCGTCCGGGTTCGGAGTCGAGAAGAGCCGGTCGTAGAGGCGGACCTCCGCGCGAAGCGCGTGAGGCGCCGAAACCCAGTGAATCGTCCCCTTCACCTTCCGGCCGGCGGGCGCGTCGCCGCCACGCGTGTCCGGGTCGTATCGACACCTCAGCTCCGTGATCGCGCCGGTCGCGGCGTCCTTCACGATCTCCTCGCACCGGACGATGTATCCCCAGCGCAAACGGACCTCCTGTCCCGGCGAGAGCCGGTGGTATTTCGGAGGCGGCACCTCGCGGAAATCGTCGCGGTCGATGAGGAGCTCGCGCGAGAAAGGCACTTTCCGCGTCCCCTGGGCGGCGTCCTCGGGGTTGTTGACGGCGTCCAGCTCCTCCACCTTCCCCTCCGGATAGTTCGTGAGGACGAGGCGAACGGGATCGAGGATTGCCATGACGCGCGGCGCGCGGCGATTCAGGTCCTCACGCAGGCAGTGCTCGAGGAGCTCGACTTCGACGACACTGTCGCGTTTGGCGAGGCCGATACGGTTGCAGAAGTCGCGCAGGGCCTCGGGCGTGAAACCGCGACGCCGGAGGCCCGCGAGCGTGGGCATGCGCGGGTCATCCCAACCCGTCACGTGGCCGCCCGTCACGAGCTGGAGGAGCTTTCTCTTGGAGAGAAGGGTGTACGTGAGGTTCAGCCGGGCGAACTCGATCTGGCGCGGGCGGGACGGAAGGTCGAGAGCCTCGAGGCACCAATCGTAGAGCGGCCTGTGGTCCTCGAACTCCAGCGTGCACAGCGAGTGGGTGATGCCCTCGATCCAGTCGGACAGCGCGTGCGCGTAGTCGTACATCGGGTAGATGCACCACGCGTCGCCCGTGCGGTGATGCGTGGCCTTGCGAATGCGGAAGAGGGCCGGATCGCGCAGGTTGATGTTGGGCGAAGCCATGTCGATCTTCGCGCGCAGCGTGCGCGAGCCGTCCGGGAATTCGCCGGCGCGCATCCGCCGGAAAAGATCCAGGCTCTCGGCTGCCGGACGCTCGCGCCACGGGCTGTTGCGGCCCGGCTCGGTGAGCGTGCCTCGATACGCCCGCACCTCGTCGGCCGAGAGGTCGCAGACGTAGGCCTTGCCCGAGCGGATCAGCGCCTCGCCGAATTCGTAGAGCTTCTCGAAATAGTCCGACGCGTAGAAGAGCCGGTCCTGCCAGTCGAACCCGAGCCAGCGCACGTCTTCCTGGATCGAGTCCACGTACTCGGTCTCCTCCTTGAGCGGATTCGTGTCGTCGAATCGGAGGTTGCACGTTCCCCCGTACTCGCTCGCGACGCCGAAATTCAGACAAATCGACTTGGCGTGCCCGATGTGGAGATAGCCGTTCGGCTCGGGGGGGAAGCGTGTCGCCACTCGTCCGGCGTGCTTTCCCGTGCGCATGTCCTCGTCGAGGATCTCGCGGATGAAGTCCTTCCCGGGGGCCTCGGGCACGCGCAGAGGGGTGTCGTCCATGGGCCTCTTCAGTGTGCCACGGGCGGGCCCGCGACGCGGGTCGCGAAGGCCAGGAGACGCCGCAGGGTCGTCTCCCTGCCCAGCACCTCGATCATCTCGAAGAGCGGGGGAGACGCCAGGACGCCGGTGAGGGCGAGGCGGGCGGGCTGCGCGAGGTCTCC